>NZ_CP036268.1:2707211-3079711 GCF_007744515.1 Stratiformator vulcanicus
AAAGGCTTTGACCGTTCCTAAAATTGGGTAGACTTCGGTTCCCCCCAATGCGGCATCTCAAGCTCTTATTGCGATGGACCCAATCCCGCTCACGCCGATTCTTAACCGTTTCGTCAAAGACATCTCTGCCAAGGCCGAGTTTTCCGGTGCCGACGGAGATGTTGCAGAGAGAGAACGGGCGAATGTCGCGATCATGCAGAAGATGTACCGCGCCATCATTGCGGGTGACCTCGACCGGTTTCAAAAGTTTCTGACCGACGACATCGAGTACGCTTGGTATGGCCCTGCCGAACACCCGTTTACCGGAACGGTCATCGGACGCGAGGCGGTCCTGAAAAAGGTGGTGAGTAATTACTCATGGCTTGACGACCAACGTCCCCAAATCCGGATCGCGATCGTGCAGCCGACATTGGTCAGCCTGCACGCCCATGAAACAGGGAAGATTCGCAAGACGGGTCGGCCTTACGAAGTCGACTTCGTCCAGTTGTTTCGATTTCGCGGTGACCGCATCTGCCAATTCGAGTCATACTGCGAAAGTACCGCGTTGATGACGGCACTACTCGAAGCAGGTGCTGGCAGCGGTATTGCCACGGGTCAAGAAAGATAGCTTCGCGTCAGCAGACTTCGCCGTTCTCATCAACGTAGCAACTGTCGGACTGATGTTTTCGATTCCAGTCCGCCATCAATGCCGCGAGGTGGTCGAGTCGAGATCGAATCTGCTGAGGCGTTGAGAACGTCTCCCCTTCGTCGAGCAGTATCGGCAACCGCTCGATTTCGCGTAGTCCCTCCGGCAGCGTATCGCGCCCTGCGATTCGCACTTCAAACCGCAGGGCCAACTCGCGGAGTTCTTCCTCGATTCGATCAGCTGGATCAGAATTTTTCTCTCGATAGAGCAGAGTCAATTCGAGGCCTCGTCAGTCAGACCAAAATGCGATCGCTTCAAGCTACTGTTGACCTCCCGCTCCGCCGAAGCCGCCGAAGCCGCCACCACCACGGGGCGGCGGGCCGCCGAATGGAGGAGGCCGACGGCCGGGCGGTCCGGGGCCCCGTCCGCCACCCGGTCCGCCACCGGGCGGACCTTTGCGAAAGCTCTGGTCAGCTTCACCACGCCAATAGCGAGGGATAAACGGAAACTCCGTCGTCACGTAATAGTGAAAGATACCGTCGGGGAAGTCCGGGGTTGGACTGAACCGACCGTTGGCCTCGTCGAGGTCGCCGGCCTCCTGATCGTATTCCCAATCTTCAACGAACGTCCCGTCGTAGCGGCCTCTCGGGCCCGAGGGCCTCACTCCCCGCTTGAGAACGTAGCTCGACTTCATTTCGCGAAACCCGCCTTCGAGGTCGTTTGAGTCCTTCAGGCCGAAGTTGTTGTAGATCGGGAAGCCGTCGGCCGCCCAGCCGATCTGCACCATCTTCGCCTTATCAGGAGAGGAATTGATGAGCTTTTCGACGTAGGCTTTCGGCAGGCCGTGATAGTGATAAACCCCACCCGGCTGGACATGCGCATTGCTCTGATCGGTACCGAGATTAATACCGGGGCCCAGCGGTTCGTACGACCAACCCGATCGTCGATCACGACGCCAAAACTCAGCGGCAAACGGATCGAAAGGCACACCATTCAGTGCCACTCCAAACGATGCTCCACGGGAAGAGGTCAAACGCCGAGTATTCCGCGGCTTCAGCGGCACATCGAAGCGATGATTCTGAGCGGAAATACGGTTCGGATTGCCGCGATTGGGAAATTGCCCCGTGGCGTGATCAGGCAGTCCGTTGGAAACGATGACGCGTTTGTTACCCGATTCCTTGATCGATACGTGCGGCTTCGGCAGAGCGGTTTGAGAGCCGAAGCCCCCGCCGAGACCTCCGATGCCCCCGAATCCGCCGAAGCCACCCTGCGGCGGTTGACCGAACGCGGGACACGCCATCGTGCAAGCCAGTGCGAAGGCTGCCACAGAGAACCTTCGGATCGTCGCAATATTCAATCGCATCCGCGCCCCTTTAAAGAGATCAAACTCATGAAGAGCAAACGCGATTCGCTACAAAAGTTCAACATTGAATTTGGTTCCAGCGCACCGATCGCGCTCCGATGCGTTGAAGATTCAGAGCAATAAGGCGATTTATTGTTTTAGATAGCCCGACGCGCCAGCGAGGCCGTCACCGTCAGGGGTCTCAATTTTGTGATGCGGCCATTCAAATTGGTTGTATCCGCTGAACCGCAGGTCGATCAAAGAAACCGCAGGTCGATCAAAGAAGTGGTACAAATCGGGTTCGAGCTATCGCGAACGCGTCGGACCCAAATACTGACACGTTCCTTATCTGGCCGTCCCGAACATCTATCGTTCTGCAGAGGTTTATCATGAGACGCGCCCTCGCGAAGCTCTTCGCCATTCTCTGCAGCCTCGGGTTCGCCGCAGAAGCATTCGCGAGGGCCGGAGGTGGGGGCAGCTTTGGCGGTGGAGGCGGGGGCGGCGGCTTTAGCGGAGGAGGGGGAAGTGGCGGTGGAGGCGGGGGTGGTGAACTGATCGCCGGGCTGATCTGGCTTTGCATTCATTACCCGGTCATCGGGTACCCGCTCGTCCTGATCATTATCGCAATCTTTATCGGAGTGCCCGTCTTTGGTGAGCGGGCGAAGACCCTTCGGCAGTTCCGCTCTGGACGACGTTTACAGGAAAACCGCTTGCGGGAGCGCGCCCTGACCGACATCAAATCTCGCGACCCTGAGTTCGACTGGAACGAACTCGCCGGGCGCCTTGATTCCGCTTTCTGCAAGATTCAGGACGCCTGGTCACGACAGGATCTCGCGCCGGTAAGGGCTTTCATCAGCGATGGAATTGCCGAGCGGTTCCAACTTCAAATCGACATGCAAAAAGCGGACGGCGAGCGGAATGAAATGTCGAACGTGTCAGTGTATTCGACAGAGATCGCAGCCGCCTTTTGCGACGAGCAGTTTGACACGCTGCATGTTCGGATTGAAGCATCGGCCGTGGACCAAACCCTCTCCATTTCTTCGGGCCGCCGAATCCGCGGATCGTCGTCGCCCGAGCGGTTTGTCGAATATTGGTCCTATCATCGTCGCCGCGGCGTGAAGTCGTTGGAACGTCCCGGGGCGATCGAAGGAAACTGTCCAAACTGCGGTAGCGGTTTGACGATCATCGACCGTGGGCGGTGTCCCGCCTGCCGATCGGTTGTGAATTCGGGAGAACATGACTGGGTGCTGGCGGAAATCACGCAGGAAAGTGAGTGGATCGTTCCGCCGCCCACACCGGCTTACGAGGGCCTCGAGGAGATTCACCGTCGCGATCCCGGTTTCTGTTTGCAGCACGTCGAAGATCGCGCCTCAGTCATGTTCTGGCGGCTGCGATCGGCGGAGTACTTCGGAGACTTCGACTACATTCGTCCCGTGGTCGATACGGATTTCGCTGACAAGCTTGAGCGGACCTACCGGGCGCAGCCATCTCGTTGGAGTAATCCGGCTGTCGGAGCCGTTGAAGTAATCGCTGTAACGTCTGGAGAAAATGAGTCGAAAGAACGCGGACGGACCGATCAAATTCGTGTCATGATTCGCTGGTCGGGTCAACGTTTTGCCGTCAAGGACGGGCAGAATGCGGAGTTGCTTCGATCGCAGGTGATTCGAACGGAAGTCTTCGTTCTTGAGCGGTCGGTCGGCGTCGCCTCGTCCGAGTGGCAGGTTTTTTCTTCCGCCGATTGTTCCGATTGCGGCGCTCCGCTGGAACTCGGCCACGCCGCACAATGCGGATTCTGCGGTGCGGTGCTTAACGATGGGCAACACGGCTGGATTTTGGCCGGGATCGAGCCTTACACCGCCACCGATTCTTTTCGACAGGTCAGGCAGCTTCAAAAATCAGCCGACAGTCTGGCACTACCGATCGTCGACCCAGCGGCGATGTTCTCCTTGGCGACGCAAATCGTGATGGCGGACGACGAATTGTCTTCAACCGAACGAAAAGCACTGGTCGCACTGGGGAAAAAGCACGGGCTTTCTCGGGAGAAAATGCAGGCTCTGTCGAATGAGGCCGTCCGAGCAAAGCAAGATGGCGAACAAAGTCATTTCAACCGCCACACCGATCGACAGGAGGGGAGGGCGATCCTCGAAATACTGGTCGATCTCGCCCTGTCTGACGGCATCATCAGCCGAGGCGAATCTCGGCTGCTAGCGCATTTGGCCGAAAGCATGGGATTTTCAGCGGCAGACGCCCGCCTAATTGCCTCGCAACGCAAACAACAGTTGCGTGTCCAACTGCGTAACGAACGTCGCGCGGCCCGGCGATCCAGAAGAAAAGACCGTGGGTCCCGTAATGATACTCCGCATCGTGGGCACGGTCCGGCGGCACCGGACGAAGCCTCTTCGCATTCTGAGGCTGGACGCGAGGCCGACGGAAGTCAAAATGAAAGTGTACTGAGTCGTTAGAACAGAGCCTGATATGTCGACCGCCCGCACGTCTCCCGATCTCGCAGAACCACTTGATGAAGCACCGGGGCTCCGCATTTCGGGCAAGGTCTTCGTGATCGCATTTCTTCCGGCCGTGGTCACGATCGTGATTCTGTTCTCAGCAATCGCATCGATCGGCGTGACGCCCCAGCAGCGGAATTACGCGCAAGCTAATTTAGTAAACGCACTCACGCAGCTTCGAAACGAGAGATATGATCGAGCCATCGAATTGCTCGATCGGGCGCTCGCGGCCAACCCGCGCCTCAACAGTGCCTACGGTTGGCGGGGAGAAGCCTATCTCGCTCTGGGAGAGCCGAAGCGAGCGATTCGCGACTTTTCGACGGCAATTACGCGAGAGTCCGATGTCGCTGTCAATCTTGGCGGACGCGGTGCAGCGGGCGTGGAAGCGAAACTGTATTCGGAGGCCATCACCGACCTCCGGGGAGCTATCGCTCGCTTGGAGAAGCGTGACCCCGAATCACTAATACTTCGTGGGCCGACCGACGCCGGGCCTGATCCTTTGCGCCGCTCGATTCCGCAGTTGGAGGCTCTGCTGGCTGTGGCGATCAACGTTTCGCAGACATCGACTCCTGAAGCGGACCAGTCGCCATGAGCGTGCAATTGAGAGTCCGTCCGGTTCACTATGGTGTCGGTTACGTCGCCGCTTTCGAGGGCGACCCCGGCAGCGAGGTTCATGCCGCCTCGTTCAATGATGCCGTCGGTCAGTTGCTGACCAGAATCCCCGACTTTGCTGATCCCGATGGTGCCCCACCACGATTGAGCGAATTAGACGTGACCGTTGTTGATGATCAATTCGGCCAATTTCTGCTGCAAATCGATCAGACATGATCATCGTTCGGCGGCAGCCGGAGAGCTGCTTTGTTGAGATATCTCCGAACGCTACTAAGTGCTGCGGTTCCCTGTTTGCATAGTCATTTTCACAACGGCCGTTGTCGATTTGACCGCTTTCTGCAAATTCCGGCACATCCTCCGCAGGCGAAGGGATCGCAATTTCCTCCGCGGTAAGACGATTTCAGTCAGTGACTTACGCTGAATCTTCGGGGCGAGAGTCGGGAAACGGCGCGCGGGGTGCTAACTCCTCGGGGACTCTCTTCCCCTTTCCCACCGCTACTCCTTCCGAGGTACTCACGATGTCTCCGCGTACGAAATCTTTCGAACCGTTTCTGCTAGCCGTTGCCGGGATCGTTCTGACCGTGATGTTCTGTCTGGGTAGCACCGCCGACGCTCGGCCCAATTACCTCAAGGCCTTCGCGGAGCAGTACCCGAAAGTCGAGCCGCAACTGAGCACGAAAAAGTGCTTTGTCTGCCACGACTCCAATAAGAAAATTCGCAACCACTACGGCCAGGCGTTCGAAGAAACCCTCGGTGCGGAGCGAGTCAAGAACGAAGAGCAATTGCAGAAAGCCTTCGTTGGTGCGGAGCCCAAAGAAAGTTCGATCGAAGGCAAGACCTTCGGCGATTTGATCGCCGAGGAGAAAGTTCCCGAGTAGCCTGAAGCGGCTCTGAGCAAAGCAAGAAGAGCGAAGCGAATGAACGTTTTCGCTTCGCTCTGGACATCGCTTGTCGGTCATGCGAGCGACGCCGTAATGAGAGGGCGCGGATCCCGTCGGGAACCGTATCACATCGTGTGCGGGAAGGCTTCGTCGGGAAACGATCCGTTCCCCCGGCGGGATCCGCGCCCTCTCACTAGCAAGACCTATAGGTCGTTCGTCCGTTCTTCGCTGGACTAAGTCTCCTCGCGGCGCGCGTGTTCCGAAATGGTTCCTTCAGGAAGTCGCAATATCCTCAATGTGATCGCCGAAACTGACGCCAACAGAGGAAACGTAATCGCGATAGCAGCTCCACCGAAGAAAGTCCGCGTCGCCCATACTCGTTGATGATGTGTTGTGAAAGGCCCCGGGCCTTCATCAATGCAATAGAGTGCCGCTGTGAACATTACGCCGACGCCAACGACGACGGCGAAATAACTAACTGCCGTGAGCAGTCGGGAAAGTAGCTCTATCTTTTCTGGAAAGCTTCTCAATTCTTTGCTCTGCTATTCAACTCGAAAACTCCAAAGAAGTTTGATGGCGACAAGCGGATGAAATAGTCGCTCTATTGGACTTATAACGATCAAGGTTGCAGGCGGCAGCATCTTGAGGTGACCTTCGAGATGGTGCGCACCTCACAGTCAGCTCAGGTCGTCGTTGATTCAATCTGCGTAACAAAGCCTTCCGGCAAATCCCACTCGGCAATCGCCCCTACCTTTTGCTCTTTGCCGTGGCCCTCGACCAATTGTGCGACGAATTTCCCACCCGCGCAGACCGAGCAGTGTTGAAGATTTAGATGGATGCGACGCAACTGCTTTTCATTTTTTGATTTCTGCGGTTGCTGCTCATTAAGAATTTGTGCGACACCCGCGGGGTCGTCAGCACTGATCGCTTCGCCTACCTTCTCGGCCAGCTTCATCCCCTCGGCGAGTGCTGCGGCCTGTTCGGCTTCATAGGCGGCCAGTGCTTCCTTATCACGTTTCTTAATTTTTCGTGGTTCGACTCCGGCCGGCAGAACCGCGTATTGGGATTTGGTCGACATATAACGATTGCACGTTGTGCAGTAAGGGTTGGTCGCGAGAATTCCGGGAACAATCAGGCCGCCCAACGCAAACCCGGCTGCCTCGAGGAAACGCATTCCGTAGCCCCACGCACCGAATGCCTGACCGGGGCCTCCTCCTTCCTGCTGGAAGGCGAACGCACGGGTTACTGAATCAAAGTAGGTGAAGAACGAATGCTCGTGGCGAAATTCTTCGGGAATTTGCTCTAAAACCATCAGGTATTCGATGTACTGCGCTGCGAAGTAAGACAGAATTTGCAGAACCAGCACGGTAATTAACAAAGTCCGACCGATGCGTGCGCCGGTCAGCCAAGACCCGATGCCGTAACCCGAACCGGCACACAAGCCGACGCCGATCGCTCCGATTGGAATCACGAAGTTCCAATAATAGCCGATGACGGTCCAACCTTTGATGTGCTCCAAATAATAGAGCAACGCAAGCGATGCCAGAGCCGTCACGACGCCCGAGGCGATGACGAACAAGCCGGGCTGTTTGCCGGTCGAATGCTGCTCGGCATCAAGGGTCGAATCAAATGATTCCGCGGAAGGTTCGGCTTCGGGCGTGGCTGAAAACGATTCGTCCGGGGAGCGGTCTTCGTCGAACGTTGACATGAGCGAAACTCGCGAGAAAGAAGTGGTCGCCGCGAAGGTTCACGCAATTGCACTGCAATTTCAAGCGAAAGCGTATCTTGGTCCCGGTCGCGTCAGATATAGACCTCGGATCTTTTCGGCAGCCGCCTCATCGATCGCACGGGTGACGTCTTAAGCTGATTTACTTACCGGCTTGCGCGATCGATTGCCCGCTGCCGTTCTGGTCTCGTCTGTTCATGCACAGTACGAAGTAATTCTTCAGATGCGGGAAGCAGTTCGACACCCCTTCGACTCATGGCGATTCTCGCCGTTTCGATGGCAGCATCAAGGTCGAGGCCGTCATCGACCTTGCCGTTCCAAACCCGGCTGAACGACGGGATGTGCTTCGGAAGAAGACCTGCTCCGGGCACCACCAAGCTCATGGCGCCGACAGAGGTTCCCGTATTAAATAGGCTGCAGAGCGCGGTCTTCGAATGATCGGCGATAAATGTCCCGACCTTTTTCTGGCCGGAATCAATTGAGTGTCCTTCAAGCGGAACGCGGACGTTGCCGTAGTCGTTACGGAGGTCGCTGTTCGTTGTCAGCGCTCCGAGATTCACCCACGGACAGACATAGCCGTGACCGAAGAAACCTTCGTGATATTTGTTGGCGTAGCCGTGGAAGACCGCGGCTTCGATTTCACCGCCGACCCGACAGACCGGACCGATGGTCGTACCGCCATGAATTAACGCCCGGTACAGTCTCGCTTCACGACCGATATACGCGGGTCCCTCGATTTTCGTAAATGAATCGATGACCGCACCGTCGGCAACCGTGATTGGGCCATCGGTCGTATCGAACACGACGTACGGATTAATTTGAGCTGTCGCGGCGAGACGTAGCTGATCGAGCGATCCGATGACCTCGAAATTGCGAGTTGAACCAAGCGACATAAGCTTATCCGATTGGCCGACGCCATGCTCAAAATCGAGTTCAATTTGCCGGGCGTTGCGATCGATGATATCCCACGGATACTCAAGAAGTACGCCGCTCGCATCCATTCGCTTGCACTTGCGTGCTAAAGGGATGACGGCGTCGGCGATGTTTTCAAAATCATTGAATATTAATTTCGGCGAATCGATTTTGAAACAGACCGGAATGTCGTCGATATAGAGCGCTGAGTTTTCATCCATCTCAGCGTCAGCGGGAGCATCGGGAATCCAGCGGGCATTAACGTAAGTCGTAGGCCCATTGTCCCAATATTCTTGACCGCCCCAGCTCTGCCCAAGACCCTCGACGAAGAAAGACTCCTGAAGCTCAGGACGAATCTTCGCGCCAAACGGCTTCTGAGGAGTCGTCAATCGGGATCGCAGCGTAGCCGCTCCACACATCAAATCAAAAGCCGGACGCAAAAGTATCAGCGGATGCAGCCCGCGGACGGCGCTATCTTCAAAAAATTGAATCTTCATGACAATTTATTTGCCGGCAAAGAGTCACGGTCATGCAAGTTGTGGCCGAGTGACGTTACTTTCCGCTCCAGAAGTCGCTCCCGCGAGCGTGTAGAGGGCCGAGCGACAGTCGCGGCGACGTTCCAGATCGTCGCAGACACCAAGTGCCGTTTCGGCCGCCCCGAGGTATAGGTACGCATCGGATGACATTTGGCTGCAAATTTGATTCAGTACGCTCCGCTTCGTTTCGCTGTCAAAATAGATCAATACGTTTCGACAGAAAATAATGTCGAATCGCCCCAGGAAATCGAATGGTTTCAAGAGATTGAGCTGCCGCCACGTCACGGCATTGCAAATTGCGGGGATCAACTGCCATCCCGCTTCGGAATGAGTAAAGTACTTATTGCGGAACTCGACTGGAAGTCCCCGTTGGACTTCAAATTGACTGTAGAGGCCTTTTTTTGCTCTGGCGATCGGCTCGGCGGCAATGTCGGTCGCGATGATTTCGATATCCCACGCCCTGAATTCGGGAAAGTATTCGCTCAGCAGCATCGCGATCGAGTAGGGCTCCTGTCCGGTCGCGCCGGCAGCGCACCAGATGCGAAGTTTCCTCGCAGCGCGTCGAGACTCAACCAGTTCCGGCAGGAGTACGCGATGTAATTCCTCAAAGGGGGTCTTGTCTCGAAAGAATAATGTCTCATTCGTCGTCATCGCGTCGATGACGGCGTTGCCAATGGCGTTATCACCTGCCGCGAGTCGCTTCACAATACATCCGACATCGATCAGTTCAAATCGGCGGACGAGCGGGTTCAGCCGAGATGATACGAGGTATTCTCGTCCCTCACCTAGAATCAGGCCCGACGATTGTCTTAAGAAATCGGCAAGCAGTCGATAGTCGTCTGGATTCATCGCAGCACGGCCTTGGGTTCGACAATTTCCGAAATGGCGGCGGGAATTTCTGCGAGCGGCAAAACGGAATTGGCGAGCCCGGCTTTCGCGACAGCCCCGGGCATTCCCCACACGGTGCTGGTGGCTTCGTCCTGTGCGATCATTTTGCCGCCGATCTTGCGAATTGCGGCGGCCCCTTCGATGCCGTCTTGACCCATGCCGGTCAGCATGATGCCGAGTATTGCATCTTTATAGACCTGTGCCGCTGATCGGAACAACGGGTTGACCGAGGGTCGGCAGTAGTGCTCTTGCGGGTCTTCAGTTAAGCAGCATTGAACGGAATTTTCCGAAGAGCGAACTAATTTAAGATGGAAACCACCCGGTGCGACATAGATTGTACCGGATTGGACAACCATTCCATCGGTCGCTTCAAAAGAAGGCCGATCAGCATCACGACCGAGGTGTTCAGCAAGCATCGGTGTAAACATCGCCGGCATATGCTGGACGATAAAGATAGGCTGGGTAATGTCCCGCGACATCGACTGCAGGAGATGAGCCAGAGCGCGAGGTCCTCCGGTGCTGGCACCGATCACGATGGCCTGCGGCGTCACGTCGCGCGAAGACTCGGCAACGACTGGCCGTAATTTCGCCGGACTAAGAAAAGAATTTGCTCTCTTCGAAAGATCGGCTTTACGTTGGGATGGCTGACCGAGAGCAATGACGAGCTCCGTCAATTCGGCCGCGAGACGGTTAATGCCATCCGAAGTGCGTCCCGCAACGGGTTTCGCGACGCACCCGGCCGCGCCCATTCGAAGGGCCCGGACCGTCGTCTCGGCGCCGCGCTGCGTCAGGCTGCTGGCCATGATGACGGTGAGCTTAGGATAACGAGCCTGGATATGCTGAAGGGCCGTCAAGCCATCCATGACGGGCATTTCGACGTCAAGGACAACCACATCCGCCTTGTGACGACCCAACCAGGCAAGGGCGTCAGCGCCATTCATGACGGCTCCGACGACGTCGATCTCTTGCTCCGCCGATAGAACTCGGGAGATTAATCCGCGAACAACGGCGGAATCGTCGACTAATAATACGCGTACGGGAGGATGCTTCATGATGTCAGAGCGGTGGAGGGCTGAACCGCACATTGATTCGGGGGCTGTTGTCTCGATCGAAATTCAAAGTTTCGCCGAGCTTTCGTCGCGATATCTGAGTTATTCCATGTCGGCATCAGCAAAGGTGAGAGACTCGCGTTCGGAAAACTATGTCACTGAGGCAAGAGCCGTGGCAAAACAGTAACGCCGCGGACACCGTTTCCGTCGCGTTGTGACAACACGACGTCAAAGGTGTCCGCGGCGTTAAGGGTGCGCGAACTGTCTTGACCGTTATAACCGGTTCAAGCCGACCGTAGCTTGTCAAGGAAATCCTGGGCAATCTGTTCGAGTCGAGCCGACTCCGTCGACAGATTCTCCGAGGCGGCCTGAATATCGGCCGCACCGCGACCGCTGTCATCTGCGGCGTTCGCGACTTCGCAAATGCTTTTCGTCACTTCTGCGGTTCCGCCCGCCGCTTCGGCCACGTTACGGGAGATTTCCTGAGTCGCGGCCGACTGTTCTTGGACGGCCGAGGCAATCGTCGTCGAAATCTCATTAATTTTTCCGATTCGTGAACCGATCGACTCGATCGCAGTGACGGCGATGTCTGTCGACGACTGAATGGCCCCGATCTTGTCGCTGATTTCCTCGGTCGCTTTCGCAGTCTGCCGAGCCAGCTCTTTCACTTCATTGGCAACGACCGCAAATCCTTTGCCGGCTTCCCCAGCGCGAGCGGCTTCAATCGTGGCGTTTAATGCCAAGAGGTTCGTCTGTTGCGCAATCGAGGTGATCACGCGAATGACCTGTCCGATTTCGCTACTCGCTTTTCCGAGCTGTCGGATCGTCGAATTCGTTTGTTCCGCCTCCTCAACCGCAGTGGTCGTCATGTGAGCGGCATCTTCGACGTGTCGGGCGATTTCGTGTATCGACGCATTTAGCTCTTCAGCCGCGGAAGCGACGGTCTCAACGTTCTTCGTCGCCTGCTCACTGGCAGTTGCGACGACGTGCGACTGGCGGTTCGTCAATTCGGCAGAAGCGGCGAGCGATTGGCTACTGGCTTGGAGCTCCGTCGACGCTGAGCTGACGATTTGGATTACGCTCTTAACGTCCCGTTCGAAACAGTCGGCGTTCTCTGCCTGTTCACTGACGGCGCGGAGTGATTGAATGCGATCGCACTGCGATCGAATAAGCTGTGCGGCGATTGCCAAGGTCTGTTTTCGGCTGTCGCCCAAGGCCGTCGAATGATCGAGCAGAAATTCGAGCACGCCGTCGCAATCGTCGCCCCGCATTAATGGGACGGCGACGCCGGTTACGATACCGGCACGAACGGCGACAGCCGCGCGATTTGATGTTTCGACTTGACTAAATTCCGGCGCGAGCACCATCTCGCGTTGCTGAGCGGCCCGGCCGACCAACCCGATGCCGCTCGCGTAAACGGCGGATTGATTTACCTCTGACAGGTCGATCGGAACGTCACCTGCTTCGACTACGAGAGTCAATTGCTCTGAACTCACATCAGCTTTCCAAAATCCGCCGCAGCGAAATCCAAGGGAGCCGCAAATCTCTCGCAGTCCAACCTCATAGATGGTCCGCTCGTCGGTCGCTGTGCTGAGGGCATCTAAAATAGAAGTGATTAAGCCGAGGTGTTGATGGTGTTCTCGAAGCTGCGCTTCGAAAGCCGACATGTCGAGGCTCGCCTGATTCGACGGAGCCGGGGAATTGACACGTTCGATCTCCGCGAGGATGTGTTCGGTTGACATTTCGCTCATATCCTTATCGTCGAGGGAATTTATTTCGTCCGGGATGGCAACGCGTGATTCGGCATCCAAAACCGCGCCGTCTGAGTGCTCTTCGATATCAAATGCCGTCGGCTTGGCTTGCTCTGGTTTGTTGCTTGAGATTTCAACACCGGACGTTTGAGAATTGGCGTCGTCGACTAAAATGCGTTCAGCGGAAGTTTCGATATTTGCAGCTTCATCGGATGTGGCTGAAGCTACCAAGATCGTGCCGAGAAGGATGTCTTCCGCGGAGTCGAGCGCTTCTGCCCAATCACGTGCGGTCCTCTCATCCCATGAGTTGGTTTGAATGGCCGTGACCGCGTCGGTCAAAGCAGCCTTCAGAGCATTAACTTGTCCGCGGTCAAGCATCACGCCATTAACCCGGCTGCAAAGGCTTTCTAAAAAGCGTTCAACCGAAGTTGCATTATCTTCTTGACGACCAAGAACTGTGAGAAACTGAGACAAACCGTCGCTTAATGCGGCGTCGCTGATTGCGTCGAGCACAGGCGTTAACTCGGGCACTTCATCCACGACGCGTGCCCGAAAATGACGTGCGACCTCGCCGACCTGGGCGACGAGTTCATCAAGTGATTTTCTCAAGACGGTAAAGGTGGCAGGCACAGGATTATCTCGGCGAATGATGTGGAACGGATGTCACTGGAAGTGTAATGCGAGGGCGAACGCCCTCAGGCAGACTTCCGATATTCGTTTTCGAAGCTCATTACGGCGTCCAGATCGAGGACCAAGAAGAGTTCATGATCGAGTTGGTAGATTCCGCGCGAGAGCGATTTCCAAAGTGTGTCGACCGTGCCCGGAACGGGCTCAAGAGAACTTGCGGGCAGATCGATGACGTCTCCGACCTCGTCGACCAAGAAACTGAAAGATTCTTCATCGAACCGACAAACGACGTTCATCGGGCTGACGGCAGGATCAGCGGCCAGTCCGAGTCGCCGACGCAGGTCGACCGCCGTTACGATCTGACCACGCAAATTTAACAGGCCGGAAATCTCGGATCGAGATTTTGGCGTTCGCGAAATCTGCTGCGGGTTGAGCACTTCCTGAACGGACTCGACCGGAATCCCGAAGAGTTGGCCGGCCACGCGGAATGAAACGTATTGGCGGACCGGCAGTGGATCGCCGGTCGCGTTTTTGTTTTGATGCGTGCTCTGAGGATCGTCCATGATCAATGTGCTTCCGCCTTAGCGAGAATCGGAGCGGTATAGAGCTCTCGAATCGCCGCGGCGACTTCCCGCGAGTCGAACTTCTTTAAGAACCTGTCATAGCCAGCGTCGAGTGCAGCTCGTTTTACCTTTTCGGTTTCGTGCCCGCTTAAAGCGATCATCGGCACGGAGTCGTTCGGCTTGTATTCGCGAACCTGTCGAGCAAATTCGAGCCCGTCGGTCTGCGGCATATCAATATCGGCAATGACCAGATCGACTCGCGGGTTCCGCTCAAGGTGAGTAAGAGCTTCAGCCGCTCCGCCGAAGGCCGCGACGTCGAATCCGGCCGACTCCAGCGAGGTCTTCACGAGTTGCCTGAAGAATAGAGAGTCGTCGACGACCACAATGCTGGCGACATCGGTCGAGCTGCTACGATTGAACCATTCCGGTGTCGCGCTGGTGACGTAGTGCTGCGCGTCGATGATCTCGGTCGCTTTGCCGTCAACGATTGATGTTCCGAGAATGCCGGGGATGCGGGACGGTCTTTCAATCGAGAACATCACTTCGCGGATGTCCAAGATTTCTCGGACCATCAGGCCCATCGAGCAGTCGCCTTCTGTAAAAACAATGACTGGTTGCGTCGCACTGTCGACAACGGGGTGGGAACCGTTATCCATCGGCAACAGCGGGAGCAACGTGCCCCGATATTGAATGACCGGCCCCTCACCCGTTTGTTCAACGCGATCGACGGGAAACTCTTCGATGCGCGCGACCAGTCCCAAAGGCACTGCCATCGTCCGTCCATGCCCCGGATCGAATAGCAGCAGCGTTGTTATGACGCCGGCTGTATCGGGATTTTCATCGGGCGTCGGTAACGGCTTTCCAACGGTACCGTCGAACGCACCGCTACTGGTCGCGATGCCGGCGACGTCGAGAATCATGATGACTCGACCGTCGCCGAGAATCGTCGTGCCCTGATAAAACGGAAGCTCACGCAACAACCGCCCTAACGGTTTGACCACAATCTCTTCGGTGTCGAAGACTTCGTCGACGGTCAGCCCGAACCTCATGTCATCAATTTGCGCGACGACAATATTGAGACACGTTTGGTCGTCGCTCGTTTCACGACTTTCAAGATCGAGCACCTCGCCGAGATGAACCAGCGGGAGCAAATGCTCCCGGAGCCTCAACACTTTTTTGCCGTTGATTTGCTCAATGCGACTGCTGTCTTCAGCGGAAACGCGAACGAGTTCGACGATTCCCAACTGCGGGATGGCGAAGCATTCGCCACCGCTCTCGACAATTAATGCGGAAATAATCGCTAACGTCAGCGGGATTTTGACGCGAATCGTCGTACCGACGCCGACGATCGAGTTGAGGTCGATTGTTCCGCCGATTTCTTCGATCGCAGTCCGCACGACGTCCATGCCGACACCACGGCCCGACACCGAGCTAATTTTCTCGGCGGTCGAAAACCCGGCGTGGAAGATAAATTGCAGAGCGTCCTGCTCACTCAGGCGTTCTGCATCGGGGAACGTGATCAAGCCGCGATCGACGGCCTTGCGTTTAATCTTTTCCGGATCGATGCCGCCACCGTCGTCGGCGATACTGATGATGACGTGCCCGCCCTCGTGATGAGCTTCGAGCCGAATCGTTCCGCATTCCTGTTTGCCGACGGCGCGGCGGGCCTCCCGCGTTTCGATGCCATGATCCGCCGAGTTGCGGATCATGTGCGTCAGCGGGTCTTTAATCGCATCAAGCACCGTTCGATCGAGTTCCGTCTCCGACCCGCTCATTTGAAGTCGAAGCGACTTCCCGGTGGTTTGCTCCAGATCGCGAATAAGTCGCGGCAGTCGGCTCCAAGCGTTCCCGATCGGCTGCATCCGGGTTTTCATCACCCCTTCCTGCAGGTCGGACGTGACGCGATTCAGATGTGTGATCGGCTTGCCAAACTGTGACTCTTCGTCGGCTCGAGCCAGTTGCAACAATTGATTGCGCGTGAGAACCAATTCACCGACGAGATCCATCAGACCATCGAGGACGTCGACATTCACCCGAATCGACAGATCGGCCGCAGTTCGCCGCCCAGTCTCGGTTGACGACGGATCGGCAGCCGCAGATTGGCTGTCCCACACCGAATCTGAAATCCTTTGGTCGGACGACAGAGAGCCATCGGCCTCGGAGGATTCCTCCAGATCGGCTTGCGAGGCCGCGCAGACGGAGTCGATCGGCGATTCGACGGTGACTTCATCGCCATCGGACTCTGATTCGAGATCGGTTCCCGTGGCCATTGCGTCAAGTTGGGCGAGTAGCCGAGTGTGATCGGTCTGCGGCTCGGAATTGGTCGCTTCGATGCCTTCAAGCAAAGCTTTGATGGCATCAACGGCTTTGAGCACGAGCGAGATCGTCTCACGCGTCACGGGTAATTCCCGCTCCCGCATTTTGCCGAGTACGTTCTCGGTCGAATGCGTGACGGTGCCGAGATTCACCAGCCCGATGAATCCGCAGGTGCCTTTGATCGTGTGAATTGTCCGGAAAATGCTGTCGAGAAGCTCAGCGTTGCCGGTCTCGTGTTCGAGTCGGACGATTTCCTGGTCGAGTCGGGCCAGATTTTCCCAACTTTCTGCCAGGAATTCCTGCAGCAATTCCTCGTCCATGATGCGACGACCTGATCCTGCCGGCTCTTGCCCGTGATCCGAGCAGTCCACCGAGCGTAAATTTGCCGAAATACTCGCGCAATGGATGCCGATGCCACCGGCGAGGAGATGACTCTGACGGTTACATCGACTTTGCGGGTGGCGCAACTTAAGCGTCAGTGACCGGTTTCTGATGTCATACTCAATGCTGTCAGAGGACGTCGGCCCGAAAAGCATCAGTAAATTCGGATTTGTGGATACGTGGTGACCTCACCCCCCGATTCTTGTTCCGCTCTCCGAACGCCATTAGACTCGCACTTGCCCCGGCGATTCTTCCGGGGCCTTGCGGTGCGGGGTTTGTTTCCCGTTACCGGTTTAGTCAGGTCAACGGGGACGGGAGATTCCAGTGGCGGTAAAAGTCGGCATCAACGGATTCGGGCGAATCGGTCGTATCACCTTTCGGGCCATGGCACTGCGTCCGGACGAATTTGAGATCGTTGGTATCAATGATTTGGGCGATCCGAAGTTATTGGGCATGTTGCTGAAGTACGACAGCGTGCAGGGACGATTCCCCGGCACCGTGTCGGTCGAAGGCGACACGCTGATCGTCAATGACGAGCCGATCAAAATTTATTCAGAGCGTAACCCCGCCGAACTCCCTTGGGGTGAGCTCGGATGCGACGTTGCTTTGGAATCAACCGGTATTTTCACGTCGCGGGCGACCGACGCCAAACCGGGCTACGATAGCCACCTCAAAGCGGGCGCCCGCAAGGTTGTGCTTTCCGCCCCGGCGAAAGATGAAGTCGATCTGACCGTCGTGGCTGGCGTGAATGACTCGGAGCTGACCGCAGATCACAAGTGCATCTCGAACGCGAGTTGCACAACCAACTGTCTGGCTCCGATGGTGAAGGTGCTCAACGAAAACTTCGGTTTGGAAGAAGGTCTGATGACCACCATCCACGCTTACACCAACGACCAGCAGGTGCTCGACCTGTTGCACAGCGACCCGCACCGGGCCCGGGCCGCGGCACTGAACATCATCCCGACGACAACCGGGGCGGCCAAAGCGGTCGGTAAGGTTTACCCGGCGGTGAAAGGCAAGCTGACCGGCCTGGCCCTTCGCGTGCCGGTACCGGCGGGAAGCATCACGGACCTTACCGCGACTTTGGGGAAAGACGTCTCTGTCGATGAGATTAACGCCGCCATGAAGTCGGCCGCTGAAGGGCCGCTCAAAGGCATCATGGAGTACACCGAGGACCCGATCGTCTCGAGCGACATCGTGGGCAATCCGCACAGCGTCATCTTCGACGGCGAATGGACGACCCGCATCGGATCGCGGATGGTCAAGGTCATGGGCTGGTACGACAACGAATTCGGCTACTCGAACCGAACCGCCGACCTGATCGCTAAACTCGCCTCGCTGTAGCGATTCGTGACGAACATGAACTGTGCCCCGCTTCGTCGCGATCAGCGATCGAGGCGGGGAAGTTCATTTTCGGCGAAGGCTGAGACGTTGGCTTGCGGTAATAATTGCGTGACGGGTCGTCGCGTTTGACGTCGGCTATTCGACATCGGCTAGACGAATGACGATCGATCGGTGACAATTGACCGATGGATCAGAATCGTATCGGTCCTGCAATACCTCTGTCGCACTTTGAAGGTCAAGCCGGGGATTCCCGAATCGATCCGAGCTGTATGGAACGCAACGAGACAATTCGCCGCTTGAAGCCCGGTCGCCCTGTCATGGGGCCGTCGATGCTGAAATGTGATTTCGGCAATCTTGCCGAAGAGATCAGTCGACTCGAAGATGCCGGCGCGGAGGTGCTGCATCTCGACGTGATGGACGGACATTTCGTCCCGAATCTGTCCTACGGCCCAATGGTGATCGAGCGGATTCGTGAGCGGACCGACCTGCCACTCGATGCCCACCTGATGATTTCCGAGCCGAGTCGCTGGTGGAAGGAATATGCGGATGCGGGTTGCGATGCGATCACTTTTCACATCGAAGCCGAACCCGATCCAACGGCCAACTTGGCCGCGATTCGCGATGCAGGACTTACGGCTGGCCTGGCAATCAATCCGCCCACTTCATTTGATCGAATAGAGCCGTTTGTCGACGCGGCGGATCTCGTTCTGGTAATGAGTGTGAATCCGGGATTCGGAGGCCAGAAATTCATGCCGCAGGTGCTGCCCAAAGTCAGCCGACTTCGTCAGATGGCTGGCGACCGCCTGATTATCTCGATCGACGGCGGAATCGGGACCGAGACAATCAGCAGCGCCGCTTCGGCGGGAGCAGAGCTTTTTGTGGCAGGCAGTTCGATCTTCGATGCAGATGATTACGGTGCGGCGATCAAGGCGTTGACGCATCAAGCCGACATCGCCGAAACAAGTGCAGCCGACGGTCAATGAGACCGATCTGCCGAGCATGAGACGGACCCCATGTGCCAACACTTAGTTTTAATTCGCCCTCCCGCGACTGACTTTGATGATCAGAATCGGATTCAGGGTCGTCTCGATCTTCCGCTGAGCGATCACGGATCAGCGTCTGTGATGGACTGCGTCGAAGCGCTGCGAGATGCGAACCTGAACATGATTCTGTGCGACCCCGGGGAACCCGCCTTCAGCACGGCCCAAGAGATTGGTGACGAACTTGACGTGCCGGTCAAGGCGAAGGAGGAGCTGCGTAATCTCGATCAGGGCTTATGGCAGGGATTGAAGCTCGAAGAGATTCGAAAGAAATACCCGAAGCTGATCCGCCAATGGCAGGAGTCTCCCGAAGCCGTCTGCCCGCCTCAGGGTGAACCCGTCGGAGACGCACTGGAGCGTGTGCGCAAGGTCCTCAAGCGGCCGCTGAAAAAGAGTGGTCGGATCGGCATCGTCGCCGCCGAGCCGCTCGCCTCGTTGATTGCCAGTGTGGCCTGCGGCACAGAGATCGAATTTCGCGGTCCTGTTTGCAGCAGTACCGGCTCGCCGGTTGAACCACTATTTTTGAATGGCCATTCGACGAAACGGCCTGCCGAGCCGGCGGTCGCTGTGGCGAGCCAAGCCGTCCTGACGTCGAACGGTGAACCGCACTCAGATGGCGGCGGCGGTCACGAAGAATCCCGATTCGACGGATCGACTGAGGGGCATCGATTAGCGGAAATGATGCCGGCGGAGGATGATGCGAAATGAGTAACGACGCAGCAGTTCCCAATGGTGCGAGTTCGGCGGCAACAGCGAGTGCGCCGAATCGTCAGAGCGACCGTCCGAAAAAACGCGGCGTCCCCGAAGGCCTGTGGGTCAAGTGTCCGGCCTGCGGGGCCACTGTTTTCCGCAAGCTGATTGACCGACAGTCGGGTCTGTGCCCTGAATGCGGACATCATTTTTACGTTTCCGCTGCCGAACGAATCCGTCAACTATTCGACGAAGACAGCTTCGAGGAATGGTTTACGGAATTGCGGCCACTCGATCCTCTCGAGTTCTCTGACAAGCGGCCTTATGCGGACCGGCTGGTCGAAGAGCAGGCGAAGACTGGTTTATCCGAGGCATGTGTCGCCGGGAAAGGTTATATGCGCGGCCGACCGGTTATCTTTGCCATGACCGACTCTGCTTTCATCATGGGGAGCATGGGTTCGGTCGTGGGCGAAAAGCTGACCCGTTCGATCGAGAAGGCGACGGAGTTGAGGCTGCCACTGGTCATCTTGAGCGGCTCCGGCGGTGGCGCAAGAATGCATGAGGGCATTCTGTCGCTAATGCAAATGGGCAAGGTGTCTGCGGCATTGGCGCGATTTCATGCGGCAGGTGGGTTATTCATTTCGATTTTGACTAACCCGACTATGGGCGGCGTTGCGGCGAGCTTTGCGTCGCTCGGAGACATTATTATCGCTGAGCCCAAAGCGCTCGTCGGTTTCGCGGGGCCTCGCGTGGTCCAGGCAACCGTGAAGGTTCAATTGCCACCCGGGTTTCAGACCAGCGAGTTTCTGCTCGAGCACGGATTTATCGATCGAATTGTCCCCCGGCCGGAACTTCGGACCGAGGTAGCGCGGCTGGTCGACTATTGCGGCTGACCGAAATCTCACTTCGACCTCCTTCCCATGTCTTTTCTAAAACGCCTGTTCGGAAAGAGACCAAAGCGGGTCAATATTAAGCGCCGATTCGATCTCATCGGGCCGATCGGGCAGGGGAGCATGTCGAAAGTCTGGAAAGCTTTCGACAACGAAGTTGGCCGACAGGCTGCCCTCAAAATCCTCGATCGCGAAAAGACGGATCGCTTCGAAGCTCGGTTTGAGCGGCGAGAAAAACCGAGCGAAGGCGAAATTGCGGTATCTCTGTCGCACCCTTTCGTCGTTCGCACTTACGAGCACGGGCTCACCAAGGATGGGGAGGCATTTCTCGCTATGGAATATCTCGAAGGAACGACGTTAGCCGCGCGGGTCGGTGCGGAATCTGAGCCCGATCCGGGCGAGCGCTGCCGATGGTTCATCGAACTCGGACGTGCAATCGAATATCTTCATTCCTGCCGGTACCTGCATCGCGATATCAGCCCTCGAAACTCTTTCATCACTGTCAACGGGCGCATCAAATTACTTGATTTCGGACTGACGATCCCTCTGCAGAAAGAGTTCTGTCGACCGGGTAATCGGACCGGAACTGCCAACTACATGGCTCCTGAACTGATTCGACGTCAACAAACCGACGAACGCGTCGATGTGTTTGCCTACTCGGTGACCTGTTTCGAATTGGCGACGGGGCAGCGTCCCTGGCAACCGGCGAAATCGCTTGATGCCATGATGCATCACATGAATACTCCGCCGAAGTCGATGGTCGAACTGGCGCCAAAGTTTGGAACTGAAGTCGCGGATGTGATCATGCAGGGCATGGCCACCGACCGCGATCGGCGATGGCCATCAATGACTCGCATGTTGACCGCGTTGGATCAGGCGCGTCCGAAAGAAAGTTCTCCGCCGACCGCGTGCGCCGGGTCGAAATGATGTCACGCGTCGATGTGATTTTATCCGGACTGAACGCAGCTCAGGCCGATGCGGTTCAGTATCTTGACGGACCGTTGCTGGTCTTGGCGGGGGCGGGAACCGGTAAGACCCGTGTGATCACGAGCCGAATGGCTGAAATGGTGCGGCGGGGCACATCCCCGGAACGCATTCTTTCGGTCACCTTCACGAACAAGGCGGCCAAGGAGATGCGGGAGCGAGCCGTCGCTTTGATGGGACGGTCGAAGTCGAAGCCGCTCGTCTCAACGTTTCACGCTTATTGCGTTCGTGTTCTCCGCGAGGAAATCGAACGGCTCGGCTATCCCAAGACCTTCGCAATCTATGATCGTGGCGATCAGGAAACGGCTGCGCGGGCGGCGCTGCGCGAGGTCCGACTGACCGACAAAGCCATGAAGCCGGCCGATTTGCTCAGCCGAATCAGCCGCTGGAAGATGAACGGTGTCTCTCCCGACGAAGCGACGGAGAACACCGAAGATGATCTCGATCTGCTCTCGGCGATCGCGTACCGACGTTATCAGGGCATTCTCAAGACATCGGGCGGCGTCGACTTCGATGACCTGCTATTGCTGACTGTGCGATTAATGGAAACCGATCCTGAAGTCCGTGCCCGGCAGCAGACGCGATTCGATTTCGTGCAAATTGACGAATACCAGGACACCAACGGGGTGCAGTTTCGTTTAGTCCAGTCCCTCGTCGAGCATCACCAACAGCTTTGTGTCGTCGGTGATGACGACCAATCGATTTACGGCTGGCGGGGCGCCGAGGTCACGCACATTCTGAATTTCGGCCGGCACTTTCCGAGTGCGAAGGTCATCCGGCTCGAAGACAACTATCGATGCAAAATCGATATTCTCGACCTCGCAAACGAACTTGTTCGGCACAATCGCGACCGGCACCCGAAGAAACTCAGAGCGGGCCGAAGCGGCTCTGCCGACGTCAAATTCCTGGAATTCGACGACGAGACCGAAGAAGCTCGGCAGTTGGCGTTCGAACTTGATTATCTCATCAATCAGACCGGAGTTCCGCCGTCCGACATTGCGGTACTGTTTCGCACCAACGAACAACCACGCGTGATCGAATCGGAATTTCGCCGTAAGCGGCTGCCGTATTTATTGCTCGGCGGGCAATCATTTTTTGATCGCAAAGAAATTCGCGACCTGCTCGGGTATTTGCGCGTTGTGATCAACCCGCAAGACCGGCAGGCGCTGGCGCGGATCATCAACACCCCCGCCCGTGGGATCGGTCGGACGACGGTGGAGAAGGTTGTCGACGCGGCGGTGAAAACGAAAGTCGACTTCTGGTCAGCGGCTGAACAACTCGCAGTGCAGGGCGTTCTGGGTCCCAAGCCGATCAATGCCATTCGCGGATTGCGATCGCTCGTCAAGAAGTATCGCGACCGTTTTCAAGCTCAACCCGCTCGCTTGCACGACGCGATGTCGGAATTGATCGACGAAATCGAATATCGGGCGGAGATCGAACGCCTCTACAGCGAACCGACGCAACAGCTCGGCCGCGCCGCGGCCCTCGATCAACTACTCGAAACAATGCGCGAATACGCGGCCGCGGCGAAACGGCCCTCGCTCGGCGGATTTCTCGAAGAGACGTCACTCGACGGACGGGACTTCGCGACCGAGGAAAAATCGGGGCGTGACGCGAACTCCATCCGATTGATGACGCTGCACAGCGCGAAGGGATTGGAATTTCCGCGGGTGTATCTTGTCGGAATGGAGGAAGGTCTGCTGCCGCATCGCCGCAGTCTCGACATCGGTGGCGCCGCGATTGAAGAGGAGCGGCGGCTCGCCTACGTCGGCATCACTCGCGCGATGAACTCCCTGACGCTCAGCCGTGCCCTTGCGCGTCGGAAATGGGGCAAATTACGCCCGACGATTCCGTCACGTTTTCTTGCCGAGATGCGGTCCGAATTGGCGATCGAAGGGAATCCCGATGCCGGTGCAAAGGAGCTCGCCTCGTGATCGTCCTGGGCATTGAAACTTCGGTCCGTCCCGGGTCACTCGCCTTGATGAGCGACGGGCAACTACTTGAAGAGCGGTTGATCGAACGCGAAGGTCGGCGTCAGGCCCAAGCCATTGTGAGCGAGGCCAAGGCTTTGACTCTGGCGCACGGGTATTCGCTCAACGAGGTCGGGTTGATCGGCGTCAGCCACGGTCCCGGGAGTTTTACCGGTCTGCGCGTCGGAATCACATTTGCGAAAACACTCGCCTATGCGATCGGTTGCCGCCTCGTCGCCGTCGCAACGCCGGAGGTCATCGCCCATCAGTCGAGATGCGACGAGACTCAGTGTGTGGTCATGATTGATGCCCAACGGGGCGACGTGTTTGCTCAACGCTTCGAAAAAATCGATTCGATGTGGAGAGCGACATCGCCAATGCGGGTTTTATCTGCGAATCAAGTGCTGTCGGATGTCGCTGAAGACGGCGGTTCAATCCTGCTGACTGGACCGGGTCGTCCTCGAGGTGACGCCACGAAACCGGACACAGGGTTCCAAGTTGCGGACGACGTACAGGCGGTTCCGATGGCCGCGACCGTCGCTCGACTATCGATCGACACGCAGAGAAATTGCGACGCCTGTGACCCGTTCGAACTCGAACCGCTGTATGTGCGTGTCAGTGCGGCCGAGGAAAAAAATCCTGCTTGAAGTCTTCGACCGGATTCATTTGTGTGCCGCCGATGGCATCGAGCAATGCGTCAAATTATACTGCCCCGTCAGCCGCCGCCCGATCCGCGGCGAAACTCGGACCGTCGGATGTCCGAGTGCCTGATCCGCACCGGTCTTGTTGGAAGGACTAAACCATGGCGCTGTATGAGATCGAAACCAACCAGCACATTATGATTAGCTGGGCGGAGAACCAAGACGATGCGGTCCAGATCGCAGAAAAACACTACCCTGAAGAAGAGGTCGTCCGCGTTACGCGAAGGCCCCGCGACATTTGGGTGATCTCCAAAGGTATGCTCGGGATTCGCGATTCCGTCGAACCATGTGACACGGCCCGCGACTGCCTTTCGCGGGCTCGCGGCGACAAAGTTCACGCCATCCGCCTCTACATGCTTGATACCGGCAGCGATCTGCATGAAGCCCAGCGGGCGATCGAAACGAACATGTCGCTCGGCTGGTAGCCGTCGAAGAATAGTTCTGCCCCAACAAGAAAGCCCACGAGTCTGACTCGTGGGCTTTTCGCATATCAATCGCAGGCCAGCGCTCTAAGTCGTCTGAGCGACCGGCTTGGCAGCGGGAGCGCTGCTGTTCTTCTTCGCGGTCCGGTTCATCAGCCAAAGCAGAGCGGGTGACGCGACGTAAATCGAACTGTAAGTACCGATCAGTACGCCGCCGACCAGGCAAAACGCGAATCCGTGTATGCCTTCACCACCGAAGGCATACAGTATAGATACCACGATGAACGTTGTGACCGATGTCAGCAACGTACGGGCCAGCGTTTGATTCAGGCTCGTATTGATCATCGCTGCGGTCAGGTCCGGACTCCTGCCCCGCACTTCGCGAATTCGGTCGAACACAACGATCGTGTCGTTCAATGAGTACCCGATGATCGTCAGGAAGGCCGCGATCATCGGCAGATTGAGTTTGAACTCTTCAAGGCCCAACACGGTGGTGCCGGTCGAACCCGCAATGGCTGCCGCGATTGCCACGCAGCCGAGGACCGCGAGCACGTCGTGGACAAGGGCCACGACCGCGGCGAGGCCAAAGGTGACCCGTTGGAAACGGAACCAAAGGTAAGCGACGATCGCCACAAGGCTGGTCAGAATAGCCAGAATCGCCGTCTCGCGCATTTCGCCCGCGACGGCGGAATCGAAACTGTTTCGTTCATCGAATACCGGATGCGTCGCCATCGCTTCCTTCGTGTTTTCCAACGCCGTTGCGAGATCGCCATCGTCGACAATCGAGGCGGACGCGACTCGCATCGTCGAGAACAACTTCGGTTGTCCCGGCGGCGCATTCGTACCGCTGCCTTCGATCCCGATAACTTCGACTAGCGAGTCGAGCTCGTCATATTTTCGGCCGTTCTCTTCCGCCACCGCTTCCAATTCGGTCGTGACGTAGCGCTTAATCGTCGAGGTGCCGAGTTCTTCGTCGTTCTCAATTGTCACGGTCGCCAGTGAACCGCCCGCGAAGAGCGGATCAAATGACGCCGCAGCCTCTTCAGTAAGCGGATCGACCTCGCCGTGGGTCATCGTGATTCGACGAATGTCGAGATCGGCATCCTCAAACGCACTGACGATCAACTCGTCAATTTTTGGGGTATCACTTTCTGCCGTTGTCTCCGCCGCATTCGATGACTCCGACTTACCTTCACTAGTTCCCGCCTGCTTCTCGCCGGCGGAGGAATCGTCCTTGAGCGTGGTTCTCATCCGGAACCGTCGTCCCATCTCCCCAACGTCGTCCGCCAAAGTCAATCGCTCGACGGACACATCCGATGAAAACTCGGGAACGGCTTCGAGGATCTTGCGCACCGTCGCCGTGTCGGACTCGGAGGTTAATTCGAAAGTGACCATCGTTCCACCTCGGAAATCGATGTCGAGCATCTTCGCCCCCCGGCTGAACAGAACGCCCAGTCCGGTCCCGATGAACAAGATCGATACGACGACCGCGATTTTCGTCCCCGACAGAAAGTCGAAATGGGTTGAGCCGACGCCGGGGATTTTGTTCATCTTCAGGCTCTTGATCCATCGCTTCCGCTCGAGGATGTCGAACATCAAGCGACCGAAGTAGAGGGCCGTGAACATACTCGTCACGATGCCGATAAAGAGCGTGACGGCGAAGCCCTTCACCTGATCGGTTCCGATGACGAACAGAATCACCGCCGTGATCAACGTGGTGACGTTGGCATCGACGATCGTGCTGAGGGCACGGTCGAAGCCGTTGGAGATCGACATCCGCAAGCTCGAGCCGCGGGTCAACTCCTCGCGAATTCGCTCGAAGATCAGCACGTTCGCGTCGACCGCCATCCCGATCGTCAGCACGATGCCCGCGAGTCCCGGCAGCGTGAAGGTCGCTTCGATGAACGCCATCGCGCCCATCACGAGGATGATGTTGAGCACGAGGCAGAGGTCGGCGATTAAACCGGCGACGAGATAGTACGAAGCCACAAAGATGAGCGTGATAATGCCGCCCCACAAAATCGCCGACAGCGCCTTGTTGACGGTGTCTTCACCCAATAAAGGACTGATCGTGAACTCACTGACCGGCGACTTGTCGATATCGAGCTGCAGGGCACCGGCATTGAGGACGTCGATCAATGCTTTGATCTCGGCCTGCGAGAAGTCGCCCGAAATCGTACCACTGCCCGAGATGACGCTTTCGATACTCGGGGCGCTGTGAATCTTGCCGTTCAGAATGACCGACAAACGGTGGCGAAAACTGTCGCCCGGCGGGCGGTAATTCGACGTGAGCGTGCCGAATCGGCTCGCTCCCTTGGCGTTGAAACTGAAGCCGACGACGCGTCGTCCGCTCTGATCCGTTGTCGGATAGGCGCTGCGAAGGTAATCGCCGGTGACACGCCGGTCAGGGTCGTCATAAACAACAAGGAATTGACGCTTACCTTGCTCTGGCGAATCGACCAATTCGACTACTTTGTTTTCATTGTTGACCGCCCGAGGAGCAACGCCGAATCGGTCGTCGACGTCTTTGAACTTGCCGTCGGCTCCGATCGCGACATCAATCCACTCGGCTCGCAGTTCACCGTTGCGATAAAGCAGCCGCTCGCTTCCGGACATCTGCCGCGCTTCGGCGATCAAGTCGCGGTGCCGATTGTTGTTGGCCAGAATGCCGAACTCGAGCTTACCGCTGTTGATGATCCGGTCTTTGGTTTGCTCAACCTTTTCTTGGTCAGCCCCCGGGACGATGACCTCCAGCCGATCGCGGCCGACCCGTCGGACCGTGACCTCTTCGGTGCCTGACGGATTGATCCGCTTGGCAACGGCCCCGACCATCTGATCCATGACCTGGTCGGTAATCGGTTTGTCTTCGGTCTCAACGACGCGATAGACTAGGTTGGTTCCGCCGGCCAGATCGATGCCGAGGTTGATGGTGTCTTTGAGGTTTTCCCCATTGGTGGCTGCCCAGATAAACGGGGCAGAGCCCATCGCGGCGGCGAACAGCACGACGCCCATCTTGAAAGCGAGATCGGGCAACTTCAGCAGTTTCCCGAGCGCCGCTCCGATCAGGAACGGCAGGACAAAGACCGCCAGAACCACCAGCAAGATGATCCAGCCGGATACGCCGTCCGCGGTCGTAGGATCACCAATGACGGCCGCCGAGCCCGCCTCGGACGAAACGGTCTCGGTAGCCTGTGCGAAAAGTAATGACAACATCGACAATTCCATTTTCTACTGTGCGATACCGAAACGGGCAGATTGAGCCCGGACCACGGCGAGGGCTTCCGAGACGTCACTTCTCGGAAGCGGCTTTCGCCCCGGTTTTTTCTTCCAAATCGTCTCTCAACACTGTCTGAATGCTCGACCGAACGAACGGGATACGAGTCGAATCGCCGAACTTCAGCGTGACCTCTTTGCCGTCCGACGAAATATTTGCGACCGATCCGATCATGCCCGCGGTCGTGATGACGCGATCGTTCTTCTTCAGCGAGTTGAGCAATTCCTCTCGCTTCTTTTTCTCCCGATTGCCCGGCAATACGACGATCACGACGTACAACACGATCAGCGGCAGCATGATCGGCAGCATACCCATCAGCGTTTCGGCAAAGCCCGGTGCCTTCTCGCCTGCGGCAGGGGCTTGGGCAAGCAGACCGCTGCCGGCCTGTAAAATTACAGCAGAAACGCACTCAAACATAGCCACGCGAACACTACGACCAGACCGGCACCGCTCTCGCGGTTTGTAAGGAACACGCCATCTTCGTTGAAGGCCGCCAAATTTTCAAAGCAGGTGATTTATTCGCTTTCCCACGCGGCAAGACACTCGGAGCGAAATGAATCGGCCCGACCTTCCAGAATCGCGACCCGCAGGTCACTCATCGTCCGGTGGTAGAATGCGATATTGTGCAGAGAAAGCAGAATCGGCCCGAGCATTTCACCGGCGATGAACATGTGACGCAAATAGCCGCGGCAGTATCGCGTGCACGCCGGACATTCGCACGCGGGGTCGAGCGGGGCGTCATCCCGCATGTGCTTTCGATTCCGCATCTTGACCCGGCCCGTCGATGTGAACGCCGTCGCGTTACGGCCGTTGCGCGTCGGCATCACGCAGTCGAACAGGTCAATGCCGCGAAGGACCGACTCGACCAGATCTTCGGGGCGGCCAACGCCCATCAGATACCGAGGCTTTTCGGACGGAAGGTGCGGCGTTGTGTGATCGAGCGTGCGATACATTTCGGTCGGCGACTCACCCACGCTCAGACCGCCGATCGCGTAGCCGGGAAAGTCGAGCGGTACCAGTTTGTCGGCCGACTTCTCCCGCTGCGACTGATCGATTCCGCCCTGCACGATGCCGAACAGAGCCTGATCATCCCGCGCCTGCGTGTCTCGACAGAGCTGTGCCCACAGCGTCGTGCGGCGGACTGCTTCGGCGATCTGCTCAATCGGTGCATCGGCCGGAGGGCACTCGTCCAGACACATGATGCAGTCCGCCCCGAGCTGCTGCTGAATTTCGATCGCTCGCGCCGGGGTCAGTTCGAGAATGCTGCCGTCGATGTGTGATTTGAAGACGACTCGCTCGTCATCGATGTCTCTCAATCCCGCAAGACTGAAGACCTGAAAGCCACCGCTATCGGTGAGAATCGGACCGTCCCAGTCCATGAACCGGTGCAAACCGCCCAACTCTTCGACGACCTCGGCTCCGGGACGAAGTGCGAGATGATAGGTGTTGGCGAGCAGCTTTTGCGTGCCGACGGCTCTGAGTTGGTCAGGAAAAAGCCCTTTGACCGTTCCCAAGGTGCCCACCGGCATGAACGCCGGGGTCAGCACCGTTCCATGCGGCGTGTGCCATCGGCCCGCGCGTGCGCCAGTTGCCGGATCGACGGCTTCAAGTTCAAAACGGAATGCAGACACAGAATTCTTTTGTCGCGGACTGCCAGGCGTCGGGCCAACAATTGTTCGGAAGCAATCTCAATCATCGAGCAATCGCCGCGTGATTCACCGGCGATCGAAGCAAAACAGCAGGATGCCTAAGAGTTGCATCGGCGACTTCCGGTGACTCCTGCCGCAACCGAATTGGATCAGGGCATGACGTGCGAAAAGCTTTTCGAGTCTCCAGCTTCACGGCCTTGCTGGCGCTTCGGGCTATCGGAACTTGCTTTCGATGTTAAAAACCGGCCGCCGCTTCTTGAAGTTTGCTCAGGTAGAAACTGAAGATACTGAAAATCACGAAGATGATGAAGCCGGCGACCAGTGCCCAGATGACCCAGGCGAGGGCTGCGACGAGCGCACTCATGCTCCGCCGGGCTTCAGCTTCGAGTTCCGGGCTGAGCCGCTCGAGTGTCTCAGGAACCGTTCCTGAATGGTCTCCGACTTCCACCAAATGCAGGTAGTCTGCCGGGAACAACCTGGTTGCCTCCAAGGCGGGGGCGAGGTCGACACCACTTTCAACGGCGGTGTAGACGTAATTCCCGCGACCGATATAGGCACCATTCGAAGTCGCCCGGAATGCCGCCTCCAGCGAATGATCGATGCGCATACCCGCCTGTTGCGTCAAAGCGAATGCCCAGGAAAACCGCGCGATCGCGAACGATCGCAGGCATTTCCCTAGCACCGGCACCCTCAGCAATGCCACATCGATCATTTGCATGCCCGAGAACGTGGCACGCACGACTTTAAAGAGTACGAATAATCCCAGCGCGAGGCCGAAGGTCGAGCCGTACCAAATCAGGGCACCTCGCGTGCCCACCAGCCCCCAACCCAGCACATCGGCGGTTTCGTTTCCCGTCACGCTGCCGATGATTCCGAGCACGAAAATCAGCAGGCCGATGATGCCGATCGCCGCAACCAACTGAAACACCGGGAACGCAATCGCCCCGATAAATGACTTTCGCAGGCGGACGTTGTTGTCAAAGTGTTCGGACAGGCTGTGCAGAACTTCCGGCAGTGTCCCGGTCTTTTCGGCCACGTTCACCATGTCGATCATCAGTGGCGGAAAAGCCGGATCACAGTGCCCCATTGCCTCGGTGACATCTTCGCCGCGGCGTAGAAGAACGGCGATCTCGGCTGACCGTCGCCGGACGCGGGGATCCTTTGCCTTATCCCCCGCGATCACGAACGCTTTTCGGATGTCGACCCCGCTGTGCAGCAGGGTGCCCAAGCTGCGGCAGTATTGAGAGAGCGCTTTTTGCGGTATTCGACCGCCGTCGCCGAGCACGAATCGGCCTCCTGGGTTGGTCAGTATCAAATAGGAATTTTGGGCACCGTCGCCTGCCACAAGTATAGCCGGAGGAATCGCAGAAATATCTGCCGACCGTATCCTTTTACCTCGCGCTCAATCCACGGCACTGTCATCCCGGTCGTTGTGAGACCCGGAACTTTGTGCGAAAGTCCCACCCGCATCGAAGGGCCTCCTTCGCGACAGGACCTCAGACGACCGTACCGGCTCAAAGACTCATGGATTTTCTCAGACTCAACGACAAGTCGGTGCTGGTCATCGGGGTCGCGAATCGAAAGAGCGTTGCGTGGCAAACTGCGCAAGTGCTGTCGGAATCCGGCGCAAACGTGTTGTACTCGGTTCGCAGCGAAGAACGCGCGGCGACCGTTCGCAAACTGGCGGGCGACGTCCCGGTTTTCGTCTGCGACTTCGAAGACCCGGAGTCGATCGCCAAGTTGGGAAAAGAAGTCGCGGCAGAGACCGACCAACTGCACGGAATCGTGCATTCGATCGCGTTCGCCGACTATTCCGCAGGCTGGCTCCCCTTTCATCAGACACCCCGACCGGCATTTCTGCAGGCGGTCGATATCTCCTGCTATTCCCTCATTGCGACGGCGGAAACATTTCGCGAGTTGCTCGAACCGGAGCAGGGCAGCGTCGTCACCATCTCGATCTCCACAACGCGAATGGCGGCCGAGAATTACGGATATATGGCACCCGTCAAAGCGGCACTGGACTCGACCGTCTGTTTTCTGGCGAAATCGTTCAGCGACTTTTCAAATGTCCGCTTCAACGCCGTTTGTCCCGGTTTGCTCAAGACCTCGGCATCGGCAGGTATCCCCGGATACGTCGACAGCTACCTGTTCGCCGAGCAAGCGACACTTCGCAAACGGGCGGTGCAAACCGATGAAGTCGCGAACACGGCAGCTTTTTTACTAAGCCCGCGTTCTTCAGGCATCAATGCGCAAGGGCTCGTCATCGACGCCGGAATGAGCATCAACTACTTCGACCGTCAGATCGTCAGCCCGGACTCGTGAACGGCAACGCTCACAGGCAGTTCCAAATTCGGGTTCTCGCCCATAAATCGTAATCAATTGATTGGAAGTGGGGCGTTCGTAGCGCGCGAAGCGTGGATACGTCTGGCGAGAGTCGACTCTTGCTTCTGCCGACCGGGAACGCTCTTGCCCAAAATTTCCTGCGTGTCATACAACACGACTGACTTCTCGCAGGCTCAACCCCTTTCTTTGCCCATGCCCCGCTGCCTTGCCGACGTCGATCCCGAGCGGATCGCGATCATCAAGCCGAGTGCGTTGGGCGATGTCGTGCAATCGCTGCCTCTATTGCCGATTCTGAAAGAACGTTACCCGCACGCCTCGATCACATGGGTGATCCGCGACTCTCTGGCCGGATTACTGGAGCGGCATCCGCTGATCGACCGCCTCATCCTGTACCGCAGAAAAGGTGGGCCGAGCGATTGGGTTCGCATGGCGAAGGAACTCAGAGCGGCCAAGTTCGACCTCGTTCTCGATCTGCAGGGTTTGCTTCGGACAGGTCTGATGACGCTGGCGACAGGCTCTCCGGTCCGGGTCGGATTGGAAACGGCTCGCGAGGGTTCGCATCTGACCTGCACCGAGATCATTCCGAACACCAGTCGATTTGTCCCGGCCCATCAGCGTTACTGGCGGATCGCCGAAGCCATCGGCTGCGGGGAATTGCGATCCACAGCCACGATTCGCGTCGCCAAGACCGAACTCGACGCCGCGCGGGAACTCTTGTCCGGTCTTCGCGGGGCAGTGTTGGCAGTCGCACCGGGAACCGTTTGGGAAACGAAACGCTGGCCGGTCGATCGGTTCGCCGCCGTGTGCGCGAAGGCTTATCGACAATACGGATGCTCGACGGTCATCCTCGGTGCCCCGAATGAGGCATCGCTGGGGGCCGAATTGGAGCGAACGCTCTCCCGGTTCGTGCCGAGAGCAACCGTGTTGAACCTCGCGGGCCAGACATCATTGCAAGGCCTCGCCGCTCTATTGGCGACGGCGGATATCGCACTGACGAACGACTCGGGGCCGATGCACATCGCCGCCGCAGTCGGCACCCCGGTCTGTGCCGTTTTCACCTGCACCGACCCACAGCGATCCGGCCCCCGCGATGAGCACTTTGAATTCGTGCAAACCGGTCTGTCATGCGGGGGCAGCTATCATCGGACCTGTCCGCATCGGGGGACGGGGCACCTCGCCTGTCACTCCGAATTGGAAGTAGGGCGTGTCTTCGCAGCGCTGCACGGCATGGTTCAGAAGCATCTCACCGGCAACGACCCGCTCAGGCAAGTTGCAGCGTAGCCGGGTCCGTTCACCCCTTTTGCCGATAGCGACGGCTCGCTTCTTCGAGCAATTTGCGCTCTGACTTCGTCAGGCTCGCTTCGCCCTGCTCGCTGATCTTGGCGAGCGCGGCATCGACCTTTGATTCCAAGTCGTCTTCGGCTTCGCGCTCAGCGGCGTGTTCCGGGTCATGGACACGCAACTTGGGCTGCCGCTTGAACCTTGGGATCGGAATCCCTCGGGGTAGGCCGTCCGAAATCCGCCAACCGCTGCGCTGGTAAAGGAAGGCGAAGCCGACGCTCGCCAGCGATGCGATCGGGACGACGTTCGCGATTCCATCCGGACTGGACAACTCGAACAATGCGGCCAACACGTTGCCCGCGACAAACAACCCGACCAGCCAGCGGATTTCGATCGGAATAATGAAGAACAGCAGAATTTTCTGACGTGGAAAATGCAGCGCGTAGAGCGTGACGACGGCCATCACCGCACCGGTCGCCCCGTACATTGGCCGTCCGGCGTCGTAAGCAAGGCCGAATAAGAAACCGGTGATGCCCGTGATCAGGACAGTCGCGAAGAAGAAGGTCGCGTATTCCCGAGAGCCATACATGCCCTCAAGAGTGCGACCGAACCACCACAAAAACAGAAGATTGAAAATAATCTGGAGCGGAGCGCTGATTTCGTGACAGAACGCATAGGTGACCAAACGCCAAATTTGGCCGCCCAGGATGTCCGTGGGGGTCAGGTCCAACCATTGTTGGGCCAGAGGCGCGATCCCCTCCTGGATATTCTGTGACGTGAGAATTTGCAGGACAAACACGCCGGCAATGAGCGCGATCAACCACTTCGTCGCCGGATCGGTCGCGAAGAAATTTGCACCGCCCTGCGTGTCATCGCGGAGATATTCGCGGTCTTCGATTCCCATACCGCGCCATGCGCCTCCGTGGTCAAGCGAGCGGGTACACCAGCGTGCCCGCGGCCGAAATTATGAACCCAATTGAATAGCCATCAAGCAAACGTTTTTCGTGATTTCGGTTGAGAAAACGCTTTGGCAACCCCGAATTGCGATCTTCAAACGAGGTACAGACCTCGAATGTCGAACCAGATGAGCTCAGGCTAGTTGATTCGCTCCGCAATTCGAGACGCCTCAACCGGCTGCGGGAGTTGGGTCGTCAGGTCACGATTCTCTTCGATGATGGCAAGCAATTGATTGTAGGCGTTGTGCACACTGAGTCGCAGGCCGGCGAGCTGTTCGGCTGCGGAGTCACGAGCCTCTTCCTCTGCAAAGATTGTCGCGATGAGCCCGTCAGCGAACTCCGGCGTTCTCTCGATCCGCTGCGCGCCGGGATTTCCGGTCAGGCGTTTTTCGAGATAGTCGAGGTGATCGTTGGCCTGAGCGACTTCAACTTCAGCTTGGGCAACCTGTTCCTGCAAGGCCCTGTTGTCATCGGCCCGTTCCGCGATCCGGTCGCGCAGTTTATCGACGCGAGCCGGCGGCGCGTAAGGCGTGGTCTGCCAAAATCGCCATTCGCCCTGCGGCCAAGACTGAATTTCTTCGGGAAGCGCGGTGAATGTTGGCCGGAAGCGAGAAACGCTCGCGTTCGCGACGACAAGCTCAAATTTGCCGATGTATTCACTTGAGCCGTCCGCACCAACCGCGAATGCCTCGTACGTTGGGTTCGGTCCTCCCCGCCCGGTGCCAACACCGAACCCCTGATCCTGTCCCAACTGGGCCGTGACCAATCCGGTTGGCTGCTCGACATTCGTCGCCGGTGAGATGTGGGGATCGGACCAGTTGAGCTGAAACCGTGCGAACTTTGTTTCCAAGTCGCGGACGGCTCGCTCTTGCTTGGCGACCTGTTCCTCCAGCCCGGAGATCGACTGCTCAGCCTGCTTGACCTGACTCATCCACGAATTGCGAACGTTGATCAGTTTCGAAGTCAACAAGACTGCCGCAACGCCCAGACAGAAGGCGATTCCAAGCATGACTTTGCCGAGGACGTGCATTCCGGCTTCCGGGTTGGGCTACCACGACCAAAGCGCGGCAACCATTCGCCACGCAAACACTGAATGTAATAAGTGATTAGAGTATCGGCGCCTCGCAGGGTCAAGAACGACCATGCGAGGAAGTTTTGCGTGGGGGGCCGATCTCGCCACGATAACATGCTGGCTCGGTGACGCCGGTCGCAACGATCGCAAGCAAACTCCCGATTTCGACGACGATCACGATGCCGCGGGCGAATCGCAAGGGCCGAATGGTTTCGCCACGGCGAAGAACCGGTAGAATTGGCCGCGGCGGTTGATCTGCTCAGGAGCATCACGGCGGCTCACTCGACCGCAATCAGGGAGATTCGATTGTTTGAACCGAACGGCCCAATGACACAGCGTGTCCGTAGAGAAGACCTGAAACCGGGCGAGAATCTGTGCTCGTACTGCACGGCCAAATGCTGTCGATATTTTGCGCTGCCCATCGAAACCCCCTCAGAGTGGAAGGACTTCGACTTCATCCGCTGGTATATGATCCACGGGCGGGTCGCGGTCTTCGTGGATGAGGGTTCGTGGTTCCTGCAGGTCTTTGCGGACTGCCGGCACCTCAAAGAGGATTACGGCTGCGGGGCGTATGAAAAGAGACCTCATATCTGTCGCGAGTACTCGACCGACAATTGCGAGTACGACGGTGACGGGACCCATGAACGCTACTTCGAAACACCGGAGCAAATTTGGGAATATGCTGAAGCGGTCCTCCCGCCGGCCGAGCGACGCAGCGTTGGCAAAACCCTCTCCCTGCCAGTGATCGAGCCTTTAGCGCCGCGCTAGTCGAAACATCAGGAATCCAAAACTCTGCGGACATCCCAAACCGTTACCGTCGTTTCCTCTGCGTCGTCCTGATTCGAGCCGACCTGTCATAGCAACTCTCGGTTGCTCTCGAAGTCCGCAAGCCCGACGTTTTCCACAATCCTTTTTCTCCAAGCGAAGCAAAGAGTCCGGTGGCCAAACTGATCCCCAATCGCACGCTCAAGGGGTTTCGCGATTTCCTACCGACGCAAGCGATTGCGCGAGAACGGCTGATCGACACCGCCAAGGCGGTCTATCGAAGCTACGGTTTCGCGCCGATCGACACGCCCGCGCTCGAGTACGCCGAAGTGCTGCTCGGCAAAGGCGGGGTCGAGTCTGACAAGCAGATGTTTCGGTTCGAAGATCAAGGAGGTCGCGACGTCGCGATGCGGTTCGATCTGACCATCCCGTTCGCGAGATACGCCTCGCTAAACATGAACGAGATCGGCACTCCCTTTAAGCGGTATCACATCGGAAGCGTGTGGCGTGGTGAATCTCCGCAGCGAGGCCGGTACCGCGAATTTACGCAGTGTGACTTCGACACGATCGGGACTCGGTCGACCGCCAGCGATGTCGAAACTCTGCTCGTCATCCACGATCTGCTCGATCGTCTCGGCGTCGAAAACTTCACGATCCGAATCAACAACCGGCAAGTTCTCAACGGGTTGCTTGAGCAGTTTGATCTGTCCGACCGCTCGGCCGAGGTGCTGCGGGCACTTGACAAACTTCCCAAGATCGGGCGAGACGCGGTGCTCGAAGAGCTTTCCGAACGGGCCGGCGTTCCGACCGCGGCCGCCGAGCAGATTTTGGCCTCCGTCGAACTCGAAGGCGAGCCAGAGTCTATTCTCGCAGAACTCGAATCGATGACGACGGCGAGCGAGGCCGGACAGAGCGGCGTCGCCACCCTCAGAGAGATTTTCGATATCGTAACACGTTCCGGCATCTCAGCGGGGAGGGTTCGGCTCGATCCCTCGATCGCGCGGGGCCTCGACTATTACACCGGCACGATTTACGAGACGTTTCTCGACGACCTCCCCGGCATCGGCAGTGTCTGCTCCGGCGGTCGGTACGATAATCTCGCGCAACTTTTCACAAATCAGGAACTTCCGGGTGTCGGGGCGAGCCTGGGCGTCGATAGGCTCTTGGCAGCTTTTGAGGAATTATCACTGATTGACGGTCGTTCGACGCCCTGCCGCGTGCTGATCACGCAGTTCGATCGGGGTCGGTTGGCCGATTACGTCGGGATCGCAAGGGAGCTGCGATCTGCGGGCATCGATGTCGAGCTTTATCCGGACGACAAAGCCATCGGCAAGCAATTGAAGTATGCCAACCGCAAAGGCTTTGCACTGGCGATTCTGGCAGGGGCAGACGAACTCGATGCCGGGATTCGGCAGCTCAAGGTCTTGAAGACCGGCACTCAAATCGAAGTTGAAGCCGAGCGTCTTGTCGACGAGATCAAAGAGCGATTGGCGGACGAGCGATCTTCGATCGGCAGCGTGGAAATCGAATAATGGCGATCCTTTCGAACCCGTACGAAAGTGCGTTCGAAGCCTACTTGAAGAGTCGGCAGATGCCCTATGTCGCCGTCGACGAGTCAAGAAGAGTATTGCTGCGAAATGCCTCGCTGAAATCGATCGACTTCGTGGTGGAACATCCGACGCGCGGACAACTGCTGATCGACGTCAAGGGGCGGCGTTTTCCGTCGGGCGGTCCGCGGTCAAAGCATCGTTGGGAGAACTGGGTCACGAACGACGACGTCGAAAGTCTCTCGAATTGGGAAGAAATTTTCGGCAATTCGTCACAAGCGATGTTCGTTTTCGCTTACGAATTGGGAGAGCCTCGATTCGAGGCCGAACACGCCGAAGTGTTCGGTTGGGACGATCGGAAGTATGCCTTTTACGGGGTGACTGTGGCCGATTATCAGGCCGCGATGACGTTGCGTTCCCCACGTTGGGACACCTCGTTCGTTGCCCGCGCCACCTTCGATCGTCTACGATTTCCGTTTGCTCAACTGCTCGCAACGAACGACGAAAACCACGAAGAGAATCACAACGGGCGAACATGGGTCAACATGTGATGGGTCACTTCCTACGACGACGAGTTCTTCCTGCCGCTCTGCTGATGTGGATCAGCGCGAGTTCCGCATTCGCTCAGGACGCAGGGGCCGTAACTGTTCCGCCCCCGGTCTCGACTCGCAATTACATGGTCGACGCCGCCATTTATCTCGCTTTGGCAGGGGCGGCTCTGGCCGCCGTTTGCCACTCGAGTCGACGAACGTAGATAGATAACGGCGTAAGGGTCATGCCTGGGTCGGCAGAAGACATCGTCATCACCGGTATCGGCTGCGCAACGCCGCTCGGTCCCGACTGGGAATCGTCGTGGCGTCGCCTCGCCGCCGGCGAAGTGGCAACTCGTCGGCTTGATGCATGGGCGATCGACGATGACGCGCTCCCTCCGGCGGCTGACTTCGCCGGCGCGCCGCTTTTCCCGGATTCGCGATTTCGTCCGTCGAGTGAATCGACTGATACCGCCTTTGCCGATCCGGTCTACGGGCTCAGCGAGGCGATACTCACCGAAGCCCTTGAGCGGTCGGGTCTCAGTGAAGGCGAACTTACCGATCCGCAGACGAGCTTGATCTTCGGCAACAGCAAAGGCTCGGTGTGGGGGCAGAGTATCGAGTCTCGTGGAATGGCGGCTGGGAATTCGGACTTCTTCAGTTTATTCCCCGCCGGTCCATCAACGTATTTGGCCGGGAAGTTTGGGATTCGCGGGCCGGTGTTGGCTCCGGTTGCGGCCTGCGCGACCGGCTTGGTCTGCCTGATTCGCAGCGCCGACATGCTTCGGCATGGCACCGCGGACCGCGTCATCTGCGGGGCGGCGGACGCGTCTCTTCACCCGGCCATCTTGGCGTCGGCTCATCGTCTTGGCGTCAGCTCCCACGAGGATGATCCGCGTAGAGCCTGCCGTCCGTTTGAGCGCCGCCGCTCCGGTTTCCTGGTCGGCGAGGGCGGAGCGGCATTTGTCTTGGAACGAAGGAGAGCAGCCGAAAAACGGGGTGCGGAGATATTGGCCGTTTGGAGGGGAGGCCTCTGTGGAACCGACCCCACGGCTCTGACAGCGTTGGATGAATCGGGCCGAACCCTCGGCGACCTGATGATCCGCACGCTGCAATCCTCTGAGACAGCTCCCGGGGATATCGACTACATCAATTACCACGGGACCGCGACAATCGCGAATGATCTGACGGAGAGCCGTGCCGTCCGTCGGGCCTTCCCGAGACACGCGGAACAGACCAAAGGTTCTTCCGCCAAAGGTCAGATCGGACACCTGCTCGGAGCGGCCGGAGCCGTGGAAACGGCAATGACGATTGCGGCGATCCGACATGATACCATTCCGCCGACGGCGAATCTCGACGAGGTCGATCCGGAATGCGGGCTCGACTACACGCCGCTGCGACCCGCGCTGCATCCGATCAAACACGCTCTGAAGCTATCACTCGGCTTCGGCGGGACGATCGCCACGGCGTTGTTGTCAGCACCGGACGGCTGATTGTTGCCGCGGGTGCCGTCAGACAATCTCTCTCGACGAATTTTCTTCGTCGACGAATCGAGACTCAGCATTCGAGCGAGATTAGCGATCCAGTGAAATTGTCGACAGACTTCCGTCGATCGGAGCACCCGCTTCTAAAGAATAGGTGGCATAGATGTTGAGAATGTCTTCTCGACACGCGAAATACGCATCGATGACATTGGGGTCCCACTGCTCATTTCGACCTTTCCGGAAAATCTCCTCAATCTTTTGATTGGGCATTCCCTTTCGATAGGGCCGATCGCTCCCCATCGCGTCGTAGCCATCGGCAACAGCAAGAATCCGGGCCATGAGCGGAATATCGTCGCCGGCCAGCTTGTCGGGGTAGCCGGTGCCATCAAAGTTTTCATGATGGTTCCGGACGCCGGGCAAGATGTGCTGCAAGTTGCTCAGGCCCTTCAAAATGTTGTACCCGATCGTTGGATGGGCTTTGACGGCCTCAAACTCCGCGTCGGTGAGTCGACCCGGTTTCCGCAAGATGCGATCGTCGATCCCGATCTTGCCGACATCGTGCAACAGGCCTGAGAGATAAATGTCTCGCAGGTCACCTTCGGGCAATTTCATGTGCTTGCCGATCCGCCGCGCGATCAACGCGACACGCTCGCTGTGACCGCGCGTGTAAGGATCTTTGGCGTCCAATGACGAAACGAGGGAACGGACAAACCCGATCAGGAGGTCCTGATTCTGCTGATACAGTTCGGTGTTGCGGACGTGTGTTCCCAGTATCGTCGCGACCGAATTCATGAAGCCGGCTTCAACGGTTCCGAATTCCTGTCCGTGTGTTCGATTGCAGCAAAAGACCCAACCCTTGCGGTGTTGGCCTTCTTGGATGGGGACGAGAATGAAATTGCTCAGCCGCGGGTAGTCGGCCCCCAGAAGCGTCTTGCCGACGTGGTTGCGAACGAGGGGCCTTGACCATTCGACGTCGGAAAACGACTCGATCAGTGTTTCAAGTTCCCGTGGTTCGAACGGCAAAACGCCGCGGGAATGAAGCAGATTTCGTCGCGATCGATCATTGATCAGGATCAGACTTCCGCCCGCGTCGACCAGCGCGTGCAGCCGGCGGACACACAGATCGGCCAAGGACGTCGGCCCCTGTGATACCTGCAGATTGCGACTGAGGTCGTGTAAAAGACTGATCTCCTCGTACGTATGATCCAGTTGGCAGGTCACATGGTCGAGTTCATCTTCCAATCGCAATCTCGCCGAACGTCCCGAGAGGTGCTCTGCCGCGAGCGTGATGAGTCGCTCGACGACGTTTCCAGACAGAGCCTCGCATTCGTTCCAAAAATGACGAAGCTGTCGAGCGGACCAACCGGCCTGTGAGCCGGCGATGATCAGGTCAGCCGGCGGCTCGCAGCGCGTTACTTGAGCGACGGATGCCTTGGCTGACGGAATGTATCCGAGCGCCGCATACCGTGTGCGATTCTCCACGCAAAATGGGACGGCATAAAAAACCATCCCCGCGTTGGTCTCCCACTTTTTCGGGTGCGTCAATTGTTGCAGTTCCTCTCGGACGCAATCGGGAATCATCGGCGGAAGTTGCCCGGCCACTTCGACAACGCACCGACTATCGATGCGGACTGCGAAAAACGGCAAACCAGTGCAGGCCCGCAGTTCGTCGACCGTCCCCGCAACCTGTTCCGACGCGACGGCCGGGAGGTCGGACATGGAGATTTCTGATCGGACTACGGTGCCGAGCGGCATAGCAAGACCTGTGCATAGAGAGGATTCTCTACAAGCTAGGTCACGGCAGGCCCCGATGTTCTGCGAACGCAACGTATCGGCCGGAGTGTGTTCGCTTTAGGAACGCCGATCGATACAGCGAAGCGATTTGCGCCAATAGTCCGGTCGCGCGGACTGTGACACGTCTGCGGGCGACACCCGCGGAGAAAACCTGCAATCTCAGCAAGAAACCGGTCGAAAGAAAATTTCGACTCAAGATTCAGCGATCGCCCTGTTGCCGATACCGCGCTGATGCGCGGCGCAATCGACGGCGCTCTGATTCCGTCAAACCACGTAGTCCGCTTTCGTGAACTTTCGACAGAAGGCGGTCGATCTCCTGTTCGTCGAGTGCATCTCGTTCTCGACGCCGTCGCTCTCGCCGTGTGCGGCGATCTCGGAGCCAGCGTTCCATGAAATTAGGCTGAGCCGTCGGCTCGCCCGCACGCTCTTGCTCGAGACTGGTGTATCCGGCTGAAAAATCGTACCCGAGAAATGTTTCGTCAAACGTTTCACTGTCGTCGCTGCGTTCCACTCGCGGCCGGTTGAAGAGCGCGAGGTAGCCGGAGATCGCCAAAGCCCAAAGTTGGCCACACGCCAGCGATGCAATCGCGAGTCCGATTGAAATCGCAAAACCGAAATGGTTTCGACGCGCCGGGACCGTCTTCACTTCAGGAAGGCGAACGGACAGCAGCTTGGCTGCATCGAGGGGCCGCGCGGGAATGAGGTTCAACAGCAACAGCAACCAGTTGACATGAAAATTGATCAGGCAGACTTCCGTGAATCCGACTGACGATCCGGCCTCGATCGGGAAGGTGAACGGATTCAGGCCGTCTTGCCAGACACCTTCGTGCAACACGGTCGGCAGGAAGGCCACAACGGCTAGCGAATGCACGACATAGCCGCCCATCGCAACGGCCAAACGGGAGACAATGGTCGGACCGCCTTCGATGCCAGACCCTTCGCCGCAGACACCAAACGACAATTCACGGACGTATCCGCCGGTCAGCCGCGCCGCGAGTGCGTGCCCAAACGTATGCACGGCGACCCAGAGGGCGTAGAATCCGAAGAAAGCTAGGCCCATTGTGAACCCGGGCAGACGGATCACCAAAATGGGGAGCAACAGTACTAAGACCCAACTCAGCCGGATCGGGACGCCGAAGAGCCGACCAATGCCGAACGTCCAACCTTCGACGCGTTCATTCATGAGAATGGTCTGAAGTGATTCGAGTGAGGATTCCGTCGAACGCGACCTGACTCCCACATGCCGTCTCGCCGTATTATAAATTTAGTCTGCGGACCGACCCTGTTCAATCGGGTGGTTGTCTCCGAAACCGCGAATTGAACCAATGTCGCAGCCGCAGCCCCAGATTTTCTTGACGAAACTTCGATGACGAATTCAACCGAGATCGTCGGCAACTCCGTTCGGCGTTGGGTTTCTGCACGCTTGGTTGACCTCAGACAAATACTGAAACTTCTGCTCGAAAGCTCTCATGGCTCTTAACCGCTGTCCCGCATGCAAGGCATCAGTTCTCGACGACGATGCGACGCAGTGCCCGTTTTGCGGTGCTTCGATGTCGGCATCGGCTGGTGGCACGACCTCCGGTAAGACGACTGCCGCGGCCTCGAAACCGCAACGGGCGCCGGCATCGCAGAAGAAAACAGCCAAAGCGGATGACCCGTTTGGGTCTGAACTCGATCCGGACAAAGCGGCGTCCTCAGCGATCGCCTTGGCTCCCAAGCCGATGAAGGGCCGGCGACATGAGGTCGTTTGCCCAATGTGCGAGACGGTCGGTTTCGCTCCATCAAAGGCGAGCGGAAGCAACGTCAAGTGCCGCAATTCCGACTGCATGGTTCCTGTTTTCAAAGCGCCGCGTTTTGCGATCGAGCCGGAACCGGAACCCGAATCGAAGTCTTCCGGATCTGGAATCACGTTCATTGTCGGAAGTGCAGTATTGCTACTGGCAGTGCTCGGCGGCGCCGGTTGGTTCGTATTCGGTTCCGGCTCCAATAAGACGAACCTCGGCGATGTGCCACCAAACGTGCAGCCGGTTCCGCCGCTAACGACGGACGGCATTAATAAAACGAACGGCGAAGTCAGCGAGAACCCAGAGACAAACGGAACTGGTGAGCCGACAAAGACGCCGGCGCAGATTCGAGAGGAGATTCTCGAAAGAACGCTGGCCCGCATTCCGGGAATTGCCAGGGACACATCTCAGAATCTTCGCAAGCAGGATCGTCGACGCGATGCAGCCCTCGCCTTTGCCGCCGCAAGCCGAGCCGATGGGGTGATGAATCAAATCGAAGCCTTGCGGGCGCTGACGCCTCCAATTCCGTATTTCGAGATTTCTCCGCTCGTCGCGTCTGCCTGGTCCAATCTGGAAGCCGGAGATCGCGATGCCGCATTGCCGCTCTTCACAAAGGCCGCCGAGCTTTCGGACGAAATTCCGCAGCGGGGGCCGAACGCCCTCGATGCGGGGATCGACCTTGCTGCGCTGGCAATTGCTTTGTCTCAGGATGATGTTGCCCGTAAGGCGCTCGAGAGCGTCCGCGATACGGCTTCTGGCGAACAAGCACGCTACGTCGCAGATCGAGCCGAAGTCCTGTTTGACGGACGCTTCGACAAATCGAATCGCGTTGCGTCAGTCTGGCGAATGCCGGGTCCTGCTTATGGGTCAGTGGCCTATCGACTTGCCGGACACGGTGATACTGCCGCCGCTTACACATGGGCCGCGACGATTACCGATCCCGACGGCAAAATCGGCGCGATGTCTGCACTGGCGGAAGTGACAGCCTGTCCCTCCGACTCCGCGAACGATGTCGACCGACCGCAACTGTCGGACTTGACCACGTTGCTCGCCGACGCGAGTCCGGGAGTGCGCGCCTTCGTCCTGTCCCGGGCCGGACGTGTTGCGATCGCGACGGGAGCAAATTCGAATGTCGCGGAATTGGTCGCGGCCGCCCGCACAGCGGCCGATGACATCCCCGATGCGGACGCGCCGCAGGAACCGACCCTTCGCAGCTTGACCGCAGCGGCCCCTCCAAATCCTGAAGTGTATTTTCTGCGTGCGGCCGCTCTTGCAGAACTCGCGAAAGCCGAAGCCGATGCAGGCGATTCGACGCGGGCTGAGGCGGCTCTTGATCGGTTGTTCGCGCAATTGCGCGGCTCGACGCCCGCTCCGACAGTCCTCGCTGATTTCACGGATCGCCTCGAATCTGTCGGCACATTGGGTATGCGGTCACAACTGGCCTCCGAACTCAATATTTCTTCCGACACCGAAGCCCGTAACGCCGTCAACGATTTCCGGCGCAACCTGCGAACGGCGACAGAATACGCCAAGCAGCGAAGTACCCTCGCCGTAGACTTTCTGGCAGAGTTCGCGGAACAGAAAAACGCCGACTTCGCCCAGAAGTATTTGGTCGAGATGGCTTCGTCCGATGAACTCGGCGTGCAGGAACCGCTCTCGCGAGTCGAAGCGGGGTGGACCGCGGCGTCGCTTGCCGAGACTTGGGGGATGCCAGATATCGCTGCGGCAACTCGGCCGAATGCCCAAAAGCTGCCACGGCCTTGGGAATTAGATGTCAGTGAGAAATCCGCTGAAGCAATGGCTGAACAGCAGTGGCGGCGGGCGGCCGAAGTCATCAACAAATCGGATGATGCGGTTGAAGACGGTTCGCGATGGCGCCTGGCCGCCGCGACAGCATTTGAGATCTACGAGCAAGCCGGGCTGAACGCGGCCCTCGACTTCACCCTGACCATCGAACGGGCGCACATTCGGGAGGCCGTCCTCGTCCCCCTTTGCACTCATATCGTCAAACGGGAGGGGCCCGCCGCGTTGGAGAGTGAGTCGCAGACGCGACGCGTACTCCCGACAGACCGGATCGCGATGTGTTTGGGAATCGTGCGCGGCATTTCTGAATCAAATCAAAAGGACACTCCGGAAAATCCCGATGCGGAATCCGCCTGATCGCTCTGACTCGAACGGATATTGCGATTCGGCATATTGAAGTCGGAAATTTCGCCGCTTTTCAGCGGTTGCCGCTGTGGTGTAGCATCTTGAGTTGTCGAATCGATGTGCCGAAGAGATCGCTCCCGACTGTAGCGACCGAACTGATCGTTCATCGGTTGACCCTCACCTAAAACTCTGTTGTCTCGCCTGTCGAGCAGCCGGAAAGCCTTTGATGCAGAGTCTCGAATCCTACGGTGCTTACGGCCGGTACTTTCGGCGCCCCGAACGACTCATTGGGCAAATCATTGCAATCGCCGCAGCGGTTTTGGCCGTAGGCTCAGCCGTCGCTGCGCCGCCCCAAATCGAATTGTCGATCGCCGATACTGATCGAGCCGGACGTTACGCGCGGCACCTTGCCGAGTTGGGGGCCGAAATTGATCGGCCACAAGGCGAAGTGCTGCAGCAGTTCATCGACATTTTCCTGATCGGCGTCGATACCGCTAAGCCGGCCCGAGCGGATCTCATTACCGATGAAGCGCCGACACGCTATCGCCTGCATGTGCCGGTGAAGGACATCAGAGATTTTCGAACTCAGAATTTGAAACCGGTCGGCATTCCGTCAAGCCAGTCTTTTAGGGACCGCGAGTTGTTTAAGCTTGGCGGGCGTCGCGGAGCCGCATTCGACGGCTGGATGCGCTACGGAAACCCCGCGGGGGGGGAATACGCGTTTATCGCCGAAAAGCAAGACGAGGTCCCGGCGACTTTGGCAGACCCCAGTGACGAAATCCGCAAAAAGCTAAACGGCCAATACGATGCGGTCTTCTCTCTGACGAACGATCCGACCGAAGAAGGATTGGAGCAAGCTGTTCAAGAGCGGCTCGGGCGCTATCTGGCCGAACGCGATGAAGCGATCGAGGCGTTAAAGCCCGCGAAAGGCGAGACGCCCGAAGAGTTTGAGTATCGAAAAATGCTGGCGAGCCATCAGTTTGATGACTACGCCATGCTGTACGCCGAATCCAAACTCTTGGAAGCCTTCTCGAAACTTGATATCGAGAACAATTCGGCTCGGGTCGACGCATCGCTCGAAGCCCTGCCATCGACGCGATTGGAAGGCATGATGAGGCTGTTGGGGCAATCGGCCTCGCGGTTCGCCGCCGTTCCGCTCGGGTCGAATCCGGTGCTCAGCGGCCGAGTGAACATCAAGCTCGATCAGTACCGCACCGATCAGTTTCTAGCGCAACTGCGAGCGTGGCGCGCCGCAACGATTTCCGGAATCAAAGCCGATCAAGATCGAACGGCGGAAGAGAAAACGTCGGGCGAGGATGCCGTCAGCCGACTGGTCGACTCGATGCGGAAGGTCGTGGTCGCGGGCTCTCTCGATGGCTTCCTCGAAATCGCTGACAGTACCGCCGGTCGCCAAACCTTCGGGGGAATTCATGTTCCGAACGGAGAGGATTTCTTTGAAGCGCTCAAGGCATTTGAGAACACGAAATCGATTTCGAAACTGGAACTGAATGTCGACAAAATCGGCGAGCTTGACGTTCATCGGGTTGGTGTCAGCGAAGGCATGTTCTCCGACTTAGTGACCTTGGCCGGCACTTCCGAAATGTTAGTGGCGATTGCCCCTGACACTTTATGGATGGCCGCCGGGCCTGATGCCCGCAATACGCTGGAACAGACGATCAATCAGCTCGACGGTGAAGCGGCGATCGCAGACGAACTCGTGTTTCGACTCGACGCCAAGCTCGCCACAATCGCCGATGCCGTCATCAACCAACTTCCCGAAACAGACGACCCGGCGATCCGACAGATGATCAAAGCCGCGCTGGCGACCGGCAATGATTCGCTCTTTCTCAACTTCAGCGTCGAGGACGCGAAAATGACCGGCGAAATGGAAATAAAGAGCGGCATCCTCGGATTCATCGGTCGCTATATCGCCCGCTTTTCGCGAGAGAATCTCGACGGCTGACCATCGCAAACGCCTCTGCGTCCAAACAACTTGCGCAGAAGGCTCGACGCAAGCAGAACAGTCTCACGGAATCGATGCGTTTACGCTGCTGCAAGCATCGAGAGCGGATAACTCAGGCGTGTGGCTGAAGCCGTCGACTCTGTCGGCTACATGCGCTCTAAGTCCCCACAACGCGGAGTTCCGGCGCCGGACGGGTCGGCGTCTCATTACGATGCCACAATTGCGATGCCGCGCGACCGATCCGAAGAAACTGAGCCTTCGTGCTGTACTTCGCAAAGCAGACCCGCTGCGACAGCGGCAGTCGCTCCAGCGCCCAGCCATCCAGAGGATGGTCGTCACTCTCCGACCAAGTCACGTCACGGTCGCCTCGTCGACCGCCGTCGACGAGCAATTCCTGGACAAGCTTTGACGCGACGGTCGTTCGATCATGATCGGTAACCGCACCATAGATGGAGACCACACGGTCGCCGACGACCGCATTAATCATCGAAGCAACGGGTAGCGAATCGCGGTATAGCAGACAGATATCGGCCCGGCCGTCTGCCGACAACGATTGGGTGATTTCCTTCAGGAAGTCTCGGCGTGTCTGACTCACCCGCGGTCCGCCCGAAATATGAAAGGCTTCTTCGAGCAGGGTCTCGATGTCATCTGCGCTACCGGGGCAAGTCGGCCCGCTGCGATGGCGCACGAACTCGTAGCGATTGTCGTGACCGACGTTGTGCTGGCTGCGATAGAGGGACAGACGTGTTGTCGCGTCGGTCTCGGCGAGAAAGTCTGGCCAGCGGGCAACGATTTCAAAGCGTCCCAGCGAACCGACCGCCTGCGTTGCCGGTCGCCACCCCGCGAATCGCATCGCGGTATGAACTCGATTTCCGCTCAGGCCGTCGAGCGTTCTTTCGGTGATCTCGATCACGTCCCAGTCGGCACGTCGGTGCCGCAGATACGTCATTGCCGATCCGAGCGTGGCTGACCGATTCTTGCCGACCACGCCGCAGAGGCCTAAACCCGGTTCATCCGGCAATCCGAGGATTCGCGGGGAGCCGTCGCGGAATGAACCCCGCTTGAGAACGAGCGGTAATATACCGAGAACGTCGCCCGCAGCCTTCGCCACAATGATGCGAGGTTCGATAAATGACGGGCTTGTCCGGCAATAAGCGCGATACCAATCGAGCGTCTGCGCTACAGTCGGCTCGGCCGATTCTACCCACAAGCGCGACCAGTCGTCGGCCAATGAGTCGAGTTCGGAAAGTGATCGAATTTCGGTGACAGAAAGCATGTCGCACCTGCGAGTGGGTCAGACCTCAATGGCTGACTCACTTACGCAAACGTAATGCCAGCGACGCAAGGACCAAAAAATCGGCTCCGGTGGCTGACTAATCAGCAAATCTGGCTGCAGTTTCGTTAGAACCGGAAATGTCTGGTTCGAACAAACGACCGCCCGTGTTGCCAATTCGCCGCACCGCAACATCAATGTGGCGAAAAGGAGTCACTTGCTACCCAGTGCTTTTTCGATTTCCGCTTTCACGTCGGAATCGGACTCGGTTTCCAGATGCTGACGAAGTGCCTCAGTGACATCATCTCGGTCGGCAAAGATCGCGAGCGCATCGACGACACCTGCTCGGATCTTCGGTTCGGGGTGCTGCAGACCGGTCAGCAAAATCTCGACCGACTCGTCCGGCTTCGGACCGCCGTCGGTAATCTTCACCAGAGCCCACGCCGAGATCAGTTTCTCAAATTCGTCACGGCTGTTGAGGTTCTGAACGAAGACAGGCACGACTTCAGAAGCGGACTTCCCGGCCAAACCGAGCGCGTAGGCTGCCGCGTAACGAACCGAGGGGGTCGGTGATTCGAGCAACTTGACAACAGTGGGGAGCAAGTCGGGACCGATCGCTCCAATCTTGGCGAGGGCGACAACCGCTTCGCCCTGTACGTCAGGGCTCGAGTCCGACAGCCGAGCCGCCAACGCGGACTTTGCCACAGCCGCACGCGGCCCGATTTCGCCCAGCATCCGAGCCAACTCGACTCGCACGCGTGGAACCTCGTGATCGAGTTTCGCGATGAAAAGCGGGATGGCCGAAGAAGCGACGGCTTCGTCATCAGGCTTTAGTTGCACTAACGAGTACGAAGCCGCCAAAGGCAACAAGTCCTCCGACGTGTCGTTGACGAGTTGTTTGAGAAGCGGCACGGCATCGGCATCACCAATATTGCCCAGTGCGTAAACGGCACCGGCCCGTCGTTCGTTCTTGGGATTCTTTGCGTATTCGACCAACCGTTCCACAGCCTGCGGGCCGGCTTTCTTTCCGATATCAGCGATAGCCACGAAGATTTCGGTCAGCAAATCGCCATCAGCCTCATCCAGCAAATCAAGGATTCGTGGTGTGGCAGGAGCTGCATCGGGGCCGATTTGCGACAGTGCCGACAGGGCTAACGCCCGGCTCTGCATTTGATTCAACGCCTCGGCTAGTGCGTCGACTGCAGGTTTTCCGATTGACGCGAGCGAATCGGTCGCCGCCAACGCTCTGGCCGGCTCTGAAGACATCAGATCATCGACAAGCAGAGGGACCAATGGCCCGGCTTGTGATCCGAGACGTCCGGCTGCCGTAATCGCCTCAATTTGCACCGAGTCATCGGGATCCTGCAGCAACGTCTTCAACGGTTCGACGACCTCTTCGGGCGAAACAGCAGCGAATTCTCCCATCGCACTCGCGACAGCCAACCGCACGGGGACGGCCTTGTCTTCGGTCAGCGATGCCACTTCGGGAACATAGTTTTCCGAAATTGCAGCCAGACAGCGGACCGCTGACGCACGCAACTGTGGGTTTTCCGAATTGATCAAATTCTTCAGCGGGCCGACCGCTCCGCTCGCGGCGGAACCGATTCCGGATAAGGCCTCGGTCGCGTAGATCGAAGTGATCGGGTCACTCTCAGCGATGGCTTTGGTCAGCGGCATCGCGGCCGGTTCGCCAATTCGCGAGAGTGCGTACGAGGCGTCTGCCCTCACCGTGATCTTCTGGTTGTTCAGTTCGTCGATAAGAACGTCAATGACTTCGCCGCGTTTTTCCCCATCGACACCGATCGAGACGAGGGAGTTGGCTGCCGCGAGCCGCAAATAAGCGGACTCGGCCGTTAGAAAAGATTCGAGACCCGATAGCACTTCGTCGCTCTTCTCGCCGATGCGTCCCAACGCGACGATGGAGGAGTGCTGGAGCACCGGCGAATCGGTCTTGAGCAGCGGAAGCAAATCAGGAACGGTGGAACGAGCGGATTGCCCCATGCGACCGAGTGCGATCGCGGCTTCGTGCTGGAGGACCAAGTCCTCGCCGGAAAGGAACTTCGCTAATTTCGGCACAGCCGCTTCGGCGAACGGTCCTAACTCGCCCAGCGCGACGATTGCCGCAAGTTGGTCCTGCCGCTCTTCAGAATCCAATCCTGCAATCAACGCGCTAACGTCAGGCTCGTCGGCCTGAGCGCCATCAGGCAGTGCCGCGAACGCAACGATGGCGAGCATCCCGCCCGCCAAGAGTCGGAGGTCGGGAAAATCTGGACCAATTCGACGCACACGTCACCTCTCAGTCGATTAGGAGTGGAAACTCACCGGTTGCAGTCGTTAGTTTATAAGGAGTTGAGGCGTTCGCCAGCATCGGCGGAGGCAAATAGAGAAACAGGGGGGAATCGTGGGAACGCAACTGAAACTTGTCGCGCTGTCGATCGCCGCGATCGCGATGGTAACGTCTGAGACAATCGCTGAGGCTCAGGTCTTCGGTGTGACCCGTGGTTACGGCCTGCGAGGGGCCGGCCCATTCAGTCGCACCTACGGGCCGGGTGCCTACCGCGGCGGCTTTGGTTACGGCGGATATGGGGGATACGGCATCGATCCGGTGACCGGGAGTCGCCTCGGCGCCGCCGCCATGATCCGGGCACAGGGCCAATACAACGAGTCGACCGCCAATGCGGCCTCGACACTCGAGACGGCAAGATCGAAATACATCGAGAATCAGGTTGAATGGCTAAAGGCCTATCAGGAACGAAAACGACTTGGAGAAGCGGAACGCAATCGCGAATACGACCAAGAACGAGCAGCTCGCGACCAGTGGCTGGCGAAAACTTCCGGGCAAGAATCTGAGCGGCTGACCAATTCAGAGTACAATGAGCGAACCGGCGAACTGGACTGGCCGATCGTCTTCGACACCCCACGCTATGCGAAGGCCAAAGAGACGATCGATCAGGCGATGGTCATCGACGCCTACTCCTCAGGTGCGGAACGGGCGACGAAACAGGTCATCGATCTGGCTGAGGAGATGCTCGAAGCATTGAAGGGAGAGATTGCGGTCCTCGATCCGGACGAATACATCTCAGGCCGACGATTTCTAGAGCACCTGATCGGCGAATTGAAATCGCGACGCGGTTAAGAACTTCCCCGGTCAGTCGAAATCGATTTCCGCACGGATCGCGTTGATGCAGCCAAGTGCAGCGAGTCTTGCCGATTCGCAGTCCGAATCGGCGCCGAGTGACGATTCGAATATTTCAACGCGTTTGCGGCAATGGGCCGAACAGCAGCCGCACTCACTCGCGATTATCGAACCGAACGGACGTGACCGGCTCGGTCGCCCGATTGTTCGTCAGCTCTCGTTCGCTGGGCTCGACCGAGAGGTGGACGAACTTGCCGCCGGGTTCTCAGAATATGGAATCCAGCCCGGCGACCCCATCGTCTTGATGGTGAGAGCCGGGCTCGATTTTATTTCTCTCACGTTTGCCCTGTTTCGAGCGGGCGCTGTCGTCGTGCTGATCGACCCCGGAATGGGGCTCCGCTCAGTCTTTCGCTGCCTCGACGAAGTCGATCCCGCCGGATTCGTTGCGATCCCGCCTGTGCAAGTCGCGCGAGCGCTGCGATGGAATGCCTTTCGGAATGCGACGAAAAACGTCTGCGTCGGTCCGAAGGTATTCGGCTCGGAATCGATCGCCGCAATTTCGAAGCTGGGACGCGGGAGACTCTCGCAAGATGGTCGATCGCGGTTCAACGTAACGACCGGTGACTCGGACCCGGCTGCGATCATTTTTACCAGCGGCAGCACCGGTCCGGCGAAGGGAGTCTGTTATGAGCACAAAATGTTTGCGGCTCAAGCCGAGATGATTCGCAGTCGATTCAAGATCGAGCCCGGAGACATCGACCTGCCATGCTTTCCCCTATTCGGACTGTTCGCCGCAGCAATCGGTGTGACCACGGTGATCCCGGAGATGAATCCGACGAAACCGGCCGAAGTCGACCCCGCCAAGATCGTCGATGCGATTCGTGATTTCGGCGTCACTCAGGCCTTCGGTTCGCCCGCGGTATGGAACCGCGTCGGCCCTTACTGCGAGAAAAACGGGATTCGGTTCCCCGGCCTCAAGCGCGTGCTCTCGGCGGGAGCACCGGTTCCCATTTCCGTGTTGGAGTCGATGTCGCACTGCCTGACATTCCAGGGCGCTGAGTTGCATACCCCCTATGGAGCGACCGAGTCCCTGCCGGTGACGAGCATTGGCTCGCGGGAAGTGCTTGAAGAGACGCGTGCGCTGACGGAGCGCGGTCGAGGCACTTGCGTCGGCCGTCCCTTCGATGGCGTGGCGGTGAAGGTCATCCAACCGGTCGATGGTCCCATCGATTCCATCGACGACGTCGAAACTCTGCCAGCGGGAGAGATCGGCGAGATTATCGTGTCGAGCCGCTCGACGACGCGGCAGTACTTTCGTCGCGTCGAACAGACGGCAGCCGCCAAAGTTGATGACCCGTCGGAGCCCGGACGGATATGGCACCGGATGGGTGATATGGGTTCGCTGGACGATCAGGGCCGCCTCTGGTTTTGCGGACGAAAAGCGCACGTCGTTCATACGAAATCAGGCCCCCTCTATTCCGTTTGCTGTGAAGCACCATTCTTGACGCTCGATTTCGTCGGCCGGGCTGCCTTAGTCGGGGTGGGGGATCGAGGAAGCCAGCGACCTGTGATCGTCATCGAATTGGCTAAATCCTCGGGCCGTAAAACTTCAAATGAAGAGTTCATTGATCGGCTTGTCGCGAAAGCCGCCGAGCACGATGTCACACGGTCGATTGAAAGATTTCTGTTTCATCCCTCGTTTCCCGTCGACATTCGTCACAACGTGAAGATTAATCGAGAGGCTCTGGCTGAGTGGGCAAAGACCCGCGTTGCCTCCGGCGAGATGGCGGAGCGGAAATGAGTGGTTTGAGCCTCGTCACCGGCGGCGGCGGTTTCCTCGGCCGATACATCGTTGAGCAACTCGTCGCGAAGGGGCTTCCCGTCCGCGTGTTCTGCCGAGGTGACTATGACTTTCTGGACGAATTAGGCGTCGAGACTTTCCGTGGTGATTTGACCGATGAGAACGCGATCCGGGCGGCTTGCGAAGGCTGCGAGACCGTGTTTCACGTGGCGGCGCTTCCCGGCGTTTGGGGACCGCGGTCGGTCTATGAGGCGACCAACCTAACCGGCACAGAGCATGTCATCGAAGGATGCCGAAGTGCCGGAGTGCGAAAGCTGATTTTCACAAGCTCCCCCAGCGTGGTTTTTGACGGAGCCGAGCATGTCGATGCCAACGAAGAAGTGCGCTATCCGGCCCAATACCTGTGCCACTACCCGGCGACAAAGGCGGCTGCCGAGCGGGCCGTCTTGAAGGCCAATGACCCTCCCAATTTGGTCACTGCGGCCTTACGACCTCATCTAATTTGGGGACCGCGAGATCCTCACCTCCTGCCTCGACTCATCGAACGGGCGAAATCGGGCCGCCTGCGTCGGGTCGGCAGCGGGGAGAACGTCGTTTCGGTCGCCTACGTCGAAAACGCCGCCGCCGCCCATTTGCAGCTTGCCGATACGCTCGAAGAAAGTTCACCCGCCGCGGGCCACGCCTACTTCATCAACGACCCCGATTCCGTCCTGCTCTGGGATTGGGTCAATGAACTGCTGGCGATCGCAAATCTACCGCCGATCAGACGCTCTATTTCTGCAAAGGCAGCATACGGAGTGGGAGCGATGTTGGAAGGGGCTTGGTCAGCTCTTCGATTAAGCGGAGAGCCGCCCATGACGCGATTCGTGGCTCAGCAGCTTTCGCGATCCCACAGCTACTCGATCGAAGGAGCCCGACGCGACTTCGGTTATCAACCGCTCGTCGACCACAAAGAAGCGATGCGACGGACGACTCCCTATTTGAAGCAACTGGGAAGCCGCTGAAGAGGCGGCGGTATTACCCATCCGGCAATTCCTCGGCGATGCGTCTTTGTCGTTGAGCCAAGCGAAGCAGCCCGGGTGGCGCTTCACGCTGCGACCGACCCACGTTCGGGCAATACATTTCGCAGTGCTCGAATGACCTCTTCGGGCTCTTGCGAAAACGTCGTCCCGATTTCGACGGACCACAGCGGTGTTTCACCGAGAGTTGTGCGTTCGATTTTCACGAGGTCTTTCAATGTGCACAAGACCGCGTCGACGGGTTCGTCGCGGAGTTGATCGATCAGTCTCGCCAAATCGAGGGCTGTGTAAGCATGATGATCTCCAAATTCCTTTAGCCATGCCGGTTCGAAGCCGCTGGCCGAAAGCGTTTTTCGGAACGCGACCGGATTCCCGATACCGCAGAAGGCGCCAACTCGATTTAAGGCGAGTGACTCGACCGGTTGAGTCTGTCCGTGAGCGTTCCGCAGGCCGACGACGGGAAAGCTGGTTTCGAGGATCGGCACCGTTTGGTGATGCAGCGCGATCGTCTTTTTGATGTTCGACACGTCGTCCTGACTGACAGCATCGCACCGCGTGAGCAATACGATATCAGCCCTCCGTAGCGAACTGAGAGGCTCTCGCAACAACCCCCGCGGCAACAGGTGTCCGTAGCCCCAAGGATTCGTCGCATCGATGAGGACGATATTCACGTCGCGATGGAGACGACGATGTTGAAAGCCGTCGTCGAGGATCAAGACGTCCAATTCCGCGACCTGGCACGCGTGCTTGGCGGCGGCAACGCGGTCTCGATGCTGCCAGTGCGGAACCTGCGGGCAAATGGTTCGAAGGACTCGTTTTTCATCATTGCCGGCATCGCTTTCTGACAGCGAATTGCCGCGCGAACTATAACCACGGCTGATCAAACCGACGCGATAGCCCCACGACGTCATCAACTGGGCCAAATGGCCGACCACCGGAGTCTTCCCCGTACCACCGGCGGTCAGGTTTCCGACGCTGACGACCGGAACCGGGGCCCTGCCGATTTCGCCAGATGTTACGCGAACGTCGTATTGCAGATTCTTGCGCGCAATCACCCCGCGATAGACATGCGAAGCAGCCCAAAATGCGCTTCGGGCCGCGCTTGGCAAAATCCCCCGCGAGGTTCCCGAGATCGTATCGAGATAGGCACGCTCGATCATCGATCGAATTTCGTTGCATTAGCGAGGTAGAGGAGTCGGCAAAGCTCTTGTCCGACATCAACGCGCGGGTTGTAGTCTGAGAGAGGTGAGCGCGTCCAGAAAGATCGTCAGGTCGATCGAGTTCGAACTGTCGTTCTTCAAAATTTCGGGCCGTCAAAATTCACAAGGGCAATTGCCAGTTCGGGCAATTTGCGGCAGTCTTTGCGTATGCTCGCCGCACGATCAAATTCTCATCACCCGCAAGACGCTCCAACCTCGTCTGAGGCCAGCGTCGAGTTTCCGGAACCGGTGGCCCCGCCTGAGGAGGTGAGCGAGGCGCGGACCGGCCGGACCAATCGACTCCTGTGGATTGCCGGGGCCGGCATCTCGGTTCGGCTGCTTGTCATTGCCGCCGAGTTGACGGCCGTCGTTTTGCTTGGATCGGCTGCGTTATTCGTCGATGCGATGGCAACACTGGCGGATGTCATCGCCTCAATCGGCCTGATCGTCGCGATCAAGCTGGCGGAACGACCGCCCGATGACGACCACCCGTTCGGACACGGCCGCTATGAGCCACTAGCCGGGCTGCAGTTGGGGACGTTGATCACATTGGGCGGCGGAGCGCTCTTCATCTCGCAATTGATTTCAGCGGCGCAGCCTCATCAGGCCAAGACTTATTCGATCGTTCTGGCCATCATCCCTGCCGCGGCCGCGGTGTTGCTGGAGATCGCCTGCCGCTGGGTCCATTCGTACGGCCGCCGCGAGAGCAGTTCCGCCTTGATTGCTGAAGCCTATCACTATCGGGTCGATGCGATTACGAGCGTTTTGGCAGCGGTCGGCATGTTGGTCGCGGTCCTGCTTCCGAATTTAGGGCACTTGACCGATCACGTGTTTGCCTTGCTGTTGGCCGGAATCATGACGTGGCTCGGAATCGGCGCCTGCCGCGAGAACATGCACCAACTACTCGATCGCACGCCGGACGAATCAGCATTTGAGCGTGTGCGTACCGCGGCTGCGCGAATCGATGGCGTGCTCGACATCGAGAAAATTCGGATCCAGCAGGCCGGGCCCGATGCCCACGTCGACATTGACGTCGAAGTCGACCCGCAGATGACGGTCGATGACGCCCACCGAATCGCCCAGTTCGTGCGGCGTGAAATCCAGTCAGACTGGCCGTTTGTTCGCGAGGTCGTCGTGCATATCGAGCCCTATTTCGCCGACGACCATTAAATGGTTCTCAGCGGAGTGAGGCGTTCGACAGGCAGGCACTCGAAGTCGGAAACCGAATCACGCCGCCTTCAAGGCAGTGCCGGCTGCGAATGCGACTTTTCGCGGCAGTCGAACACGGAACGTACTTCCGCAGCCCTCGCCTTCACTGTGGACTTCGATCGTGCCGTCATGGTCGGAGACGATGCGATGGCTGATCGACATCCCGAGGCCGGTGCCGCGACCATCTTTCTGTTTGGTGAAAAACGGTTCGAAGAGGTTTTCCAGCGTCTCCTCGCACATCCCGCAGCCTTCGTCTTCAAAGACCATCGTGCAGCTTTCGGATTGCGACTCGATCGAAATGGTAAGCTTCCGCCCGGCATCCATCGCGTTGAGCGCATTCGAGACGAAGTTCAGAATGACTTGTTTCACTTCCGCCCCATTAACTTCCGCCGTGCAGTCTTCGACCGGCGAGAAATCAATTTCACGGTCTTTAAAGCGGCTCATGTGTCGAACCATTTCCAAGACCTCGCCGACCAACAGGTTGAGATCGTGAGTGGTTCGCTGGCCGTCGTTGCCGCGGGCAAAGTCGAGCAGGCGACGCGTGATGCCCTGACAGCGAAATGACTCCCGCTGCATCATCCCGAGATACTCTTTGAGCACCGTGCCGCTTTCCTCCGGAATTTCTTCGCGAAGTTCGGCAACGCGGTACTCAAGTGACTCGGCTGCCATCGAGATTGCCGAGAGCGGATTGTTAATTTCATGGGCGACACCGGCCGCGAGAAAGCCGATTCCGGCCAGTCGCTCGCTGCGGACGAGTTGTCGACTGCGTTCCTGAACCTGCGAATCGAGGTCATCGCGAACTTCACGGAAGCGCGCCGTCATCTGATTGAACGCTTCCGCCAATTCGGCGATCTCGTCCCCGGTTTCCATTTTAATCGTGTAGTGAAAATCACCCTGTGCGACTCGGCGAGCACCCTTGTGCAATCGGCGGAGCGGGGCGAACACTTGCCGGTATACGAACGCGATCAATCCCATAAACAGGATTGCGACCAATCCGCTCGTAATCAGAAACCAACGCACGCGAAAGTCGTAGCCGGAGACCGCTTCTTCGACCGTATCTGCCAGACCCTGCTGCGGATCGGGAATATCGAGTACGACGGTTTCGAGTACGCCGATCTGACGGATCATCAGTTGCAGGCGACGTTCAGGATTCGGCTGATAGGGTAGCTGCTGGTTTTCCCGATCGAGGGCGTTCAACTCATTTGTGATTCGCACCAAACCGGCTTCGACGAATCGACGCTGCCGTTTGACGAAATCACTGGGAGGGAGCGCATCATACCGCTGCCAGAATTCGGCGACGGCCGCCTTTGCCCCGTCGAGCCGTTCGTGAAATTTTTCCTGCCGGGCCAGCAGCGCCATATCGTCCGGCAGTGGAACCACTTCAATGAGCGGCTCGAACATCTCACCGATTGCCGAATCGAGCGTGGAGCGGTGCGGCATTCGGTTGAGAGTGAAATCCAGTTCCTGGACGGCTTCGTGATACCACTGCAGACTGAGAAATCCGACCAGCGACGAAGTCGCGATCAAGGCCAGCAAAATTGCCAGCCCGATTGCCATCTTGCGACGGATGCTCCGCCCCAGTCCCACCGTGCGCTCCTTCGAGCCGGGATTCGACACCTGATCGGGCGCAGAATCTGCTCATCCGTAATGGTTTCTCAGTTCAAACCGAAACCTAGCAATCTGGCCGATTCCGATATACCCCGAAATCTGATCGGCCAGCCGGTCCTGAATAGTCCATTTCATTGTCGCAGAACCAAATCTGGCATTACGCTGACGAGTCATGCATCATCAGGCTTCCGGAACCATTAGCCGCAAATTTCATCGCGTTTGGAGATACTGACATGAATCTGGCCTCGCGCTCGCCACTGGCTTCGATCACGCTCGCGATTCTGCTCGCAACACCGCTTAACGCAGCGCTGTCTGACGAATTCGATCAATTGCGATCGCAAGGGGCACTTGTTCTGCCGATCGCTCAGGAGGACGACCGAATCGATGTCGGCTTCCACCTGAGTGACGCCAAGGTCTCCGGTGAGACGCTCAAATTGCTGCATCCCTTCGCCGAACGCCTCGTGGCCCTCAATTTACGCGGCACCGAGATCGACGATGCGGCGGCCAAAGAACTTGCACCGTTGACGGCGCTCACGAAATTGCATTTGGAGAAAACGCAGATCACCAACGCCTCACTGCCGCATTTTCTCCAAATGAAAGAACTCGAGTACCTCAACGTCTATGGCACCGAAGTCGGCGACGCCGTATTGCGCGTCGCACGAGAATTACCGAAACTCAAAAAGCTCTACGTCTGGCAGACGAATGTAACCCCGTCCGCTGTCCGCCGGTTTCAGCAATCTCGCCCCGGTGTCGAAGTGATCGGAATCGATCTGATGAGCGACTTAGCAATGCGAACGCCGGTTGCGGCGCCGTCGCCGTAGGTCGAATATTTCGAAACAGGTCATCCGCTGCGTAAGGAAGAAGGGTCTCTCGACCAATCTCTTACGCACTTCGCAGATTATTCTTCGCCGAGTTCGGGTAGTTCCTCCGCCGCTTCCGGCGATTGGTCAATGACGGTCAACTCAAAGCAGACGGCTTCCTCCGAGTTCCGGCAATAAAGCCGACCGTTGGCGAAAGCCGGATTGTTCCAGGTCTTTCCCGACAGGGCGGGGAAGGTCGCAACCTCTTCAAACTTGTCCGGATTGATCGCCACGAGTGCCAAGTCGCCCGGGTCCTCCTGCTGGACGAGCAGGTGGTCACCGATGGCAATCACCTGCCCGTATCCGTAGCGGCCCTTCTTCCACTCGCGTTGACCCGTTTCGAAGTCGTGACAGGCGAGGATCGCTTCGTCGAATGCGTACAGAAAACCGTCGCGGAAAATCGCATCACTGAATTTGATTTTGAGCCGAGACGTTTCATAGTCCGGCTCAACGACCCACTCACCGCCTTCCACCGCGACATTCAGCAAAGCACTGCCGATCCCGTAGCTGCAACTGATGAAAACCTGAGTTCCGTCTTCGGACACGATCGGTTGGATCGCATTGACCTTCGGCATATTGACCCACGGATATTCCCAAAGGAGCGTCCCGTCAGCCGGATCGAATGAGCTGATCCCCGCTCCGTCGAAAATCAAGAGTTGCTCAACGCCCCTGAGCGTCTCGATCCTCGGCGCGGTATAGCTCGCCCGGGCGTTGCCGTTTGCCCAGACGATTTCCCCCGTCGCTCGATCGTAGCGAATGACGCCACGTCCCTGCTCGCCGCCGGGATTCACGAAGACGGCGTCGTCCGTCACAAGGGGACTGCCCGCCATTCCCCACTCGATATTTTCGACCGGGTCTTCCGACTCGGGAGCGGCGGCGTCTTCGAGGATATTGCGGCTCCACTTCTCCCGACCGTTCGTGGCGTCGAGACAGCATAAGTGCCCTTCGGCTCCCAACGTGAAAAGCTCTCCACGATCAAACGTCGGCGTCGCACGCGGCCCATCTCCTCCCACCGCTTCGGTGAAACGAGACTCGACCCGGTAGGTCCACACCTGCCGGCCGGTCTCCGACTCGTACGCGACGACAACCTCTTCCGGCCCTCGTTGCTCCTGCGTGAACGCCAGATCGTCCACGACCGCGAAGGACCCCCAGCCCAGGCCGACCGGATGACGCCACAATTCCTTCGGAGGATTCATCTTCCAATCGGGGTCAAGCATAACGTCCCGAACGTCGCCATCTCTTCGCGGTCCACGAAATTGCGGCCAGTCGTTCCCGTCGACGACGAGTTCGAAGGTCTTGCTTTCGGTAATGCGTTTTCCCACTTCGTCAAAGTGAGCCATCGCGCGTTGTTCTGCCGTCGGAGTCCACGCCCAAGCCACTCGCGCCGGGATCATCGCACCGTCGAACTGTTCAATCCGTACTGAGTATTTCAGCCCGGCCAGGACCCCCGCGACCAATAGGAGCCCGACGATCCGTGATTTCCACGTCAATCCGGATCGGAACAGCCACCACAACAAGAGCGCGAAGCAGACAGTCGAGCCCGCCACGACGAGCGCGAAGCCGCGTACTGTCGTATCACTGTCGAAAAGCCAATCGCCGGCAAACCAGATCGTGGCGAGGACGGCCGCCCCAAACAAGAAGATGATTGCGCCGGGCTTCCAGCGGAATTTCTTCTTCGCCAGCTCCAAAGGCTGAGCTGCCTTCGCACCTTTGTTGGCCGTCAATTCTCTTTTGGCCGTCAAATCTCTTTCAACCCCCTGCGCGGGAGTGAGTGGATCATCATTTGGGGACTGCTTGCTGTTTTCGCCCATCGGTTCCTGCCGCCGACCCGAATCGTTGTTTGATTCCATAGCAGGACGCTATTTGGATTCCGCCCACGGGGCAAGCGATGTCTTCAATCCCGTCAGTCTCGAGATATCGATTTCGAATCAGTCCAAGAACCGCTCACGCTCCGCTGGTTTCGGCATTCGGCACGACTCCTTTTTCCCGAATAGTCGATACCGCACGGCGGCGACACCGGCATAACCGAGATCTCGAATCGGGGCCGGAATCACCCACATCGCATAGCCCAGCAACGCCCAACCGCCACCGAGACGGCACAACATTCGGACGACGGCTCCACTGTGTCGATGCAGGCCCTCTTCATCGCGGTACACAACGCTCTTGAGACGTTCTCGCCATTCGTCAGGAACAATCGCTTTCGCCGTCTCGCCTTGCAACGGTGCGAACAAGAATTGGCCCTTGCCGTCATGACGCAGCAAAAAGTCCACGAATCGATTGCACATGCCGCAGACCCCGTCGAAAAAAACGATCGGACGCCCGTCATTCTTGACGGGTTCCGTACTCGCGGGAGTCGTGTCTGGCGAAGAGGTCGCAATCGGCGTCATTGGCTCGCCCAAAAAGATCGATGTGTGCGTGTCATTCTAGTATCAAAGTCCCTCTCAGAGTGAACCGCATTTCTCGAGCGGCCATCACACCCTGAGTTACTCACGAGTACTCAAGTCGGTCCAAGTTGAGGTTGGCGATGCAGGACCAAACGCAAATGGCTATCTTACCGAGACTGATCGCCTTGTTATTTCGCGTCCAAATTTAGACCAGTTCCATGAGCGCTCCTGATACCGCCACGACGTTCGACGTTCCCATCTGTCAGTTCATTCGGCAGTGCAAATCAGCAGGCTCCGAACTCAAAGTAGCCGACTCCACCGGAACGGAAGTCTCGGGCTCCAGACTGTTAATCGGAGCGATTGCGTTCGCCCGACTGCTGCGACGGCGTCATCTCGATGCGAACGAGAAGACGGTGGGCGTGATGCTGCCTCCCTCAGCCGGAGGAGCGATCGTCAACGCCGCCCTCGCCCTGGATCAACGAGCCGCGGTCAACCTGAACTACACGCTGTCCGAAGAGGACGTGGCCTATTGCGTCCGAGAAGCGAAGATCAGTCACGTGATCGTAAGTCGAAAGTTTCTCGAAAAGCGGCCGATGAAATTCGAGGTGCCGCTCATTTACGTGGAGGACCTCCGCAAAGAAATTGGATCGATCGACAAAGTGATTGCCGCGTCGATTTCGAAACTCCCACCGTCGTTGATCGAAAAGGTCTTCAAACTCGACGCCATCTCCCCTGATGATCTATTGACGATCATTTTTACCTCCGGCTCAACCGGAGAACCCAAGGGAGTCATGCTCTCTCACCGCAACGTTGCGGCCAACCTGAAATCGATCGGCAAGCTTGTTCACCTTTATCCCGAAGACGTGATGCTCGGCGTCCTGCCGTTCTTTCACGCGTTCGGATACACAGCCACAATGTGGTGGCCGCTCTGCCTGACGACCAAGGGCATTTATCATTACAACCCGCTCGACGCCCGCACCGTTGGGGAACTTTGTAAGAAATATCGCGGGACGTTCCTCGTCGCGACTCCGACATTCCTGCGGTCGTATCAGAAGAGGTGCAGCCCCGAACAACTCGGCACGTTGGAAGTCGTGATCGTCGGGGCAGAGAAATTGCCTGCCGAGCTGCGCGAAAGCTTTTCCGCAAAATTCGGCGTCGAACCCTCCGAAGGCTACGGCGCAACCGAACTGGCCCCGGTCGCATCGTGCAACATTCCGGACCATCGGGCGATCGACAATTCCCGTACCGCTACGAAGCATGGCACTGTCGGGCGACCTCTTCCCGGTCAATCGGCGAAAATTGTTGACCCTGAGTCGTTCAACGACCGTGGTCAGGACGAGGAAGGGCTGCTGATGCTCAGCGGCGAGAATGTGATGCGAGGGTACTGGAATCGCGACGAAAAAACTGCCGAGGTGATTCGAGACGGATGGTACGTCACTGGTGATTTTGCCCGGATCGACGATGAAGGCTACATCCACATCACCGGCCGTCAGAGCCGGTTCTCCAAAATTGGCGGCGAAATGGTTCCTCACCTCCGTATCGAAGAGGAACTCTCCCGTTTGTGCGGCGATTGCGATGAAGGAAATTTGAAAGTCGCCGTGACCGCCGTCCCTGATCCGAAAAAGGGCGAGCGTATCATCGTGCTGCATACGGGATTGGATCGCCCCGTCGAGGAGATTCTCAAAGAGTTGGAACAAGCGGGACTCCCGAACCTTTGGTTGCCCGGCCGTGACTCTTTCTACGAAGTCGAAGCCATTCCGGTCCTCGGCTCGGGCAAATTGGACCTGAAAGCACTCAAGCAAACGGCGATGGATAAGTCGGGACAGTCGGTCACAGCCCAATCTGCCTAACTCCGTCCGAGCCATCCGCTTGACACAAATTTGATGCGTTGATAACGTCCAAAACGCGAAAGATTGCAGCTCGACTGCAAACCTTCGCCTCCAGGGGGATTAGCTCAGCTGGGAGAGCGCTTGCATGGCATGCAAGAGGTCAGGGGTTCGAGTCCCCTATCCTCCATTGACGTAAAGCTCGGTTGAATCGCAACTTGCGATTACCCGCCTCTCGCGGCGGTGCGACCTCTTACCGGATTAATGCCGGAGAGGCAGGTTGTTCCACATGCGATCGAGGCTCTTCTCTTTGTCGCTCCACAAGCCTTCCGGGCAGGCTGTCGTCACTTTCGACGGCCGCAACCACTAACTTCGGACAGCACGGCTCGGCCTAATGCGAGCGGCCGATCGGGCGGCTTTGGCTGCTGAAGTCGGCTCGATATTCGGCGCGACCGTCGATCAGGCCGATCGTACTTCCTTCTCTAATATGCCCGTTCAACAGGGCCAATCTCTGATTGATTTAACTCATCTCTATTCAACTCGTCGTGCAGATGTTGGTTAATTCATGACAGAATTTCTTTGACGACCCGGGCCGGCTCGACTCCGGTGAGGCGTTGGTCAAGCCCCTGATACTTAAAGCTTAGTTTTCGGTGATCGATGCCCAATTGATTCAGGATCGTGGCGTTCAAATCGTTGATGTGGACTGGGTCTTGCGTGATGTTGTACGAGAAGTCGTCGGTCTCGCCGTGGACGACTCCGCCGCGGATGCCACCTCCCGCCATCCAGGTGGAGAAGCACCGCGGGTGATGGTCGCGACCGTAGGTCTTCGCGGTCAGCTTGCCTTGGCAGTAGGTGGTGCGGCCGAATTCGCCTCCCCAGACGACGAGAGTCTCTTCGAGGAGCCCCCGCTGTTTGAGGTCCTGCACTAAAGCGTAGGAGGGCCGGTCGATGTCGCCGCATTGCAGCGGAAGATCGCGCGGCAGCGAATTGTGCTGATCCCAGCCACGGTGGAAAATCTGCACGAAGCGGACATCCCGCTCCATCATGCGGCGGGCGAGCACGCAGTTGTACGCGAATGTCCCGGGCGTCTTCGCCTCCGGGCCATACAGATCGAAGGTCGACTCCGGCTCGGTCGAGAGGTCGGTCAATTCGGGGACCGAAGCCTGCATGCGAAAGGCCATCTCGTACTGCGAAATACGGGTCTGCGTTTCCGGATCGCCGACTTCGTCATAGAGTTTGCGATTGAGCTCGCCGACACCGTCGAGCATGACCCGCCTCAATTCGCGATCAACTCCCGGTGGGTTGGAGAGGTAGAGTACCGGGTCGCCTTGAGAGCGAAGGGCGACGCCCTGATGTTTCGACGGCAGAAAGCCACTGCCCCACAAACGCGAGTAAAGCGCTTGGGCGTCCCGTTTGGCGGACCAGGTCGAATTCAGGACGACGAACGTCGGCAGGTTGGCATTCAGGCTTCCAAGCCCGTAGCTGAGCCACGCACCGAGGCTCGCCCGGCCGGGAATCTGACTGCCGGTCTGGATATAGGTGATCGCCGGATCGTGGTTGATTGCTTCGGTCCAGACCGAGCGCACGATCGCGATATCGTCGACCATCTTGCCGATGTTCGGCAGCAGTTCGCTCACTCGCGTGCCGTTGTCGCCGCATTGTCGAAAGTCGTACTTCGACGGTGCGATGGGCAGACGATCCTGACCCGACGTCATGGTCGTCAATCGTTGCCCCATGATGACCGACTGAGGCAGGTCCTCGTCGAACATGTCCCGTAATTTCGGCTTGTAGTCGAAAGTATCGATCTGCGACGGGGCTCCCGACATGAAGAGATAGATCGCCCGCTTCGCCTTCGGTGCATGGTGCAAGCCGCCGGTCGATGTATCGCGACTGGTCTCTTTGCCGGAAGCAGTATCGGCAACGGTTGGCCCCAATAGGCTCGCGAGAGCCGCGGTACCGAGACCGCAGGCGGAGCGGCCGAAGAACTGCCGACGGTTTTCCAGCCGGAGATGGTTCGCAATTGGCGAGGCAATTTGTGTTTTTTGATTGTTCATTGCTTCGTGACGACCTCGTCGAGATTGAATAGCTGATTGACGACCATCGCGACGGCGGCGGCTTCCGTCGCTTCGAGAGATTCGTTTCGCGGCATTTCGCCAACCGACAAAAGGTCGGCTGCGGCGTCGGGACGGTTCGCAAAGATGGCACGGAATCGACCAAGCGACTCGCGGAGCACGTCCAGCTCGTCCGCGTCGATCGGTCGGGTCGTGACCCGGTAGAACAGTTCGGACAGCAGCGCATCGTCAGAGGCCTGTCGCTCGGACAGCACTTTTTCGGCCAGCACTCGCGCCGCTTCTACAAACTGCGGATCGTTCATCAGCACGAGCGCCTGCATCGGCGTGTTGGTGCGCTCGCGCCGGACGATGCACGACTCGCGATCGGGGGCGTCGAAGATCGCCATGTTCGGTGCGATCGCCGTCCGCTTCCAAAAAGTGTAGAGGCTGCGGCGGTATAGCTTCGGGCCGCGATCCCGAGAGAAGTTTGCCGTGTTGCTGGTCGGGTAGGCGACCGTCTGCCACAGGCCGTCCGGCTGATACGGCTTCACCGGAGGCCCGCCGATGTCTTCGACGAGCAGCCCGCTGAGGGCCAACATTTGATCGCGGACCATTTCCGCATCGAGCCGGAATCGCGGGCCGCGGGCGAGGTAACGGTTTTCCGGATCGACCTCAAGGTGCTCCGGCCGGACATTCGAGGCCTGACGATAGGTAGCCGACATCACGATCTGCTTGATCATGCGCTTCGTATCCCAGCCGTGCTCAACGAAGTCGATGGCGAGCCAGTCGAGCAGTTCCGGGTGCGAGGGCGGTTCGCCCTGCGTGCCGAAGTCCCCGGCGGTCTTGACGATGCCGGTCCCGAATATCTGCTGCCAGAAACGATTCACCGTCACCCGCGCCATCACGGGGTGATCGGGTTCGGTCAACCACCGGGCGAGTCCGAGCCGATTGAGCGGCGCGTCTTCGGGCAGCGGCGGGAAGACTTCCGGCACGCCGGCGGTGACGTCTTCAATCGGCTGATCGTATTCTCCTCGACGCAGCAACTTCGCCTTCGGCGTTTTCCCTAGTTCGTTCATCACGAGCGTTGTCGGCGCGTCGAACTCGATGCTGAATTGCTCATCCTTCAGTTCGCCGTCCCGGGCGATCAGCGACTTCACCTCGTCGTCCGTTCGCAGAAGTGTGTTCCGCAGGAGAAGTTTGCGGTCCGCCTCCGTCCGTTGCTCGGGCGACTTCGCGAGCGATTCGAGCACGTCATCATGCCGTAATATCTCGCGAAGCTCTTCCATTCGGAGCAGTCGGTCGTAGAGCCGGACGTCGTCGACGCCGATCGGAGCCGTGCCGATCAAAGCCGGAGCCGACGTCACCCCTGGAAAATCAACATCGACGAACCGCGCGTCACGTGATTGCAGTTCGCCGTCGACGTAGAAGTTGGCTCCAGTCGAGAAACGCTTCCCTTCCCACGTAACGACGACGTGGTGCCACTCGCCCGGCGGGATCGGTTCGCCGCTGATGACCTTATAAATCGTGCCGGAGGAGTCGAACAGTTCGAGGGCCGGTCGGTTGTTGCTAAACAGCACGAAGCGGAAACCGGGACCGTTCTTCTGATCGCTCATGCGGGTCACGATGTACGTGAATTTTTCCCGCTGCGGTCGGACCCAAGCGGCAATCGACATCGCCTTATGGATGTCCCATTCCGCAAGGCCGTCGACGACGAGTTGATTCGACTTCAATACCTCGACCGTCTTTCTCACTCCCCGCTGCTTCGAACGGGCAACCGGACCGATCTTCGCCGCCCTTACTTCGAGTTTGGCCGGTGCCCGATCGCCGCGAACGACGGTCGCTTCATCCCTCAGCTTCGGTGCCGCGACCGGATTGGACGGCAACGACGGTCGGCCGCGCGTCCGCGCTATAAATTCGAACGGCCCATTCACGGCCGGTTCTGCGCCCGGCCGGGCTGCTTCGACGGGACGTTCCCGCGACGGCGGACCGGCGCGCGAGAGCGACGCCGAGATCGGCAGGTGCATCACGAGTCCGTCCGACGAAACAGGATCCTTCCGCAACGTCTCAGCATGACCGGCCACGAAGGCCGCGACGTCGTCGACCGTTCGTTCAAGCTCCGCGACTCGCGCGTCGACCTTTTGCTCAATTTCGCCAAGCTCCGTCATGATCTGATCGATCCGCTCCAGCTTGTCGGGGGCAATCGCGCGGATCATCGGTGGCGTATCCTTCACGTTCCGATCGAAGCCGTTTTGCGTCGTGTTGTTGAAGAACGCGTAGAGCTCATAGAACTCTCGCTGCGAGAGCGGGTCGAACTTGTGATCGTGGCAGGCGGCACAGCCCGCGGTGAGGCCGAGGAAGACGGTCGCCGTCGTCTCCGTCCGATCGACGGCGTAGCGGTGCAGCAGTTCGGCTTCGATCGAACCGCCTTCGTTGCTGGTCACGTTGTTGCGGTTGAAACCGGTCGCGACGAGCTGCGGATTACTCGGCTCCGGCAGCAGGTCGCCGGCGAGTTGTTCAACGGTGAATTGGTCGAACGGCATATTGTCGTTAAATGCCTTCACCACCCAGTCGCGATATGGCCAAATCTCGCGGTAGTTGTCGAAGTGCATGCCGTGCGTGTCGGCGTATCGAGCCGCGTCGAGCCAATACCTTGCACGGTGCTCACCAAACGTCGGTGACGCTAGTAGCCGATCGACCAGCCGCTCATACGCGTCGGGCCGCTCGTCGTTGACGAATACTTCGACTTCTTCAGGTGTTGGAGGTAAGCCGGTCAGGTCAAACATGACGCGACGGATCAGCGTGTACCGGTCGGCTTCTCGCGATGGCGACAGACCCTTACGGTCGAGTTCACGCAGGACAAACGCGTCGATCGGATTACGCGCCCAGTCCGAATTGCTCTCCGGAAGGGCGACTTTCTGCGGAGGAATAAATGCCCAGTGCTCTTCCCAGCGGGCTCCCTCCTCGATCCAACGGCGAATCAGGTCAACCTCCTGTTTCGTCAATGACTTCTCTGAGTCGGGCGGCGGCATTACGAGGAACTCGTCGTCGGAGACGATCCGCTCATAAAGCGAACTTTCGTCCGGACGAAAACGGGTGATGACCGCACCGGACCCTTCACGGTCGTCAAAGGCACCGGCTTCAAGATCAAGTCGCAGTTCGCCTTCACGAGCATGGGCATCCGGGCCGTGACAAGCGAAGCAGTTGTCTGAGAGGATCGGCCGGATGTCCCGGTTGAACTCCACCTTGGGTACTGCCGAGCCGGACCGGGCCGGGGGCCGGTTCTGTGAACCGACGAGCATAAACGCCGGCGGCAGCCGCCGATCCTGATAGAGGTCGGCAGCCACCACGCTCTCCACCGGCCGCCTCGCCTCACGTGGGTCCGGCGAAAGGGGTTTGGCTGTCGACATATGCCGAAGCTCAATATCTCGATGCCCTTCGACTTCGGGAGCTTTAGCACGTTCGTTGTCGATTGCGACCGAGGCGTCCGGCTTGGCCGTCCGAGTGCCATCGACACTGACGGCGAACGCGAGTCCCACCGCAAGTACCGCCGCAGCCCCGGCAAGCGTCGCTACGACCCGTGAACTCTTGAGAGGCGGGCGTTGCGTGGCGTTGCTCGAAGAGGTCTCTTCGAAGATCGCCATCAAGAGACCATGCTCATACAGCAACTGCCCGTGCAGATGACAAAACTCGACGTAGGTTTCCCGCAGCCCCTCATCGCGCAGCAACTCCCCAAGACGATTCCGCTTATCGACAGTCCACTCACCGTCGATCATCTCGACCAGAAGACGCTCAAACTCGGCCCGCTGCTCAACGGTTGATAGGTCAGTTGGTGCTGACATCGTTGCTCACTTTCCGGTCGGAGCCGGAGACTGGTTTCAAGTTCTCTTCGATTGCTCTCAGCTCCCGGTTCGCGCCGCCTGTAAGCATTCAATCAGGTTCTGTCGGGCTCGAAACAGGAGCTGTGAAATTGCGTTCGCCGTTCGTTCGGTCTCCGCCGCGAGATCGTGAACCGACACCCCTTCGAGATAACGCTTCAACACCAATTCTCGCTGTTGATCGGGAAGCCGTCGCAAGCAGTCTTCAAGCCGCTCCCGCCGATCGTCGAACGAATCGTCCGCGCTTTCGGAATCGGCTTTGATCGCCGTTAACACCGTCTCGTCGAAGACATGCCTGTCCCGCAATTGGCGTTGCTGATACGCCATAAATTGGAAATGCGCAATCCGGAACGCCCACGCCTTGAAGCTGGTGCCAATTTTGAACTCGACCGACTTCCGCCACAAAACGACGTTCGTCTCCTGCAATATTTCTTGCGCCACATCGCGATCTGCAGAAAGTGAAAGTAAATACCCGAACAGTCTCGGCTGGAAAGCCGTGATCAACTGCAGAAATTCGCCGCCACCGTCGTTCTCGTTCGACATATCCCTAGAGCTGCTGCGAGGACTTCGTCTGAGGCAGATAGCGGGAGCCGGCGGAATCTTATTCTGTTTATCGCTTCGCAGCGAAGATTTCGGCAATCCGATGAATTTATCTGCATTTCATGCGGTTTTCGCCTGCGCTAAATCGGACTTCAACGTTGGCTCGTCGAAGCACATCGCGGCTTCCGCGTAGTTCCCGGCTCTCGCCTCCCGTCGGCAACGCTTGGTATCTCACCAAGGTTTTGGGCGTTATTGCCGACACTACGATCGAACAATGATTTTTTGGATCAACGAAAAGAAGGCGTCCGAGCCATCCGCAGCGTAGGCCGGATATAGCCGAACGTCATCACTTCGGAACATCCTTCTCAAATTGATCATAGCCACCGATGGCCAGCAGTTTTTCCCAATCTTCGACCCCGCAGCGATCAGCCCAAGTTGTATAAGCTTTCGAGAGTTCGGCAACTAACTCGGGCTGTTGTGCAGCAATATCATTCAGTTCGGTGCGATCAGTCCGGAGATCATAAAGTTCCCAGGCTCCCGTTCGAGGACCGGTGCCGACGACGCTGCCCTCCTCGTGGACCTCGTTGTAATAAGACACAAGTTTCCAACGCCCATCACGCACAGCCCGATTGCCTTCATGTTCCCAAAAGAGGCGGCGATTGGTGGAAGTGCCTGCACTATTCATCGCGGGGAGCAATGACTGCCCCTCTGGCGGCAGAACGTCGACTCCATCCCGCCGACTCAACGCCTCAGCGTTGGCTGCGTCGAGTATCGTGGGTAACAAATCTTGCACATGCCCGATCTGATCATGATTAATATACCCGTGAGGAATACGCTCCGGCCAATTTGCAATGAGCGGTGTCGCGATGCCCCCTTCGTGAACCCAGTGCTTAAACAGTCGGAACGGTGTGTTGCTCGCGTTCGCCCACGGGAGCAGGTATCCGACGTATGATCCCCGTCGCCCCGCAACGCCTTTTTTCTCAGCCCCCACCGGTTCCGCGCATCCTCCATTGTCGCTGAGAAATAGGATTAACGTGTTCTTTCGCGTGCCGCGTTCCTCCAACGCTTTAAGAACCCTGCCAAGGCCCTGGTCAGCCCGATCAATCATCGCCGCATAAGCTGACATCCGCAGGTCCATCTCGTCTTGATCGGCCTCGGACCAGTCGTAGCTGTCTTCGTGACGCGGCGACAGTGTCACGTCGTCTGCAAAGAGGCCCAGTTCGCGCTGCCGATGCATTCGCGATTCGCGCAGCACATCCCAACCGTCGCGGTATTTGCCGCGATACTTCGCGATGTCTTCCGGCCACGCGTGCAGCGGCCAGTGAGGCGCCGTGTAGGCAAGATAAAGAAAAAACGGCTGATCCGCTTTGGCCTCTCCAACAAACTTCGCGGCGTACTTAGCGAAATAGTCGGTGGTATAGAAGTCATCGGGTCGCGGCCAGAACGGCTCATCCTGAAGTTTAATTTGATGACGCTTAGGATTGAAAAACCGACATGCGCCGCCCCAAATACCGAAGAATTCGTCAAACCCACGATCGGTCGGCCGCTGTCCGTCCCGGTGTCCGACGTGCCACTTCCCGGCCATAGCGGTTTGATAGCCCGCCTTCTTAAGACATTCCGCGATGGTGGCGGTTCTCGGCAAGAGGTATCCGCTGTACTCCTCCAACCCTTGGCGCCCGACCAGCGGTCCATTGTACTTATTCGTCGGTTCCATGTAGCCGATCCCCGCCTGATGCGGATAGAGACCGGTCAGCAATGCCGCGCGGGTCGGACAACACCGGCCCGCATTATAAAACTGAGTGAATCGCACGCCCCCCGCAGCGAGCGAATCAATATGCGGCGTCCGAATCTCAGAGCCGTAGCAGCCGATATCGGAGAAGCCCATATCGTCCATCATGATCAGGACGATGTCAGGACGGGAATCGCCTGCGATACCGGCGCGTGAATTTAAGAGCAGAAACCCGACGTTGACCGCCAGAAGAACACGAAGCGACATTATTGTGACCCGTCGAATCTCAGAATATTATTCGCGGCGCAACGGCCGATATCTATAGTATTTGAATTTCGCTGTTGACTCACCCGTTGCGAACAGGGCAGGGCGCAGTGTCCCGCCCTTCGAGACTTCGGCACTCGGCCACAGATTCTTCCAATCGCCGTCTGCGTTTTTCACCCAGAAGCTGACGTCCTGTCGATCGTTGACGATGCGGAGCGTTAAGAAGTCTTGCGGCGTCTCGACTGATTGGACGCGATTCGGTTTTCGGAAGCCTTTTTGGATGCGACTGACGCTGCCATTGCGGTCGACCTGCATCCCGATCAGCGATCCCGGGCTTGCGAAGAGTATTATGCCTGCCGTTCCTGAACCGCCGACGCGGAGTTCAGTCTCGATCTCGTAAGCTTCGTCGAAGGTATAGGAGCAGAGAGGACGAGAGCGCCCCGGATCAGCACCTCGGCCCTTCAAGGTTAATTCTCCATCGGAGACATTGATTCGGTCATGCTCCCATTTGCGATGAAACTGCCAGAAAATACCTGGCTGTTCGCTTTCGAACTCATCGCTCGGGTCGACTTCTACGGCTCGCCATGGAAGCGACTCTTCGGGCCATTCATCAGGAACGCGGTACCATCCGTCATCGGTCCATTCCAGCGGCTCAACAAGCGTGGCTCGGCCGAGAGTCCGTTGTCCGTTCTTAAAGCCGTGCAGCATCATCCACCAGTGCCCGCCAGGACCTTCGACCGGCGTACCATGCCCCTTAGACCACCATGCTTCAGTACGATCCCACGTTCGGACAATAGGATTGTAAGGCGACTCTTCCCAAGGCCCGAGCGGCGTCCGAGACCGTGCCGCGACAATCATGTGGCTCGTCGAGGGTCCGCCAGTGCCTCCCATCGCGCTCGTCAAATGGTACCATCCGTCATGCTTTGTAAACTTCGGTGACTCCAGGCACTCGCATTCGATCGTCCAATCGAGGGGGATTTTCCAGCCGTTATAGAACGACTTTAATTCGGTCGTTGCCCGTGTTCCATCATCACTGAGGCGAACGTATTTGCCATCGTTGAGCATCAGATAGCGAGACCCATCGGGAGCCACAACATGTCCGGGGTCGATTAACTTGTCGAAGACTCGCTTCGGTTCCGACCATGGTCCGGCCGGATCGGTCGCCGTCGTCACAAAGATGTCCCAAACTGAATCAGTCAGCGGGTAATAGAGGTAGTAAGTTCCTTCATGCTTGACCAATTCCGGCGCCCAGACTGAGCCGTCCGCCCGTTGTAAGGCATGTGTCAACGGCTTCCAATCGCGCAGATTCTTCGAATGCCAGATTAATAACCCAGGCTCAAAATTGAAGCTGGAGTGCGTCATGTAATAATCTTCGCCGTCCTTAAGGACAGTCGGGTCCGCCCAATTTCCAAGCAAAATCGGACGGGCCTCGGTTGGGCGAACCTGAATCTCGTCGGCCGAGGTGGCATGCATCGCGGCGACAACGGTTGAAATAACAACGGCGACACAAAGGAGTCTCGTTATCGCCATCGTTTTCCCTCCGGATATTCCGGACCGATCTGCGGCCGGGCGGGGACGCGTGCGTTTTTCATCTTTTCGTCGAGGCGAGCGGCAAGTTCCGGATGCAATTCGGCGAGATTCTTTGCCTCGCTGGGATCATCCTCCAGATTAAATAGTTCCAGAGGAGCGTCAGCGCCGTCGCGGACTACCTTCCACTGCCCCTTTCGCAGTGCGCGCTCTTGCTTAAGTTCCCAGTACATGTGTTCGTGCTTTTCCTGCCGATCGGTTTGACCGACGAGCGTTGGAACAATGCTGATGCCGTCAATATTTTGGGGAGGCGCGTCAGCGATGCCCGCTAACTCGCAAAGCGTCGGCATTACGTCCGGAAAGTAGGTGGGCAAGTCAGAATTCGACCCGGCCGCAATATGGCCCGGCCAACGCACGAGCAACGGGACGCGTATGCCGCCTTCATAAACTTCGCCCTTATTTGCCCGAAAATGGCCGGACGAATCGAGTTCGCCTTCGAATCGCTTCGAAGCGCCGTTATCCGATGTGAAGAATACGATGGTGTTCTCGGCCAATCCTAGTTCATCAAGCAGGTCGAGCACCGCGCCGGTTTGTTCGTCCATCATCTCGCAAAATGCCGCGTGCCCACGAGCCTTCAGTGACCACCGCTTGTCTTTAAATTTCAGCCAGTGGGGATCGTTCTTCGGTAGCTGAAACGATCCGTGTGGCGGCGTCCATGGGACGTAGCAAAAGAACCGCTCATCAGCGTGCTTGCGAATGAACTTTAAAGTCCGATCAAAAATGACATCCTGAGCAAACTGCCGACGCACGTTGAGTTTTTCATCAATTGGATCAACGCCTTCGCGATCGCCGTTGATGCGATGCGGATTGCTGAGCGGCAATTTCTCGCCTGTATCGATCAAATAGCGTGGAAAATAGCTGTGAGCGTGTCGCTGATTGTAGTAGCCAACGAACTCGTCGAAGCCCTGCCTTTCGGCGGCTCCGGTCGTGCCGATGTCGCCCTGTCCCCATTTGCCGAACCCGCCGACGACGTAATCAGCCTTATGCAACAGCTCGGCGATGGTGATATCTTCTTCCAGCAGTGGAACGCCACCGTCGGCATTGTCACGGACCGACGTGTGGCCGTTATGATAGCCGGTCATTAATGTGCACCGGGCCGGTGCACAGACAGGCGCACCTGAATACGCCTGAGTGAATTTCATCCCGTCGGTAGCGAGACTGTCGATTCGCGGGGTCTCCAACACTTTTGAGCCGTAGCTGCTCAAGTCGGCCGCTCCCATGTCGTCGACCATGATGAAGACGATATTGGGTGGCTCACCCGAGCCCGCCGCAAAGCAGTGCGTGGTCGAAAGGAATATCGCAAGCGCGAAACCAGAGCGGAGCAAAGACATCGGCAGACTCATCGGCGAGGTACTTGTTGCGAGCACAACAGGATTTGGCCCGCGGAGGATACATCAACACTATTTTGTGCGTCGACATCCGTGTCAAGCATGGACGAGAATCGCCATCCGTGAATTTGCTGTCTGAGCTGCAATTCGTATCAAAAGCATGGGATCGAAAGGCCAAGAGCTTCTACGAATGTATTGCAGCACCGTTCGAATGAAATGATCGCACTCTCGGCGAGCGTATTTGCCGATCTGCCGTGATAATCTCCGACGCTATTTACGGTCGCCCGGCAGCAGAGTCTCGGAATCGACGACAATCCGATTACCAGTGTTCTGCAACTTCGGCTTGGCCTCGCGTAGCCGCTTCATCGCATCAGAGTTCCAGAACTTCTTCGAGCATTCGACGTGCGTCAGCGTATCATTTTTTGCCAAGTGCTCGATGCCGTCTTCCCAGACAAACATCTTCTCTTTCCAGTGATGGAAGCCGAACGACGTGAGCTGATCGAGGCGGGCGACGTGCTTGAGGCAGCGGTGGTCGAAACTCTTGCCGTAACCCGGCTTGAGCGCGAATCGCTTGAGGTTTGGCAGTGCATCGACGGCCTCGCCGATTTCTTCATTATTCATCGTCGTGCGATGAAGTTCGAAGTCGACGACTTGCGGGTTGCGACGCAAGAATGGCAGAGCCTTGTTGGTGGCCGAAGCGATGTCGAGTTCGAGCCGGATCATTTCCGGAAACGTGTCAAGCTGATCAACCTTGGTGCCGTCGAGTCCGAACAGATGTTTTAGTTCCAGACGTTCCAATTCTTTATGACCATTAAGATTGAGCATGAAGCGGCCCGTGTCATCTCCCTTGTGATTCTCGATACAGAAAATCTTTAGATCGGGCCACTGCTGGAGGACAACGAAGGCATCGTCCGACAGCGGTTGCTTGAGCAATTGCAGCTCTTTCAGGGACGGAACGACCGACAGTTTCTTAAACGTCGCGTCGTCGGCCCCGGGGCGTGTTTCCGGTTTCGTTCTGCTAAACGCCTGATGGTTGCAGAGTAAGAGCGAGACGAGATTACCCTCATCGTCAAAGACGGCATCGCAGCGTGAAACCTGCGCGGCAAGGGCGTCAACGACTGCCTTCTGTGCGGGATCGGGGGTGACGCCGTTAGGAATGTGCTCTTTGAGCGACTTGTCGGCGGCGAACGCCATTGGAGCAGCGAGAATTAAGAGTGTCGGAACGCTGAAGCGAAACATGGATGTAAAAATCCCTGAAAAAAGTAAAATAATCTGCGTCCCAGAACGGTGGGACGACAGCGATAGTCAATAATTTTCTAAACGGCCAAGCAGTTGCGAGGTCAATCGCAACCTGGATTGACTGCGAAATTGAGCCGTTTATTTCGGTCTGAGTACGCCACCAGTCATTCCAGTGTGATTAATTTCAATTACGCCATAATTTCTTTAACAACACCGGTACTGTCGGCGAAGCGAGGAGCTTCGACGCCGGAGGCCTGAAGTAGCGAAAGCCAAAGATTGGCGATCGGCTCATAGCCTTTAAATTGATGATGAAAGCCGGTCTTCAGATGACCGCCCAATTTGCCAGCTACCACCACGGGCAGGTCGCGATAGCTGTGAACGCGACCGTCGCCCATGCCGGACCCCATCACGACGGCGCTGTTGTCGAGCAGCGTGCCGTCGCCTTCGGGAATCTGCTTCATTCGCTCGACGATGTAGGCGTACTGTTCGACGTGAAACCGGTCGATCTTCGCCAGCTTCTCCTTGGCCTCATCCCCTTTTGTGTGGGTCAGCACGTGGTGATTTTGCGGTTTATCAAATACGCCGTGATACATCCGCGGCGTATCCCAACGCTCGGGATCAATGACCAGCGTGGCGACTCTCGTCAGGTCGAGTTGAAACGCCAGAACAATCATGTCGCCCATCAGGCGAATATACTCGCCGCGGCGCTCCGGAGCAGACTTCGGTCGCTCGATCGGAATCTCAAGATCGCGTTCCTTAAACTTTTCGGCCGCCTGAATGCGGTTCTCGATCGACCGGACGGAGTCGAGGTATTCGTCGAGCTTAAAGCGATCGGCCCGCCCCAATTTCGTTCGCAGCCGCCTCGCGTCTTGCGAGACGACGTCGAGAATGCTTTTGTGCGACGGGTCACCGGCCGGATTGCCGAACAGTCGCTCGAAAACCTGACGCGGATCTTTCTCGACGTTCGCGGCGTAACCCGGACCGATCCAAGAGATCGATTCGAAATAGCGCGTCTCGCGGATGTCCTTACGATCGTTGCAGCTCAATTCGATCGATGGAAACAGAGAGTCCCGTCCGACCTGCCGAGCGATTAACTGGTCGAGCGAGACATTGGTCGGGAAGCCGTTGTCGAGAGCTTCACTCGGCGGCGAGCTCGTCAGCCAACAGCAGCCGGCTTGAGCATGGACGCCGGTACCACCACGCATTGTGCGGTCGAGTCCGGAAAAGAGCAGCAGGTCTTCGCGGAGTGCTTTCAAAGGCTCGAGCGTCGACGGCAACTCGTAGTCGTGGCCCGACTTCTCAGGATGCCAATGCTTCTGATTAACACCGTTGGGCGTATAGATGAAGACTGCCCGCTGCGGAGCGCCGCCGGCGCCGGTGCGCACACCGGCTCGAGCCGGTGTCGGCAGCATCATTTCCATCCACGGCAGGGCCAGCGAGACGCCAGCGCTGCGAAGTACGGTGCGGCGGCTGATGCGATACTTCGAGCGGCTCATATCTGCTCGCTTTCTACGTTCCGAATGTTGCGGAACGGATAGCTCTTGGTGATTTCAATGACGATGGTTGAGAAGCGATAGTCTTCTTTGCGAGCCGCCTCCATAATCTCGCGAACCGTCGCGGCGTCGTAGTATTCGAGCTGGCGGCCCAGGGCGTAAGACAGGAGCTTCTCGACAAACCCGCGGACAAATATTTCACGCCTCTCGGTGACAAGTCGCCGAAACTCGGCCGGCCCGTCAAATGATCGGCCATCAAGGAGTGTTCCGCTGGAGTCGATTTGCTGCTTACCGTCCTTCTCACGCCAGCGGCCCATCCCGTCATAGTTCTCAAGGGCGAAGCCGAGCGGGTCCATGCGATTGTGGCAGCCCGCGCAAGCCGGATTGTCGCGGTGCGACGCCAACTTCTCTCGCAACGTTAGTGACGGGTCTTCCACATCTTTAATTTCTCCAGCATTGGGTAGGGGCGGGGGCGGCGGACGGTTAAAGACGGTTTCCAAAACCCACGCTCCACGCTTCACGGGGCTGGTCCGTTCGGGAAAAGATGTCAGCGTTAAAGTCGCTCCCATTCCGAGCACACCGCCGCGGCGGCCGTCGGGGAGCTTCAGGCGAAAGAAACTCGGTGCCTTACCCCACTTTCGTTTCTTTTCGAGCTTTTTGGCATCTTCACCGAATTGTTCGGGATAGGCCGCGTGAAGTTCATCCTTCAGGCCATAAACTTCGGCAATCCATTCGTCGACATAGGTGAAACCGGGGTCGATCAGATCAACGACACTACGATCCTCGGCCAAAACGGTCTCGAACAGCAGCAGCGCCTCGATCATATAGGGCATCGTGAGCGTCGCCTTCTCGCCGCGATAGAAGTTACGAAACGCCTTTCGATCGGGCCGGACGCTGATGAGCGTATTGAGATCGAGCCACTGGACGGCGAATGACTCGGCGAGTTCAATGCTGTTGGGGTCGTCGAGCATCCGGCGGACCTCCGCCTCGATTCCCGATTCCGTCTGCAGCTTCCCAGACGCCGCCGCCTCAAACAATTTTTGATCGGGCATGCTGCTCCACAAAAAATACGACAACCGGCTCGCCAGTTCGAAATCGTCCAGCGGACGGACCGGATCAGCAGTCATGCCCGAAGGCTCGATGAAAAACAGGAAGCTCGGCGAAGTCAGCACGCCCGTAAGGGCTTTCTTCATGGCATCTTCGAAGCCGTTGCCCTGACCGATCGCGTGATCATAGAGCTGCATATAGAGGTCGACCTCTTCGTTCTCGACCGGGCGGCGGAACGCGCCGTTCATAAAGAACTGCAGTCTCTGCCGGGCGACGTCGCGTTCGGAACCTGCGGAGGGACTGTCGATCAATTGCTTGAATCGCTTGCTCTGTTTGGGCAGTTCCGGATGCTCGACGATTCGGGCGGCGAGCGTCATATATTTTTCGAGCAGGAGCGAGGAGACATTAAGCACGTCGCCCCGATTCGAAAAACCATGTTCGGCCTTGTTGTCGCCGGGGATGCCGCCATTGCGGAGAAACGGGTTGACCGTGCCGTTCTCCGACCAGCTGAGACTGACACCGTCGGGCATTTTGTCTTTGGCGGGCTGAAAGTAATCGCGACTCCGCAACGGCACCCGTTCCGGAAAGGGATAGATGTCCTTGTCGAGATCAAACAGGTCGCGAATCGTGTTGTTGTATTCGAGCCGGTTGAGCCGGCGAAGCACGGGATCGCCCGGATCGCGAACGCCGCTCTTGCCCGGCGCTGCAAGCACGTCGTCGATCCAGACCATCATGTCGTGCCGCTCCTTTGCGGAGGGCTTATCGCTCTCCTCGGGCGGCATATTCATCGAGTCGATCTCGTCGAGGGCTTTCTTCCACATCTCACGATCGATCAGGACCTTCTCGAGCGAATCAAATTCGCCGAGCGCGAAGTTGGCTTCGGGGAACTCATCCGCCTTGCCGTGACAGCCCGTGCAATAATTTTCTAAGAATGGCTGCGCCTTAATCGCAAAACCGTGCTGCAAATCTTGAGCTGCCGACTGCTCACTGAGTGCGAAACAGATCGAGATGATCAGGCAGATTGTCGATAGAATTCGAATCATTCGTTTTCGGTATCAATGAATCGTGCGTTAACCAGCTTGGGCTGTGGGAGCTTCTTAAGCAATAATATCTTTAACCACCCGTCCATAGACGTCGGTCAACCGAAAGTCTCGCCCGGCGTAGCGATAGGTCAATTCTTTGTGATTAATGCCCATCAGGTGCATGATCGTGGCGTGCAGGTCGTGAATGTGGACCTTGCCGTCGACCGCGAGGTAACCGAAGTCATCGGTTTGGCCGTGACTAACGCCGGGCTTCACTCCGCCTCCCGCCATGAAGATCGTGAAGCCATGCGGGTTGTGATCGCGTCCGGCGTTGCCGCGATCAATCTGGGCAACCGGGGTGCGACCGAATTCGCCGCCCCACACGACGAGCGTTTCGTCGAGCAGGCCGCGTGATTCGAGATCGGCGAGCAGCCCCGCGACCGGTTTGTCGGTCTTGGCACAGCTTTCGGGAAGGTTTTTGTCGATCGATCCGTGGTGATCCCAGTGATAGCCGCTGGAGACCTGCACGAAACGGACACCTGCTTCTGAGAGCCGCCGGGCCATCAGGCATTGCCGCCCGAAGGCATCGGTCGGCTTTTCGTCGACGCCGTAGAGCTCACGCGTTGCTTTGCTCTCGCCGCTGAGGTCCATTACCTGCGGTGCTTCCGACTGCATCCGATAGGCGAGTTCGAACGATTCGATCACGCCATCAAGTTGGTCGTCGCGTCCCACACGCTCGCGGTGCAGTCGACTGAGTCCTTGGATCACCCCGAGTTGATCTCGCTGCTCGCCCAGCGACATTTCGTCGTTTTGCAGGTGGCGGATGCTGGCGCGTTCGCCTCGAACGCGAATCTGTGTCCCTTGGTGAGCCGCGGGCAGGAAGACGTTCGAGTAGTTTCGCACGCCGCCGTGCATCATCGGGTAATCGATGGTGATGAACGACGGGAGATTTTGGTTCTCCGTCCCGAGGCCGTAGCTCATCCACGAGCCGATCGACGGCCGAATGAAATTGGCCTGCCCGGTGTGATAGCGGAGTACGGCCTGCCCGTGCGCTTCGCCCTCGGTGTGCAATCCCTTAAGAAAGCAGAGTTTATCAGTTTGCTTGGCGAGGTGCGGCATGAGTTCCGACACCCAATTGCCACTCTCGCCGCGACGTTTAAAATTCCACTTCACACCGAACAATTTGCCGAGACGATCAGGACGAATTAGCCCCGGTAAATCGAACGGCAACTTCTCGCCGTGCCGGGCGTTGAGCTCCGGCTTCGGGTCGAATAAATCCATCTGGCTCGGCCCGCCGTGCATGAACAGAAAAATCACACGCTTGGCTTTAGCCGGAAAATGCGTCGATTTCGGTGCGAGCGGACCGGTGGGCGCGGCCTGTTTCGCCTTCGCATCGGCACACATGCCGGCGAGCGCGAGATAGCCGAATCCTGCTGCCGAGGTGCGCAACGCATCGCGACGGCTGATCGGTCGGGCAAAGTTGTGGCAGGCAGTTTTCATATTTAATTAAGCGATTCGAAGTTCGCGTTGAGTGAATTCGTCAGTCGTTTGGGGCGGCGTTAAGAATTCGATTTAGAAATTAGTCAGTCAAGATATTGGAACTGCGTGCTGGCGAAGATCGCCTGACACAGCAACGTGAGTCGGCTGAGACGCCCATCGGTTTCCTCAGCAGCCGCTCCACCGGAGGTCTCGACCTTAAGGAAAGACGCGGCAACCGCGGTCTCTTCAGGCGTCGGCAGCCGACTGACGATTTCGAAAAACGCCTGCCGGATCAGCTGCTCATCACTCGGCTGATCAAGCGAAGCGAGCAACCGCTGCGCGGTCCCTTCGCTTGCCTTAAACATGAACGGACTGTTGAGCAGAAACAGTGCCTGAGGCGCGACCGCCGTGACCGGACGCTGCGGCGTCGTCACTTGTGGGTCGGCGAAATCGAAGATCTCGAAGAATTCGGGAAGACTGTTGCGAATGAGGGGAATGTAAATGCTGCGTCGGTTGTCATCAGATATTTCGACAGGCTGGCTCCCGCCGCCGAGCGAATTCGGCGGGTACTCCGAGACAACTTGATTAACCCGCCCCCGCTCCAGGAGCCCGGCGATTTTAAGCATTCCGTCGCGGAGCGACTCAGGCCCCAAACGTCGGCGATTCATCTTCCAAAGCAGACGGTTCTCGGGATCAACCGCGTAGCCATGCTCGTTGTGGGCGGTGTCCATTCCGTAAGTCCGGCTGAGCACGATTTCTCGAACAAGCCACTTCAGACTCCACTCATGCTCGATAAAACCAGTGGCGAGATGATCGAGCAGTTCCGGATGACTCGGTTCTTCGCCACGGATTCCGAAATTGTCGACAGTCCGGACGATCCCCGCCCCCGTCAGCAAGTGCCAGACCCTGTTCACGTACACGCGAGCCGTCAGCGGATTGTTCGGCGAAGCGATCCACTCGGCGAGTTCGAGGCGTCCGCTCGCTGATGCATCGACGGTCGGCTGACCCTCCCACGATGCCGCGCTCAGGAAGCCGCGGGGCACTTCGTCGCCTAAGCTGTGCGGTTCGCCACGAATTCGAATTGCTTCGTTGGCCGGTTCAGAAACGTCTCGCACCGCCATGGCCATGAGCGGCTCTTGCTGCTCGAGCGGCTCCATTTCAGTGAGAAGTTTGTCGAGCTTCGCTTGCTCCTTTTCAATTTTTCCTTGAACTTCGGCGGCGTAAGCGTCGTCTCCCGAGCGGATCGCCCCCCGCAGTTCAATCGCGAGATCATCAAGCTGGCCGCGGCTGCGAGCCACGTCACCGCGTAAATCGCGAAGTTTAAACTTGTGCTTGGCGAGGAACTGCTGGACCTCGTCGTCCGTCGCGTCCCCGACTGCCCGGCGGCTCCAGTCCGATTCGTCGGCCTTCGGGTTGTCCCAGCGGCCGTCGAGCGTGACGGTGCTTCTTAATATGCCCGCCAAGGCGTAGTAGTCGGCCGTCGGTACGGGGTCGAACTTGTGGTCGTGGCAGCGCGCGCACCCGAGTGTCAGCCCGAGCATCGACTTTCCGATCGTATCGATTTGCTCGTCGATCGTGTCCATCGTTAACTCTTCTTTGTCGAACAGCCCCAGCACCTTGGGACCGAACATCAGATAGCCTGTCGCGATCACATTCGCGTCGCGATCCTCCCGGTTGCCGGCCTCCATCAGGTCACCGGCGATTTGCGCCTTGAGAAACCGGTCAACCGACATATCCGCGTTGACGGCGTCGATTACCCAATTGCGGTAACGCCAACCGTTGTAAAACGGCACGTTGTGGCTCGACCCGTTCGAGTCCGAATAACGCGCGACGTCGAGCCAATGCCGGCCCCAGCGTTCACCGAAGGCTTCCGACGAGAGCATCTCATCGACAAGCTGCTCCCGCGTTTCCGGCGAATCGTTTGCAATGATCTCTTGGACCATCCGTTCCGCAGGCGGCAGGCCCGTCAGATCGAAGCTGACCCGACGCAACCACTGCAGTCCGTCGGCATCCTGAGCCGGTTCCACTCCCTCTTGCTCGAGGCGCGAGAGAATAAATTGATCAATTGAAGACCGCGTCCAATCTGTGTCGGAAACCGATGGCAAGCCGAAGTTTCTGAGCGGCTGCAAGGCCCAATGATCCAAGCCTGCATTCGGGTCCGCCTCAGCCACTTCACGGACTTTACCAGTACGTGGATCGGGCGCGCCCATTCGCACCCACTTTACCAAGGCCGCAATCTCTTTCTCTGGCAGCTTGCCCTCGGGCGGCATCTCGAAGTTTTCACGCTCATACCGGACCGCGTCGATCAGCAGCGACTTCTTTGGCTGACCAGGAGCGATCGCGGGGCCGTGGTCGCCCCCCTCCATCCAGCCCTCGCGGGAATCGAGAAACAGGTTCCCGTATGCAAAATCCGCGTCCTCCGAATGGCACTCGTAGCAACGCTTGATGAGGATCGGCCGAACTTCCCGTTCGAAAAATACTTCCTGCTGTCGCGTAATCTCTGCCGAGCCCACCGACGCGGCCCCGACCACCAGCATCGCACAGACAGTCTGCACTGAAGCGAAACGGGTAATTTGACGTAAGCTCATACCAGATTGTCAGTTAGAGGCCCACAGGGGGGGGGGGGGCATATCGCATCCTGCGACTTGCAGGTCGATCTCAACTCACCCTGCTGAATAGGCGGAATTACTAAGAGATGCGGGCGCGAAAAATCCAAAATCTCATTGGATTCGCGGCCACGCCGCAGTATTGAAATTCTACGGTATTTCCCAAGTAGAAACCGCGATTTCACCTTCAGATTTACTGAAAGAACGAAGGCGACCCCCGTTTGCCGTAAAGCGGACTCGCAGAACAGGCCCGGTATGACCGCGTAGTTCTCGGATCATTGCTCCGCTCAATGTATCCCACAGCCGCACTGCCTCATCCTGCGATGATGTCGCGATCTGCGAACCATCAGGCGAGAAGGCGAGGTCTGTGATCGAAAGTCCATGCCCTCCCGCGACAACGTGGCGGCGACCACTTTCGATTTCCCAAACATAAAGATTTCGGTCGAAACCTCCGGCGGCGATCCATTTCCCATCAGGGCTGAATTTCACGACACGGACCTCTCCGGTCGGCCCGTTCAATACCCGCTCAACTTCGAGCGTGCCGTCGATTAACAGAACGTTGTGTCGCTCGTCGGTTGCGGCAAACCGCTGTCCGTCAGGAGACCCGACCGAACCAAAGATTTCGAAATTCTCTTCATCGAAAAACTCTTTGGAGTCGCCCGTCGCGATGCGATGAATGACTCGTGTGCGCCCGGTCGAGGTGATGAGTCGATCGCCAGCGACATCCCAATACGCACCGCGGTTCAATTGTGTCGCCTCGATGTCGAGCGGCACGACCCGCTCGACGAGTTTTAATGCCGGCAAAGTGCGTAGCTCGACGACTCGGTCACGTCGAACCAATACGACATGCTGTTCGGTTGGCGCGATTGCGAGATTCTCGATTTCGACAGCCGGTGCCATCGTTTGAATCACAGAACCCAGTTCGCTGTCCCAAACTCTGACGTTGCCGTCACGGCAGACTCCGACGGCGATATCGCCGGACGAGGGAATCGCCAGCAATGTGCGATCGAGTTGAAACCCGGATAACGAAAGGACATCTGAGTGTGGCAACGCGACCGTAGTCTGACGAAGCGGCGACGGAACGGACGAAGTCTCAACCGGACCATACCAAGCTCTCACGGTCCGATCCCGACTGGCGGTTAGCAGCGTACGCGAAGTCGGCTCGAAGGCCAGTGCGGTGACGATATCGGAGTGACCTCGAAGCGAAAGCACAAGTTCGCCGTCACTGACATCACGCAGTTGAATCGACCGTCCGGAGCCGGCGACGGCAAGTCGCTGTCCTTTGTCTAAGAACTCAACCGCCACCCCACCCTCGGGGATCGAATATAGTGGCTCCTGTCCTGTAATACTCCAAATGACCGTTTCCGTCTCGCTGACCGAGGCAATTCGGTTAATCGGCGAAGCGATCGCGATGTCGCGAATTGGGGTTTGGTGGGCCGAAACCTCGCTGAAGGATGTTAAAGCTCCATTCGATCCTCCCAGCATCAAATCGGTCCCGACCGCGATAATCGCTGCATCGGCCCCCGGCATTAATTGTCCGGAAGTCGAAGAGCTGGGTTCAGACTGAGATATCTCTAATTCCACCTCCCAGCCGTCGTCCCAAGTTGCATACTGGAAGAAGATTGGGAGTTGGTCGGGATTCGAACCACCGATCATTAGTCCCCGTCCGGTTGAATCGTCTACACTCATTGACTCTGTTCGATTCCAAGGGAGTTGCTTTTCGGCCAGCAACTCGCTCCCATCGCCACGCCAAATTCTTAGGTATCTCGTAGACCGCGTATCGAGAAGTTGATCATTGGCGTCGTCAAATGCGACGGCGTGAATGTCTCGCGTGGAGTCTTGCAGCACCGCCGACTCGCCTTTCCCGGAGATTGCGGAGAGTTTGAGTTGGCCTCGACTCCCGCCGACAACGAGGCCCCGCTTCGACGAAACGTCAACGCAGAGTAGACCCGTTTCGTGGGACTGGACGACCTTCGGAAATAAGCCGCGTGTCCGGGATTGCAGATAGTGCCACTCCCATCGCCGAAGGCTCTCATCGCAGTCATTCAGCGCTTCCCGAGCCGCAGCAATATTTCCCAGCTCGAATTCCCGGTCGGCCAGGCCGATCAAATTAATATAATTGCGACGTTCGGCGACTTCGAAAGCGCTCTCCGCGCGGTCCCGCTCTACGAGAGCGCGTTGCCACTGCCATGAAATACCGGCATAGGCGGCGACAATACTAAATATTGAAATTAAACCGAAACTGGCTGCCAGTGGACGACGCTTCGCCCATTTTCCAAGGCGGGTTGCTGCCGTCGCCCGCCGGGCTTGAACCGGAAAGTCGCCCAGCCAACGCTTAATATCTTCGGCTAAGTCAGCAGCGCTGCCGTAGCGTCGTTCAGGTTGAAACCGCAGGCACTTTCCGCAGATTGCAATTAGGTCACGGGGGACACGCTTAAGTTTTTCCTTAACCGCGACCGGAAGTCGCAGCATGACATCTTCACCCTCAGTGACTTTTCCGTCTGAGAACGCAGGCGTTGTTCCGGTCAGCAATTCCAGCAACGTCATTCCGAGGGAATAGACATCGGCCGCCGTTGTTACCTCCTCTGTCCCCGCCGCCTGTTCCGGCGCCATATATTGCGGCGTTCCGATAATCCGCCCCGGGAAGCTTTCGTCACTACCCCCGATCTTCCCCGCGAGACCGAAATCGGTAATGCAGGGTTCGTCACGGGCGTCGATCAGCACGTTGGAGGGCTTTAAATCGCGGTGAAGAATACCGCGATCATGGGCGTACTGAACCGCTTCGGCCAGCTTCGCCATCAACTCCGCGATCTTGCGATAGTTGCCGACATATTCCGGAATGCGGTCCGCGAGGCTGCCTCGTTCGAGCAGCTTCATAGTAAAATAGTGGAATCGCCCGACCGTCCCGACTTCATAGATCGGCACGATATGAGGGTGAGTCAATCGCGCGGTGGCCGAAGCCTCAAACTGAATCAACGCCTGGTCCGCCGGTGACGTGAACTGATCGGTCGCGATCACCTTAACGGCAACGGGTCGTTCCAAGCTCTTTTGCCAGGCTCGAAACACCGATGCCATCCCACCTCGCGCGATGACGGCACCAAATTGAAAGTCGTCCAGCGTCGAAGTTCCCGCTTCGACAGCCGCTTGCCGGAACTCTTCGAGACTGACTTGTCGATTCGAGTCCGCCCCTTGAATTGCCGACTTCAGGTATCGGGTCTGCTGATCGACCGATTCCAAATCATCGAAAAACTCCGACAATTCGTCGGCAAGGTCGGAATGTTGTGCCAACAGCTCCGCGCGGTCGACCGTTTCACCGCGCTCGATCCGTTTCATCACATCGAGCGTGATTTGGTCGAGCTTCGCTTCGATTTTAGAATCGTAAGAAGCTGCGTTGCCCGCCATGAGGCTCTCGCGAAAATTGGTCAATCAAGATGTTGGTGGACCGAGTTGATCGCGGAGGCCTCTCATTGCCCGACGCAGCAATCCGCCGACGGCCGATTCCGATTTGCCCATCTCTTCGGCGATTTGATCGATCGAAAATCCATAAAGCCGCTGAAGTATAATGGCAGAGCGCTGCTGTTCCGGCAGGCTTTCAATCGCAACGCACAACTCGCTGATCTGCTCGTCCTTGATCATCAACTGGCTGGGACTGGGACGCTCCATCGCCAACCATTGTGTGAGTCGATTCGTTGAGCGATCGAGTTCCAACTGGAGCGACCTTTCAAGTTCGACGTCTCGCTTCCCGTGGCCGAAACGCCTGACTTGATCGATGACCGTCGATGTCAGAATTCGTCTTAACCAAGCGAGCAATTCTCGCTCGGACTGACCGCGAAATTGGTCGCGATTCTCATGAGCGTAGAGCATCGTCATCTGCACGATGTCCGACTCATCCAACTTTGTCTTCAATCGGCGATGCAGTTGATGCCGCGCCAATAGCCGCAGATAGCTGCGGTATCGGTTAAGCGTTGGTGTGGGCGTTGGCGTTTGCATGAACCGTAAACCTGAACCGACTTCAGCCGACACGCTGGCATCTTATTCGTTCGGCTCGAGCAAAGAGACTAACTCCGAGACGTATTCTGTCGATACACCGTAACGCGATTCAAGTCTCGACTCTGTCCGCGATTCGGTATTCAATTCACTCTATTTATTGCGGAAAGCGTCGCTCTGAATGACCTGATGGAGCAAAGAGCGGAATGGGTAATTGTCATTGTCGAGATTGGCCACGATCTCTCTCGCCTCCTCCTGTCCTTGATAGTCCAGTACGCCGCCGGTGGCGTAAACCATCAGTTTCTCGGCGAAAGACTCCACGAGCGGTTTTGGTTCGCGTAATAGCAGTTCTTTGAATTCTCGCACGTCGGAGAAGCGTTCGCCGTCGGAGCTGATCCCGCTGGCATCAACGTCCGGGCCGACATTAAATTTCATCATCACTCCGAAGTACCTCTTCCCGATTCTCTTGCCCACGCTGCCCCATGGCGTGCGATAGAAAGACCGCTCAAGACCAATGGGGTCGAACTGCTCCAACGCGAATCCGGGCGGATCGATTTTCCGGTGGCAAACATTGCACGACTCGACGGAGCGGTGCTTCGCCAATTGCTCACGGATGGTCTTGGCACCGCGGGTGTCCGGCTCGATTGCAGAGACCGTCGGAGGGGGCGGAGGAACTTGCTGACCGAGGATGTTTTCCAACACCCACGTCCCGCGTCGGATGGGGGACGTACTCGTGCCGTCGGCGGTCACTTTGAGGACGGCAGCCTGCGTGAGGACACCGCCGCGTACGCTGTCGGGCGGCAATGAAACACGCTCAAACTCTGCCGTTTGCCCGGCCGGAAGGTCTTGCAATTGATAGTGTCGGGCGAGCCGTCGATTCATCATGATGAAGTCGGAGTCAATGAAGTTGAGCACACTCAAATTGTTTTGGAGCAGCTCGTTGAAGAACAGATGGCTCTCCTTCAGAACTGACTCATGCAACCAGGCGTCGTACTCCGGATAGAGTTTGCCGTCGGGATTGGTCTCTTCAATCTCCCTGAGTTGAAGCCATTGACCGGTGAAGTTCTCGGTAAACCTTTGCCCTTTCGGATCGCTCAGCATCCGCTCCGCTTCGGCACGAAGCACCCGCGGCTGCCGGAGTGAACCATCGGCCGCTTTTGCCAGCAGTCGCTCGTCGGGCATGCTGCTCCACAGGAAATACGACAACCGCGACGCTAATTCGAAGGGGCCCAGCTCGCCGGGTGTCTCTTTCAAATAAAGGAACTCCGGAGAGCAGAGAATCGCCTTAAGGCCGATGCGGATTGCCTCCTCAAATGAATAACCCTCGTCAAGCCGCTCGAGAGAAAGCGAGACAAAGTCGTCGACCTCTTCGTCGGTGACGGGTCGGCGAAACGCTCTTTTGGCGAAACGCATCAGCACCGGGCGAACGTCAGGTGCGGCCGCTTTGCTGATATCGAGATCTCCGAACAATAGTTGATGGCTTCGTGGCGGCCATTGGTCATGCAATGGCCCTTCGACTTCCATCCACCGGACGCCGATCGCGTGATTGGTGACCTTACTCGTATCCTTAACATATGCATTGCCGAGGTCGAGCGGGTTGGTGGCGATCGTCTGCCCCCTCTTTAAGCGGACATCACACTCAATGATCGTATCGCCTTCCGGCTTGACATCGTAAAACCCGACCTGCTGGGTGTCTCCCGTCTTCACGATCAGATTCCCGGCCTTCACCGCCAGCGTGCACAGCTCGCCTTTGGACTGATGTTGATAAGTCGAGAACTTAAAGCGATAGACGCCGGAAGCTGGGGCGTTGAACTCCCCTCGGCCGCCCCACGTGATTCCATAATTTCCGGTGAAGAGAATGATGTCGGTGCCGTGCTTCTCCCGAGCGTATCCCAGCCGCCCTTCTTTGGGCAGAAATCGCTCCTGCATTAATTCCGGACGCTTGTGCGTGACGATCGCTTCATTAAGAGCAAGATCGGCGGCGTTGACATAGCGTTCCAGCAGCACGGGTGAGAACGAAAGCGCTTCGCCGATGTTGTCAAATCCGTGCGAGGTCGTATCAGCCGGCAACCAGGACTTAAGCTCCTGATGAATACCAAGGAGGTCCTGCATCGTGTATTGGTATTCGTAGCGATTGAGCCGCCGCAAGACGACGCGTCCCTCCTGTTTTCGCCGGTCGCGTGAGTGACGTTGAAGTGAGGATTCAATGACCCTCACAGCGCTAATTTTCTCGACGTGCGAGGGGGCCGGCATTTCCGGCGGCGGCATTTCCCCAGACCGGACTCGGCGGAGCACATGATTCCACCGAGTCAGCGTCTCGCGATCGCCTAAATTGAAATCCAACTCGTCGAGCCGAAGTCCGACCTCCGCTTGGTCGGGACCATGACATACCATGCAATGAGTGCTGAAGAAATTACGTAGACGACCTTGGCTGAGTTTATCGAAGTCGTCGGCCGCCTCGATCGGCTGCATTAATAGAATAGGGAGGACGAATGCGCCGAGTACGATGCGGTTCATAAGATGAGATCGAAAGAGAGGTCAATTAATACAAATAGGTCGGAAGTGCATCGCGGCGAGCGGCCAACTCCGCAGGCTTGGCTCAGGTAGTCATTTCGAGGCCCGACATGGTGCCGGTACTCGAACCAAAGCTGTCGGTTTCAAAACCCAGCCTCTGAAGCATTGAAACGTACAAATTAGATAGCGGCGTATTCTTCTGATTGTCGAAAGCCAAGTGCCCTTGATGCTTGAAACCTCCCCCGGCAAGAATCATCGGAATATTGGTATTACTGTGCGCCGCGGCGTTCCCGATGTTGCTGCCATATTGAATCATGGTCCGATCGAGCAAGGTCTCTCCCTTCTCACTCGTCGCTTTCATTTTCTTCAAAAAGCGGGCCATGACTTTCATCTCTTCGTCTTCGATCAACTTTAACTGCTCGATCTTGGTCGGATCTTTGCCGTGGTGCGTCAAGTTGTGGTGCTCCATGCTGACGCCTTTAATTGGCGGTCGACCGCCACTTCCGACCTCTATCGCAATGACGCGTGTCGAATCGGTTTGAATGGCGAGGTGAATGAGGTCAAGAAATAATTCCGTCCTGCCATAAACAACACTCCGGTCGTCCGGATTTTCCGGTTTCGACATCTTTACCTTCGGCTTTGGAGTGTGGACCCATTCTTCGTTTTGCTTTAGTCGCTCTTCGAGCGTACGTACCGAAGTAAAGTATTCGTCAAGTTTGGCTCGGTCGCCAGCTCCCAGCGAACGCTCCATCCTCTTCGCGCGTTCCATGATGACATCCATGATGCTCTGGCCGTCCTGCAACGATCGGACCTGTCGCGCAACGCTGTCCTTTTTTCCCTGGAGGAAGAGTTTCGCGTAGAGGTTGGCCGGGCTGCTCACCGGAGGGATTCGCACACCGCCGGAGGTCCATGAGAGGCCGCTGCGAGCATCGCTTCCGACTGCGAGCGTCAAAAAGTTGTAGCGGGTCTCGGGCGGCAACCGTTCGGCAATATACTGGTCAAGCGAAATCGTATTGCGAAAGCTCGACCCGCCGGGGCCCGGTGCCGCCGTCAAATAGGAATGCGCCGCGTGGTGACCACCGGAGACGTCCGGGTGGGAAACGCCGGAGAAAACCGTGAAGTCACCACGGAGGTCATCGAGGGACTTCAGATAGCGGGTCGACTCGTAGTTTTTCCCGGCAGTCTCGGGAAAGAAGTCGCTCGGGAGGTAACCAAGCGGTGTGTTGATGCACACCATCCGACGTGGTTGCTCGTCTTCCTTGGCTGCTGCCGTCGCAGACCTCGGCTGCATGGCGTCGAGCATCGGCAGGGCCAACGCAACACTGCTTCCTCGAAGAAACGTCCGACGATGAATTGGCATTGAGTTGACCTGATGTCTAATGAAAGGCGAAAGGCTCCGACAATGCTCTACTAATCAACCAGATTCCGGTCGACAATCAGAAGCACAGTCTTGCACATTGAGGAATCGGACGAGGCTAGCCGCGAAGTTCAAGTAGAACGGCAAAGGCTCTCCCCCCGACACATTACAGTATTTCGCCCGATTTGCCAGTTTTCTTTCGTATTGATGAATGGCGCGACCATCGTCATTCACTTCGTAGCTCAACCTTACCCGACCGGATGTCGGGCGAATCCACTTGACCGAAAGGACCAGGGAAATTCACGAAATAATCCCCTTCACGACATGCCCGTGCACATCGGTCAGCCGGAAGTCGCGACCTTGGTAGCGATAGCTCAGCCGCGTGTGATCGATGCCCAGCAGATGCAGGATCGTGGCCTGCAAGTCATGTACGTGGACCGGGTTCTCGGCCACGTTGTAAGAATAATCGTCGGTCGCGCCATAGGTCGTGCCCGGCTTGATGCCGCCACCAGCCATCCACATCGTAAAGCAGCGACCGTGATGATCGCGACCGTATTTCTCGCGGGTGAGTGCCCCCTCGGTAAAGACCGTGCGGCCGAACTCACCGCCCCAGATAACTAACGTCTCATCAAGCATTCCACGCTGCTTGAGGTCCTTAATTAAGGCCGCCGAAGCCCGATCGACGTCACCGCACATTAAAGGTAGGTCGCGGGGAATGTTTTGATGATGGTCCCAGCCGTTGTGATAAAGCTGGACGAAACGCACACCTCGCTCGACCATCCGGCGGGCCAGCAGGCAATTCGCGGCGAACGTGCCTCGCTGCTTAGCATCGTCACCGTAGAGCTCGAATGTCGAAGCCGGTTCGTCATTAATGTCGGTCAGGTCCGGTACCGACATCTGCATGCGGAACGCCATTTCATACTGTTTCGTGCGGGCCTCGATTTCCGGGTCGCCCATGCGCGAGCTGTGGAGATCGTTGAGAGCGGAGAGTCCGTCGATCGTTCGCCCCTGCAACCCGCGGTCGACACCTTCGGGATTAGAGACATATAAGATCGGGTCACCGACCGACTGAAGTTTGACGCCCTGATATTCGGAAGGCAAAAACCCGCTGCCCCACAGGCGGCTCGAAACCGGCTGCGGCGTCCGCTTACAACTACCGATCGATGTAAGCACCATGAACGACGGCAGGTCGTGGCACTCGCTGCCGAGTCCGTACGTAACCCACGTCCCCATGCTGGGCCGCCCCGCGAGTTGGGCTCCCGTTTGGATGAAAGTTCGTGCCGGGTCGTGATTAATCGCTTCAGTATAGACCGATTTAATAAAACAGAGATCATCAGCGACGGAGCCGATGTGCGGAAGCAGTTCACTGACCGTCGCTCCGCTGTCGCCTCGCTTCTTAAATTGGTATTTCGAGGGGGCGACCGGCAACGTCTTCTGCTTATTGGTAAAGCCGGTTAATCGTTGACCCATACGGACGCTGTCGGGAATGTTCTGACCGAATCGTGCTTCGAGCCCCGGTTTGTGATCGAACAACTCGATTTGAGACGGTCCCCCTGATTGAAACAGGTAGATGACCTGCTTCGCCTTCGGGGCGATATCTCTAATACCGTTGATTCCTCCGAATTCATCGCGACTGAATTGGCCCGTCGAGACGTTGCTCGCGGACGCACTTTCGTTGAGAAGCCCCGCGAGCGCTGCGCTTCCAATGCCCATCGCGCTTGACGAAAGAAAGTGCCGCCGGCTTACGGCATTTAAGTGTGATTCAAACTGATTGATGATTGGCTGATTCATTCAAACGTCACCGCTTCGTCAAGGTTCATGATCAGCCTGGCAATTGCGGTTTGTGCGGCGAGTTCCGTCGGCTCCAAAGTGGAATCGGCAGAGGATTCGCCGACCGCAATCAATTTCTTCGCCGCCTCGGGCTCTTCGCGAAAACGGTCGCGAAAGCCCTGAAGAGCGTCGACAAGAATCGCACGTTCTCCCTGATCGGGATCGCGTCCCAGGACGGCCCGAAAGGCGAATTTCGCTCGTTCGGTGTCGCGCGGTCCGGCTTCTTTCAGCATCCGCCCACCGAGGCCGCGGGCCGCTTCAACGAATGTGACGTCGTTAAGCATCAGCAGCGCCTGCAGCGGCGTATTGGTCCGCTTTTGGCCGATTGTGCAGACATCCCGCTCATTGGCATCGAGCAACACCATGAGTGGCGGTTTCACCGCACGTCGCCAGAACGTATAGAGACTTCGCCGATAAAGGGCGTCTCCGTCGTCGCGCTTGTAAGTCGGGCTGCCCTTCACAATCTCTTTCCAAAGGCCGACCGGTTGATACGGCTTCACCGGTGGCCCGCCGGCCTTCTCGACGATTAAGCCTCCGGCGAAGAGTGCTTGATCACGAATCACCTGCGCGGGTAGCCGGTACCGCGGACCACGGGCGAGGAACTGATTCTCGGGATCGAGCTTTAATTGCTCAGGCGTGACTCGCGATGTCTGCCGGAAGGTGTGACTCGTGACGACTAATCGGTGCATCGCCTTCGTGTTCCAGCCGGTGTCGATGAACTCGACGGCAAGCCAGTCGAGCAGTTCGGGATGCGTGGGCGTTGCTCCCTGCAGACCAAAGTCGTCCATTGTGCGGACTAATCCAGATCCGAAGTGATGTGCCCATAGCCGGTTCACCGCGACTCGCGCTGTCAGCGGGTTGTCCCGATCGACGATCCACTTTGCGAGGCCGAGCCGGTTGTCGGGCCATTGCTCTTTCATCGGCGGCAGCCAATCGGGTGTCTTCGCAGAAACGCGCTGCCCCGGCTGATCCCAAGCCCCCCGCTTCAATAAATGCGTCTCGCGCGGCTTATCCATCTCCGCCATCACCATGACTTTCGCGCCGGTCGATTGAAGTCGATCGCGTTTCTTCCGCAGCGGGATCGCTTGAGCCGCGAGCAGTCGACCGGCCGGATCGACATGCTCCAAGAAATGTTTGCGCGCACTTGCGATCTGCTTTTTGTCCCAGTCTTCGGGCGGCGTTCTCACGACGGAGTCGGGAAGGTTTGCGAACGACTTGCGGTCGAGGCAGTTGAACCAGTCGATCAGGCGGGTTTCGAATTCGTCGGTCTGATTGACGTGCGTGAGTTGTTCTTCGAGCGGCTGCAGGGCTTCGTTAGTCGCTTCGAATTCTTCAATGTCTTCGAGACGGGAGACGTTCAGCATGGGTGGGGCATTGCGTCCACCGAAGGCCTTGCCGATTTCGGGTACGTTGTTGAAGAACGCGAACAGTCGGTAGTAATCGGCCTGAGAGATCGGGTCGTACTTGTGATCGTGACAGCGAGCACAGCCCCAAGTCAGGCCGAGAAACACAGTCGCCGTCGTCTCGGCTCGGTCGGCGACGTATTCGATCCGCCATTCTTCGCCGATCGTGCCGCCCTCGTTGTTGTTGCGGTGATTGCGATTAAACCCGGTTGCCAACTGTTGCTTAAGCGTGGCCTCCGGGAGCAAGTCCCCCGCAAGTTGTTCGATCGCGAATTCGTCATACGGTTTGTTGTTATTAAGAGCCTCGACAACCCAGTCGCGCCACGGCCACATGTTACGAAGCGGGTCACTCTCGTAGCCGTCGCTGTCGGCATAACGGGCGGCGTCAAGCCACGGATAGGCCATGTGCTCGCCGTAACGCGGCGAAGCAAGCAGCCGATCAACGACCCGCTCATACGCGACGTCGGTCGGAGCCGGGTCATTGACAAATGATTCGACCGCCGCGGGGGTCGGTGGGAGTCCCGTCAGGGTCAATGTGACGCGTCGCAGCAGGGTGGGGCGATCGGCTTCGGGCGACGGCGCGAGACCTTTGTCGGCCAGTCGTGCTTGTACGAATCGATCAATCGGATGCTGTAAGTTATCTCCATTATTCCGGTTGCCGAATTGAAGAGGATCAATCCGCTCCGGTTTGAGGAACGACCAGTGCGGCTCGTACTCCGCACCGTCAGCGATCCACCGGCGAAGGAGCTCCGCCTCGGCTTTGGAGACGCTCTTGTGCGTCTCGGGCGGGGGCATGACCGTCCACTCGTCTTTGGCCGTCACGCGCTCCAGCACGGCCGATTTCTCCGGTCGGCCCGGAGCCAGTGCGGCGACGGCCTCTTCCCGGATGTCGAGCCGCAATTCGGCTTCGCGGGCTGCGGCATCGGGGCCGTGACACTGAAAGCAATTGTCGCTCAAAATCGGTCGGATGTCGCGGTTGAACCGCACGTCGTCGGCCCACGAATTGCCGGCGACTGCAAGCATCATCGCGACTTGAAAAGCACTCCGCCTGAGCTTTCGCATTATCCGCCCTGTCAAACATCTGAATTCACTTATTCATAGGGTATGTCACTACCTCTTCACAACCGGGGGAAAGGAAACGCCTGAAATCGGCTTTGGCCATTCGACTCGATGGCCGAGCCAAACCGCTCTACGAAATTTGGCATTGGTCGAACGGCAACGACATGTTTGGCTTTCGCCAGTGCCTGCGGATCGACAGTATCCGAGCCGATCGAAATGACCGCGAAGTCGTACGCGATGCGGTTTTTGTCCGTGATGATCTGACGAGACATCGTGTCGATTTTGTCGACGTTCGCCTGAACAAAGTCGACTCCGGCGTCTCGACAAAGCGGTTCCAGCGGAATATTCAGCACTTCTTGCCGATGCAACCCCGCCAACGTTGCCGGAAGCATTCCGCTATACGTCGCGTGTCCGCATGAAGAGATAAGCGTCAAACTCGCATCCACGGATTCGAATGTTTTCCACCGTTTGATTATTTCAAGGGTCGCATGACCCGCTCCGAGCATTACAATCCGTTCGGTTTTGGAATCCGGTCGGAGATCAGTCGAATGATTTTGTTCCTGCATGAACTTCTTACCGAATTTTGGAACGTCCTCGTTGGGGTCTACTTCCCCGTAGATAGCAAACTCGGCGTTACTGTTGATCGCCCACACCGATTGCAGCCTGCGCTCGTCTCAAATCAGGATGAAACACGTTTTCATGGATGCCGACGCTCGACTCACGCTCGCTGCCGATCACGATACATTTCGCGATGACATCGTCGCTGGTTTATCGCGACCGGAAAAATCGCTGCCACCGAAACATTTGTACGACGACAGAGGCTCCGCACTTTTCGATCAGATCTGCGAACTTCCCGAGTACTACCCGACGCGCACCGAGAAGGCGATTCTGCGCCGCCGGTTGCCCGAATTGCGTTCATTGGTGCCTGACGGCTCCGTGCTCATTGAATTCGGCAGCGGGAGCAGCGAGAAGATTCGTTTGCTGCTCGAAGGCATCGAAGACCGCCTCTTCAGCTACGTTCCGGTTGATATCTCCGCGGAGTATCTCGGCTACGTCAACGACGAGTTACAGCGGGATTATCCGCAACTGCGAATCGACCCCATCGCCGCCGATTTCACCAAGCCGTTCCCACTTCCGTCGGAATTGAGCGGGACAAGGCACCGCGTCGGGTTCTTCCCCGGTTCGACAATCGGGAATTTCGAGCGCAGTGAAGCGGTCGATATGCTGCGAGCCTTCACGACCGAACTCGGTACGCATGGCGGGCTGATTATCGGCGTCGATCTGCTCAAGTCTCCGGAAATCATTCTGCCTGCATACGATGACTCCCAAGGAGTCACGGCGGCCTTCATCGGCAACATTCTCCAACGAGCCAATATGGAGCTTGATGCGGATTTCGACGTCGACCGGTTTGAGTACCGCGCCGAGTTCGTCGAAGAACACGGCCGAATCGACATGTGCATGGTTTCGACAGCGAATCAATGCGTCAGCATCGACGACACCGAAATCGAATTCAGCGAAGGCGAGTCGATCCACGTTTCGAGTTCGCGAAAATTCACGTTCGACAGCTTTGCGAAATTAGCTGCCGAAGCCGGGCTGCGGGTCGACGAAATCTGGACCGATCCCGAGGAACTCTTCAGCGTGCAATACCTCGTGGCCGAGTGATCTGAGGCCCAATTGATTGCTCAGCGGCTCAGGGCATCAATCACGAGTTGCCCCATCTCCTGGGTGCCGATCGATGGTCCGCCGCGGGCCAGATCGGCCGTGCGATGTCCTGCCTCAAGAACGCCATCAACCGCGTTCTCAATGGCCGTGGCTTCGGTTTCGAGCGCGAGCGAATGCCGCAGCAGCATGGCGACGGCGAGCAATGTCGCGAGCGGGTTGGCAATGCCTTTGCCCGCAATGTCCGGGGCCGATCCGTGAATCGGTTCGTAAAGCCCCGGGCCGTCAGATCCGATTGAAGCCGAGGGAAGCAATCCCAGTGATCCGGTCAACATGGACGCTTCGTCGGTCAGGATGTCACCGAACAAATTGCCCGTGACGACGACGTCGAAGTCGCGTGGCCGCGAGAGCAAATGCATTGCCATCGCGTCGACCAGCACAACGTCGTATTCGACATCGGAGAACTCTTCTTTCATGACCGAGGCCGCGACCCGTCGCCACAGCCGAGACACCTCCAATACGTTGGCTTTGTCGACTGAAGTCACTTTCTCACGGCGCTTGCGGGCGGCTTCGCCGGCCAGCCGCACGATGCGTTCGATCTCACTGGGGCGGTAAGCCATCTCATTGAAGACGAGCTCTTCGCCATTTTCTTCTCGTTGGCCCGAATTCCCGAAATAGATGCCGCCGGTCAATTCGCGAAAAAACAAGATGTCGGTCCCGCGAACGATTTCGTTCTTAAGCGGCGACGCATCCAGCAGTGATTCGTAGGTGCGGATCGGGCGGAGATTGGCGTATAACCCCATTTCCTTTCGAATCTTCAGAAGCCCCTGTTCGGGCCGAACGCTCGCCGTCGGATCATCCCACTTCGGTCCGCCGACGGCTCCGAGCAACACCGCATCGGCCGCTTTGCACACTTCGAGCGTTTCGTCAGGCAAAGCCGTTCCGGTCTGGTCAATCGCGATCCCGCCGATCAACGCGGACTGCAAATGGAATTGGTGACCAAATTGATCGGCCACGGCTCCGAGACATTTCTCCGCAACCGCAACGATCTCCGGACCGATGCCGTCGCCCGGCAGTAATACAATTTTCGCTTCCACGCGTAGTTCCTTCAGCAGCTTCAAGAGGCCGGCGGAACATCGAATGCAGCCGCCGGTCAGTTCAGATTTCGACCAGTCGGCGACTGTAGCGGCACGCGCCTTTTCGAGCCAGCGTCTCGGCCTGCTGCGACATTCTCGGCTGAGTCGGACAACTGTTTCGATTATCGGGATGACGGAGCCCGCGCAATAGCCGCTGCTCAAGGCGACCCTGCGGGCCGATCGTTCGGGACCGAAGTTTTCGGACCGGACAGACGATGTTGAGAAAGAGCGAGCATGAGGCCCGGAAAGAGTGCATCAAGACGGAACTGATCGACAGACTGATCGCCGACCCCCCGTCTGCGACACAAGAGACGCTCGAATCATGATCCGCGCCATCTTTTTTTCGACCGGCCTTTTCATCTCCCTCTGCGGAGCCATTTTGCTCGGGGTCGATCGACTCGTGCTCAATCCCAACGTCTTTGCCGATACGGCGGTGTCGAGTCAGGGCCGACCGTGGTACACGCACATGATGTATCAGCGGACCGACACGATCAGCGGGTTCACGGAAACCATTTTCGAGCCACCCGACTGGGTTTCATTTGCACTGCTGTCGATCGGAGCGGTCGTCGTGCTTTACTCGATCGCGATCCCGCGAAAGTCGAAGTAGGGCACCGGTCCGACTGGCATTGGCGCGGCGAAATCAGCGGAATTGTTAAGCACCTCGAAAGATCTCGTCGTATCGTACGATGGTGCAGCCCGATAGCTGCGTTTTCCCGTCGCGCAAAAAAACGAGCGAGACTTCTGCCTCGCTCGTCTTGAAGCATCGAATTGTGTGCGGAGCCTAGCTCATGGCCGATTCGCGGGCCATCTCCTCCTCGAACTCGATCTTGTACCGCTTCATCTTTTTGTACAGCGTCGTGCGGTTGATGCCGAGTGTCTTGGCCGTGGCCTGTCGGTTCCATCCGTTGGAATTGAGGGCGTCGATGATCAATTGGCGTTCCGGCTCGGCCATTTTGGCCTTGAGGGAGCCGGCGGATTGGGTACCGGCCGTCAGAGTGCGAGAGGAATCCTCTTTACGCAGAGACTCCGGCAGGTCGGCCGCACTGATCACGTCGCGGCGAGCAAGCACGACCGCCCGTTCGACAACGTTGACTAATTCGCGGACGTTTCCGGGCCACTTGTAGCTTTGGAGCAACCGCAAGGCTGACTCGTCAAAGCCTTTGACGTCGCGACCCGACTGTTCGCGGAAATGGGACAGGTAGTGCTCGGCGAGTAACGGGATATCTCCGATCCGTTCGCGGAGTGGCGGCTGGGTCATCGAAATGACGTTGATGCGGTAGTAGAGGTCCTCCCGGAATTCTCCTTTCCGCACCATCTCTTCCAGATCAGCATTCGTCGCAAGAATGAGCCGGACGTCGACCTTGTGAGTCTTGTCTCCGCCGACCGCTTCGAACTCGCGATCCTGAATGGCCCGCAAGAGTTTGATTTGCAGTCCCGGCGATGCCGTCGCGATCTCGTCGAGAAAGAGCGTTCCGCCATCGGCCTGCAGGAATTTGCCGTCCTTGTCGTTGTTGGCTCCGGTAAACGAGCCTTTGACGTGGCCGAACAGTTCGCTTTCCAACAGATTTTCCGGAAGCGCTCCGCACGCGACTTCCACGAACGGCTGGTCGCGTCGGTCGCTGAGTTGATGCACAGCGCGGGCGGTCATCGTTTTGCCGGTGCCGCTTTCGCCGAGGATGAGGACCGTCGTCCGGGTGTCGGCGACCGATTCGATCAAGTCGAACATCCGCTGCATTTTGAAGTCGCGACCGACGATCTTCCCGAGGCCGAACCGCTCGTCGAGTTGCTGCCGTAATGAGCGGTTTTCGGACGCAATTTGTCGTCGTTCGATTCCCCGACGAATCGCCAGCGAAAGTTCTTCGTCGATCAGCGGCTTGGTCAGATAATCGAATGCACCCAGTCGAATAGCGTCGACCGCTCCTTCGATCGTGCCGTAACCGGTGAGCAGAACGAAGAGGGTGTCGGGAACGTTTTCGGTGGCCCACTCGAGCACTTTGAAGCCGTCTTCATCGGGCAGACTGACGTCGCAGACGACAAGATCGAACGGATAATCTCGCATCCGTTCCTTACCCTCGCGGGCATCGCAAGCGGTTTCGACCCGATATCCGAGGCCGCGAAGATAGTCGGCCATGGCTTCACGGAGGTCACGGTCATCGTCGATGACGAGCAGCGAGCCTTCTGTGTTTTTCATTGGTTCCCCTCTGCGGCGGTTGTGCAGCCGATTAGCAAGAGCCGGCAATCGAGCCGACCGATCGAGTACCGCCTGTTGCGAATGTCTCGTGAGTTTCGGATGGTGAAGCGAAGCAGCGCAGTTGGAGCATTCATTGCCCGGACGACACCGTTCGGCTGTCAATTTGTTTCAGTTGAGGGGTTGGGGAAACCTACGTCGGGGTTGCCGGAGGTCAACAAAAGTCGGTGTCCGCAGGTTGTTTTCCCGAAACGTCGTCGGGGCACCCGGCAGAATCGTCAATATCGAATCACCGATACCCCAATGCACCGCGGTTGCTGACAGATAGGCGCGGGGGTAAAGTCGTCAATTCGCCGAATTGTTCACTCTGACAGTCCGGCGGGAACAGGCCGGGTCGCGTCGACAGGAAAGCTTGGCATTGAAGGCGTTCATCAGCGACATTCATGGAAATCTCGAGGCGCTCGAAGCGGTTTTGGCCGACATCGAAGCGCAGGATATTTCTGAAATTTACTGCTTCGGCGATATCATCGGTTACGGCCCCGATCCGATCGCTTGCATTGATCGCGTGATGAAGGCCAGCAACATGACGCTGCTGGGAAATCACGATCAGGCGGCGCTGTTCGACCCCGAGGGCTTCAACGCCGGGGCCGAACGAGCCATTTTCTGGACGCGAAAGATATTGGAGTCGGACCGCGGGCCGAGTGCCGATGAGCGTTGGGAGTTTCTGAGCGGCTTGCCGCGCATGAAGAAGGAGGGGGACTTCCTGTTCGTCCACGGATCAGCCCGCAACCCGCTTAATGAATATGTCTTCCCGGAAGACATCTACAATCAGCGTAAGATGGAAAAGATTTTCGGGCTCGTCGATCGCTACTGTTTTCAAGGGCACACGCACATCGCGGGCGTGTTCACCGCGGACCTCGATTTCGTAGCCCCGGAAGAGACCGACTTTCGGTTCGAACTGTCCGACGCCAAAGCGTTGGTCAACGTCGGTTCGGTTGGTCAGCCTCGAAACGGTGATCCGCGAGCGCAGTATGTGACCGTTGACGATCGCACCGTGACCTTTCGGCGGATCGAATACCCGCTGGAAACCACTCGAAAAAAGATTTACGACATCGCGGACCTCGATAACTTCCTTGGTGACCGCCTCGTCGACGGCCGGTAGTCCTCATTAGCGTCAGCGTACTTTATAGACCCGATAGTGCCGCTGAACCTGCGTCTTTCCTCCCGTCGTACGTGGCGACATTAAAATCTACTTGGTGAAGAGTATGGATCATCAAAAGCGCCTTGTGCTTTTCATGGTCATTTCGTGCGCATTTCTGCTCGTCTGGACTTACATCCGGCCTGCGCCCGTGCCGAATCGAAACAAGCCCGCCGAGGTGGAAGCCCCCGAACTGGCGGCCCGTCCGCCGGTCGAGGCACTGCGACCGGGGCAACAACCCGCGCGGCCGGCCGGGTTGCCCGATCATCCCAACGAAATCATCAGTCTCGGTTCACTCGACCCGAACTCGGGTTATTTCATGCGGGTCAACGTGACCTCGCGCGGCGCCGCGGTCGAGTCGGTCGAACTCAACGATCCGCGCTATCGCGATCTTGATGACCGGAAACGCTCGCTCCGTGTTGTCGGTACGAACGCGGCCGATGTTCCGACACTCGCCACAGACATCCCCTTGATCAATGCCCAGTTGCCAAATGACGAACGGACGCAGTCGATCGACTGGAAGGTCATTGAGCGCATCAAGGACGAGCAAAGCCCGAACATCACACGTGGCGTTGTCCTCGGCCTCAAGTCGCCCGACGGCTCTTTCGAAGTCCGCAAGCGGTATGTTCTTCGCCGCGGCGTCGATGTCGATGAAATCCCGGAATCAGGCCCGACGGAAGCGCAGCGGGATAAAGTTCCGGCAGGCTACCTTGTCGACTCCGCATTGCAGTTTCGAAATTTGACCGGCGGGCAGACGTCAGTTCGCTACGAATTGCAGGGGCCAACTGGACTGCCGCTGGAAAATGAAGCTCACACCAGCAAGTACCGCGACTTGGAGTTGGGCTTCATTGAACCGGATGGCGGATTTAACGACGTGCAGTTCAGCGCGGGCGCCGTCGTTGAGAGAGCCGATGCCGTGCGCGAAGCGCTGGTTGCCGGTCAGGCCCCGCCGACGGACGATTGGACCGACCCTCTGCGGTACGCCGGTGTCGAGATTCAGTATTTCGTCGCGTTGGTATTTCCGACGCGGCCCGACGGCGTGACCGCTGCGGAAATGCCGATCATTGACCGGACGGTACCTGATCTAATCACCGCGGACGACAAGAAAGCGGCAAAAAGCGATATCAGCCTGCGGATGCGATCGGTCGATATCGACCTGCCGCCGAACGGCGAAAAAATTCACCGCTTTACCCTTTATGCCGGACCGCAGCGCAAGGACCTTCTTAAGCCTCTCGGCGCTGGTTCCGTCATGGACCTCGGTTGGTTCTGGTTCGTCAGCGAGGCGATGCTCTACCTGCTGCATTTCCTGCACGACGTCGGCATTCCGTACGGTTTCGCGATTATCTGCATGACGGTGCTGGTTCGATCGGCGATGTTCCCGCTGTCTCGGAAGCAAGCCATCAGCGCCGCACGCATGAAGGATTTGCAGCCGAAGATTGAAGAACTCAAAAAGAAGTACGGCGAAGATCGGGAGAAGCTCGGCCGGGCGCAAATGGAACTGTTCGCCAAAGAAGGCATCAATCCGATCGCGGGATGCCTGCCGATCGTGCTGCAATTACCGATCTTTATCGGTCTGTATTCCGCCTTAAATAACTCTGTCGATCTGCGGATGGCGCACTTCTTTTACATCGACAATCTCGCCGCGCCCGACCAATTGTTTCACCTTCCGTTCGAATTGCCGATTCTTAATACATCCGCATTTAATTTGCTGCCGATCATCACGGTCGTGTTGTTCTACTTCCAGCAGAAATTGTTTATGCCGCCGGCGACATCTCCTGAGCAGGAGATGCAGTATAAAATGATGAGCGTCATGCCGCTCTTCATGGGCTTCTTCTTTTATCACGTGCCGGCCGGGCTGTGCGTTTACTTTATCTCCTCGAGTTTGTGGAGCGTGGCCGAGCGAAAGTTGCTGGCGAAGCACCGTAAACCTGATGATCCGCCGGCGGAGTCTGACGATGCGCCGGTGAATAAATTCGCGAAAGAGAAAGCGAAAAAGCCGAAGAGTTTCTGGTCGAAACTTCTCGAAAGCGTCGACGAAGCAAAGCGCGAAGCCGAATTGAGCGACAGCGGAGGTCGAAACAATGGCCGAGGACGCAACGACGGCAAGTCCGGTGGCGGTGGAGGCCGACGCAAAAAGTCTAAATCACCTCGCTAATGTTTTTGTTCACGGCATCGCGTTCGGGCTGATCCGATGCGAATCGATCTCGATGACGTCATTGCGGCGGTCGCTTCCCCGGCGGGACGTGCAATTCGCGGAATCGTGCGGGCGTCCGGACCGGGTTTGGTCGACGTCGTTTCGAAGTGCTTTCGAGCAACCGACGGAACGAAGCTGAACGATGTCGCCGGGCCGAAGCGCATTCCCGGTCGACTTCGCCTAGCTGATACTCAGGTCGATCTTCCCACGGCCCTTCACTATTGGCCGACGCGGCGGAGCTTTACCGGCCAACCGGCGGCGGAGTTTCACACGTTCGGCTCACCGCCGCTTCTTGAACTTATTGTGACGACCCTTTGCCGCAACGGTGCCCGCCCGGCCCGCCCCGGCGAGTTCACCCTCCGCGCATTTCTGGCCGGTCGGCTTGACCTGACAGAGGCAGAAGCAGTGCTCGGCGTCATTGATGCCACGGCGCCGGACGAGCTCGATATCGCCCTGCGGCAACTTGCCGGCGGACTATCGGGACGGCTGGCAACGGTCCGACAAAGCCTGATCGAACTGCTTGGCGACCTAGAAGCCGGTTTGGACTTTGTCGAGGAAGACATTGAATTCGTTACTCGCGACGACATCGCAAGCCGACTTAGTGTCGCCAGTCAAGTTCTCAGTCGAATCGCGTCGGACGCGGGCAGCCGCATGACCGATGCCACAAGACCGGTTGTCGTATTGGCAGGACTACCGAACGCGGGTAAAAGTTCGCTGTTCAATGCGCTGATCGGACGTGAGCAGGCCGTTGTTTCACCGATCGCGGGCACGACACGCGATTACCTCTCCGCACAAATCACCTGCGGCGAACTTAACGTCGAGATCGTCGATACCGCCGGTTGGGAACACCGCATTGATGACCTGTCGACGCAAGCTCAAACGCTACGACTTGAGCAGTTGCGCAGAGCCGATCTCATTTTGTGGTGTGTACCGGCCGACTTGGATGAGGTTGAATGTCAGGCCGATGATCAGCTTCGTCGCGACTCTCAATTCGACCAGGACCGGCTCTTGGTTGTCGGCACGAAGTGCGATGTTGCCGCATCGGCGACGGGTCGGGATGATGTCAGTCAAACAATGCCTGTGGTCTCGATTCATCAGCCACGAACTCTCGCCGATCTTACAAATCGCATCGGCCAAATCATCAGTAAAGGGCAAGGCACGCGGACGGAAATGATTGGTGCAACGGCGGCTCGCTCAGAAGATACCGTCCGGCGAGCGCTCAGCGGCGTGCAAAGTGCGATCCTCGCGGCAGAGTCAGGCGCGGGGGACGAAATCGTCGCAGCCGAAATCCGTGAAGCATTAACCGCAATCGCCGAAATGCTCGGCGAAACCTATACCGACGACATCCTCGATGTTGTTTTCTCGAAGTTCTGCATCGGTAAGTAAGTCCGGATCGACTCTTTAGTATCGATCGACTTGCCGACGCAAATTATTGTTCACTACCGCCTCAAGGGGATGAAGATAATCGCGTTATCGTTAAGCGCGTTCGAACGGAAACGGCATGACTTCGTGGAGAGAAGTTTTCCCCAGTAATACGGCCAGCAATCGATCAAAGCCGAGCGCGACGCCTGAGCAGTTCGGCAACCCCGAGTCCATTGCATCGAGCAGACGGCTCTCTTCCGGCATCACCGGCTTGCCCAAGGTGGAGCGGCAACGATTTTGTTCGGCTCCGCGAACTCGCAACTCGGCCGGGTCGAGCAATTCGTCGTAGCCGTTACAGATTTCAACACCATCGATATAGAGTTCGAATCGCATCGCAACACGGGGACCGTCTGGTTTCAGTCTCGCTAGCGCAGCCTGTGTTGCCGGATAGTCATATAGGAATGCGGGGCGATCAAGTCCGAGATTCGGTTCGACCAATTCAGCGAGCAGAAGATTGCGCCACTCATCAATGGATGCTTCATCCGAATCGAGTGACTCCGGGATGACGAGCTGATGGTCTCGAGTCAAATCCATTAATGCTTCGGCATTAAGATTGAGAATCTCCGTATTCGTCGCCTCGCGGAATGCCTTTATATAGGAGATGCGGTCGAACTTCTCCGGGCCGATACGGAGGCGTGGCGTTGCCACCGCCCCGGTCGATGCTGCCAATTCGCGAACGAGAGCTTCCGTGACCGTCATCTGATCGAAGTAGGTGCTATGTGGCGCGTACCATTCAATCATGGTGAATTCCGGATTGTGCCGGGCACCATGTTCCTGATCTCGAAAGGCTTTGCAAACTTGAAAGATCGGCCCGCTGCCGGCGGCCAGCAATCGCTTCATCGCGAACTCGGGCGACGTCTGCAAGAACCGCCGTTCCCCGCAGACGGTCGAAGTTAGCGGATCGATGTGAGTATCGATCACGACATCGCGCGACAACAGCGGTGTTTCGACTTCGAGATACCCGCGTTCGCGAAAAAACTCGCGTACCCGAGCGAGCAACTGCGCGCGAAGACGGAGGGTGTCGAAAGACGTGGTCGGTCGCCAATCGTCGGAATGAACGAACCCGCTCACTTCTGTTCGGTCGGCAAAGCCGCGATGTCGGTCGAAACGGCTTCCTCAAGCTTCGACAGTAATGCCGATTGCGAGTAGACAGAGTGCAGCAGGATTGGCTCATTGGGCCGGTCGCCAGGGAAAATCACGGTCAGCGGTAAGCCTGATGTCCTAAAGCGATCGAGCCACATTGAAATCTCGGCGTCCTCGTGCGTCGCATCGGCAAGCAGGGTGATGACATCGTGTTCCTGAACGAACTCGTACGTTTTCTCTGTATTAAGCGCGAGATTTTCATTCACTTTGCAGTTCGCACACCAATCGGCTGTGAAATCGATTAATACCGTCCGACCGGTGCTGCGAAGATCGTTTAACCGGTTTGTCGAAAAGGTCTCCCAAGGGAGTTCGCTCGTCTCGACCGCCGCTTTAACAGGCGGTCGTTGTTCGTCGTCATTGCCGATTGGTTGCAGTCCGCCAGTGGTGACGAGATTCGTTGTTCGCGACTCACCCGGTGACGTCCAGTACCCGAACCCGACAATGAAACTACCGACGACGATCGCCGTCGTATAGCCAACCAGTCGACCCTCAAAGGATGTGCTCGACTGAACGGTGCCGATCATCCACAAAGCAAACGCGATTCCGAGCAGCATGATCAGTAGCGGCACGGTGTAAGTAGCGTCGATAAACGAGATCACGAAGATCACAGTCCCCATAAGTACGAACCCGGCGAACTCCTTCAATCTCAGCATCCAGTTGCCGGGTTTGGGCAGCAATTTGACCGCCCCCGGAACAATACCGAAGACGAGATAAGGCGACGCCATGCCGAGCCCCATCGTCGCCCAAACTAGAAAGGTATGGATCGGCGGCTGCTGAATACTCCAGGCGATTGTGACGCCGACAAACGGTCCGGTGCAGGGGGTCGCCAGTAGCGTCGCGAAGATGCCTGTCAGAAAGGCTCCGAACAGGCCTTCTTTTTGAGCTGAGCCAGCAGCGGAGCCGACGAATCCCGGTATCGGAATTTCGAAGACGCCGAGCAGACTCATCCCCATCGCAAAGACGAGGCAGGCCATTGCCATGTTGAAGCGTTGGCTCTGGAAGAGTCCGCCCCATCCGAAGTTATTGCCCGACAATCCAAGCAGCCCGAACAAGCCGCTGAAGTACTCCGGCAAGACGATGAGAGCTGCGAGCAGGCAGAAGACGAGAATCACCCCGAGTGCGTATACGGCATTGAGCGCGAAGATGCGGCCGCGATCTTCGCCCGCCTGTTGCACGAAGCTCATCACCTTAATCGCCATGACCGGCAACACGCACGGCATAAAATTGAGGATAAAGCCGCCGAGGAAGGCCAGCGGCAAGAACTTCGCGAGACTTCCTTCGGCCGCTTCGATCTCGAACTCGTTAACCAATACGACCCCGTTGCTCTCGGCTTCGGCGGTCGCGTCATCGCTACTGTTCGGTTCAGTTGCGTCCCCCGCACCGTCAGCGTTGCTGTCGGTAAAGTCACTCGATTCAAAGTCAGTTGCGGAGAAGTCAGAGCCTGCGAAGTCATCGGCTGAGAACGAAAAATCATCGCCCCCTTCGGTCGATTCGCCGGTCTCATCCTCGTCGCGCGAGGCTTGCTCAGCCGACATCAACGCCACCGTAAACTCTCGTGGCGGCCGAATCGGAATGCACATGCCTTTCTCGCCGGTGCTGCAAAACGCCCCGGTCAGATCGCCGACGACTTGGATGTCTGCCGGATCGAGGGTCCCGGTGATGCGGTAATCACGCGACCACGTTACTTGGTCGTAGAACTTCTCCACCTCAGTGTTGAACTGAGGCTCGAACACCCGCTTTGGCAGTCGGTCGGGACGAAACTTCTCATCGAGCGGCTGAAGGCCGGCGTCCTCAGAAACTTTGATCGAGGTCGCCAAAGCGGACGATGGCCGCGTCGAGTAAATGTAGAAGCCCTTCGGGAGCTTGACGGTGACCGCCAACGTCGCCTCCGCACCAGGTTCCAACGTTTCGGCGGTCAACTCCGCCGAGAGCGAAATCTCGGGGTCGGGTGTCCGTTCTGAAGCGGAGCCACCGATACCGAAATTTCCGAGGTCGATCGGCTGCGCATTAACGACCGAGCCGAACAGAATTACGCCGACGGCAAACAGGCAGCGAGTCATTCTGATGCCTCGAATTGTTCCAAGCGAAAATCGTGTGTTCATCTCAATATTCGGCCGAACGACCGCATCCTCTGTGAGCAAACCAACAATGAGTCGGTTTTTTATTGTACGGGCGCGGCTCCGCGAGCAATATTTTGCCGCGAAACTTATCTTGCCGAACACTTTCGTCGCAATGGCGATTCCGACAAGGCGTCGGCGAGGCCAATCGGCGTCGGATTGACCATTTCTCCCGGTCGCAGGCGTCGATCGCACGGGTACGGCGGCATTCTGCCGGTCGTTCGGTTACGATCTCGAAGCGCTCTGACAACCACAGCACAATTCCGCCCGGCCCGTCCCGCGGGCCTTCCTCCGAGTTCCGCCCGATTTGAACCCGATGAATTCCGAACAGTGGCTCCAGGAACGGACTTACCATCACTCCTCATTCTGGGATTTGCGGCAACTCGTCGAGGAGAAGCGGCGACAGGGGCTGAAAATATCGTTGTGCCTGCCGACCCTCAACGAAGCCAAGACGATCGGAAAAGTGATCGTCATTTTGAAGAGCGCCCTGAAGGACCAGTATCCACTTGTTGACGAGATCGCCGTCATCGACTCCGGCAGCACAGATGATACGCGAGAAATCGCCGCAAAGTTCGGAGCCGACGTCTACCTTGCCGAGGAGCACCTCACCGAGGTTGGCGATCGCAAAGGCAAAGGTGAGAACCTGTGGAAGGCCCTCTACCTGCTCGATGGCGACATCATCTGTTACGTCGACACCGACATCAAAAACATCCACCCGCGATTCGTCTACGGTCTTGTGGCCCCACTCGTCCAGAATCCGGACATTCATTACGTCAAAGCGTTCTACGATCGTCCGCTCGCGTTCTCGCAGGGCATTCGACCGACCGGCGGCGGACGCGTGACGGAGATACTCGTTCGACCGCTGTTCAGTCTGTTCTATCCGGAGCTCGCCGCGATCATTCAGCCGCTCTCGGGTGAATACGCGGGGCGTCGCTCGATACTCGAACAGATTCCGTTCCCCGTCGGCTACGGCGTCGAAACAGCCATGTTGATCGACATTTACGAAAAACTCGGCCTCTCGGCATTTGCGCAGACCGACCTCGACACTCGCGTGCATCGCAATCAGGAGACGATTGCACTCGGTCGAATGGCCTTCGGCATCCTGCGGACATTTTTTAACCGACTGACCCGTCAGGAACGCATCGGGTTGGAGCAGGCGTTGCCGACGATCATGCGGCAACACCGCGTCGAGGACGGCTCGTTCGAGCAAATCGAATACAACATCGAGGAATTCGAACGCCCGCCAATTATGGAAATCGAAACCTACCGGGATAAGTTTCACTCATCGCAGAAAACAGACCCGACCGATGCGGCAAGCGAATGATTGACCCGGACAGTAATCCGAAGCAACCTCACGCCTCGGCTCCGCCACATCGTTATCGATTCGGGCTGAAGGAGTGGGTGGCGTTGGCGGTCATCGCCTGTTGTTTCTTCGCCTACGACCAGTTGACCGCTCCCCAAGACGACGCGAAGCAAGAAATCGAGCAGACGGCTGACGACCTCGAAGCAGAGGCTGTCGAACCGACGACGAACCGCGCAGCCGAATCTCCGAAAGCGGACGCATCTGCCGAGATTGAGAGCAGCGAACTCTCTGGCAAAGTCAAAGCGTTTGTCAGTAGTTCGGAGACGCTCGTTGAGTATCAGATCGAGCGCGGACGACGTGTGTGTGTCGTTGCGGCAAAGGAACAGATCGTCGTTCGATCGGACGGCGGTGGTCTGACGCTGGCGGGGCAAACCCAACCGGATCAAGTGGTCCGACTTGATTGCGACCATAACGGAACGATCATCGGGCGACCGGCCGACGCAACGATTGTGCGAAAGATTGTCGTTCCGAAGGGAACCGTGCGAGTGCTGGGAACTGCGAACGACAAGAAAGCGGTTCTACTTCTCTTAGGTGATTCTCGAGTCGTCCGAGGTCCTCCCATACGCGGCGTCCCACTTCCTGGCAAACTCGGGACGCTCGCGTTCGACCGGATTCGCCCAGGTATGTTGATCGCCGAACGGGCAGCCGGGGATGTCGCCGAAAACTGCTTTCCGAACTTGCTCGTCCCGCCCGACACGATCGAAAACGCAGTCGTGAAGGACTTCGGTCGCACGGTCTATACCGGCCCGATCGATGTCAGCGAGACCTATCAACGTCTTGCTCTCCGCAAACGTTTTCCGCACAACAATGATGGTTCGGTATTCCAGAATCGTGAGCGACGCCTGCCGCGGCAACGGCCCGGTTACTATCGCGAATACGTCCATCCGACCGAAGGCAAGCGCGGTCCCGGCCCGCAACGTCTCGTCATCGGACGAGCCGGCGACATCTGGTACACCGGCGATCACTATGAGTCGTTCGAAGCTGTCTTGGAGCCGTGAGCCGAAAGCCGAATCGACCGAAAAGATCGATCCTGTTTTCCGCTCTCCGCTTTCCATGTTCCGCTTCCCGAAGAACGATTGAATACCGCAGCGTCCATGGCCCGGCCTATTCATGAATCTCGTCATCGCCCATCATCACCTCAATCGCGGCGGCGTGACGCGCGTGATTGCCGGGCATCTGCAATCACTGGCGGAAAGCGACTCAGCACCGCAGCGCGTCCTCATCGTTTACGGCGGACGCCACGAAGGTTGGCCGCCCGAGATCGAGCAACGGCTCAAAGCTCTGAAGATCGAACGCGTTGTCGTTCCATCGCTCGATTACAACGACGACCCCGCCGTAAACGCCGTACCACTCGCTCAGGCGTTCGAATCCGAGTTGACGGCACGTGGTCTCGAGCCGGGCAATACGCTGCTGCACGTTCACAACCATTCGCTCGGCAAAAACGTCGCTTGGCCCGGCGCACTCAAGCACTTGTCGGAACGCGATTGGCCGTTGCTGCTCCAGATTCACGACTTCGCCGAAGACTTTCGACCGAAGAACTACGGTTTGCTGCAGCAGGCGCTCGGTGAGTCGATGGGCCCCGTCAACTATCTGCAAGGGAGCAAAGTCCACTACGCCGTGCTGAATCGTCGGGACGAAACCGCCCTCGTCGATGCCGGCGTTAATCGCCAACGCCTCCATTTTCTGCCTAACCCGGTCCCTGCGCCTCCCGCGCTTCCGAATCGCGCAGCCGCACGCCACAAATTAATGGATCGCTGCGGCATCGATCTTGATCGCCGCTACCTGCTTTATCCCGTCCGCGGCATCCGGCGGAAGAACCTCGGTGAGGCAGTGCTGCTGTCGCTCCTGATGCCCGGCGACCCCGTGGTGGGAATCACCCTCGTTCCGCTCAACCCGATGGAGAAACCGTTTCATGATGCCTGGCGTGCCTTCGCGGAGCGGATCGACCTCCCGGTTCGCTTCGGTGTGGGAGAGTCGGACGGCCTGACATTCGAAGAGAACCTCGCTGCCTGCGATGCCTGCCTGACGACCAGCGTCGCCGAGGGATTCGGGATGGCATTTCTTGAACCCTGGCTCCTCGGCAAACCACTTCTTGGCCGCAATCTCCCGGAGATCACCGCCGACTTCGTCGATGCCGGCGTCAATCTCGATGGGCTCTATAGTTCGTTGCAAATTCCACTCGATTGGCTCGACGAGAAAGAACTGGCCGCGGAGTTTCGTGCGTCCGCGGAAGAACTCTTAAAGACCTACAATCGTCGGCCTGATCAAGCGGCCGATGTTGCCTTCGATGGCAAGACCACCGGCGGGACCATCGACTTTGCAGACCTCTCGGAACGGTCACAAATGAGCGTAATTGAAACCGTCGCGCAGAACCCAACAGCGAAGTCCAAACTGCTGGCCTTAAACTCCGCTCTGTCCGCCGAGTCGGACGCGGCCACGGTTCACTCTAACGCCGATGTCGTCCGGCATGAATTTTCGACGTTGGCCTGCGGTAAGCGGTTAGTAAGTATCTACCAAAAAGTGATCGATGACCGTGGCGAGAATCGTGGTGAGGTCGATCCAAGAACGCTGCTTGACCGGTTTCTCGACCTGGAACGGTTCCGGTTGATTCGAGGTAATTAATAAGACGATCGGCTAAAAAGCCGGCTTCACGACAGCACCTCCGCCTAAGTTTTCTTCGATGGGCGATAGCCTCTCCCAAAGTTTTCAAATCAAATACTGCCGCCATCTATTGCCATTCTTGGCGGCACTGCACTTTCTAACTGTCGTGCTCGTTGAATTTTGTCTGTATCACTGGCATCCGGGCGGAACGGGGCTGATGGATTGGCCTGATGTTTCGTTCGGCATCCTGCTCGGACAGTCTTTGTTTTGCTTCATATTTTTCAGCAGTGAAATTGCGTTTGCGAGATCAAACAGGACGAACTTCAAGCGAGTTTACTATTGGTATTGCGGGATGATTTACGGACCGGCGCGGATTCTTCTATGGTTTTGCTTGTAATGGAATGCTGATGGCGTGATTCGATTCCGGTTTGGCTACAAAGCGTCGAACGGCGACCGATTCGATCAGCGATTTCATTCATTTCGTAGCTGGATTTTTTAAGCCTCTCTGCACGCCCGCGGTTCCGAAGCGTGACATCTCGTGACATGATGGCGATACTGTCTCTTTCGTCTCACTCGCTATTTCGGAGAATAAGATGCCGTTTCGAGCTGTATTTGCCGGTTTGCTGTTCGTGGTCGCTGGCGCGATCACCTCGGCCGCGGAGCCGGATGGAATTTATATCGCGATCGGCCACGGCCTGCATCGCATGGCCTCCAACGATGGCGTCACATGGACGGCCCACGAATTTGCGGGTAAGCCTGCCCACAATCAAAACGATCTCGCCCAGGCCGCCGTTGGCAACGGTGTTTGCGTCGCAATCGGAGGTTATTCCAAATCAAATATTTTGACGACGAAAGATGGCGTCGAGTGGACCAAGAACAAATTCAACGCCGGAGTCCTTAGTGGCATCGTATTTCTTGACGGCCGGTTTCTTGCGTTCGGCCAAGGCGCAAGAGTCATTGAGTCGAACGACGGCGAAAAATGGCGAGTCATCGGAGATGGCAAGCTTCGTGACCATCTCAAGAAAGAGGCGGAGAGCCTGGGACTTGAGAAGCCGATCAAGTCAAACATCCGCGCATGGCGGTACGTGAATGGGGCTTTCGTCGGCTGCGGCGATAACGGCTTCCTGATCACAACCCGCGACCTCAAGAATTGGACGTTCCCCCCGCGAATTGAACCGCGGTCGCGACTGTTCATCGAATCCGACGACAATGGCTTTGTCGTTTACGGTCACCACACGGTCCATCACTCGACCGACGGCGTTCGCTGGACCGACGTGACCCCGGAGGAGGTCGCCGGGAAGACATCCAATCGCGATCGACTCTCATCGCTGACCCATGACGGCGAACGATTCCTCGTCAATAACAGGCGGGGGCAAGGGTGGGAATCAGCAGACGGCAAGGACTGGCAATTGGTCACCGATTCGAAGTTCCCGCTAAATATCGACGCCGTGCGGCCCGACCTGATTTACAGCTTCCAAACCTATTGGAAAGCGACTGAAGACCTGAAGTATTCAACCGATGGCGGCAAGTCTTGGCAAAGTGCGAACATCCCGGCGCCGGTGGGAATCACAGACGTCATCTTCGCACCCGGGTTTCCTCGAATCGGGCGTTGATTTTCCGTCTAAGCAATCGCTAAATTAAGGGTTACTCGGTCCGCACGGGCCGAGTAACCCTTCGCTTGTCTCGCCATCGGAACTTTGAACTTAATTTACGGCGATTCAATATGCTGATTGATGTTTGCCGAGGAATAAATACCAAGCCAAAGGCAATCAGCATCATTAGAATCGCGAGCGAGTTATGAACTGGCTCTCCGACGAGTTCACCGCTTTTTTAGGTTGCCTCTCATCAGCGCAAGACCGCACCTTTCGTATAAAGCGGCAAATGTCGGTAATAGACTTCGAGCGTCATGAGACAAAGGCAAGTCATATAGAGCCGACCGCCGGTGTTTCCATGGCGGTCGGCGACATCCCAACTTCCGTGGTGTAAGCCGCCCCGGGTTTGGGTTTGTAACAATTGGGCCTTCATCCGGTTATTCCAGCGGACCCAATCCGCCTTTCCCCAGTGATGCATCACCTGGGTCGCATAATAATTGTAATACATATCGTCGGTATCGGGGCCGAACCGATCGAGATGGGCGACCCCTCGCTTGAGAGCCGATTCGCTGCGATTCCAGCCGAGATACATCCTCGACAGTAAACCGACCGGCGTCGTCGATTTGCGACGGGCGGGGGACATATAGCCGTACATGGCCCCGTCGTCCGCCGAGACGGAGTCGAGAAACTGATTCGATTTGACGAAAGTCATCCGCGGGACTTCGACCCCGCCCGCCCGGGCACTCACGATTGCCATGACCGCCCATCCCACAACCGACGTATCGCCCCGTTCCTTCGGGCGGTATCGCCAACCTCCCCGTTCATGCTGCGCTTGCGTCAGAAATCTCGTCGTCGCTTCGACGAACGGGCGGAGCGACTCATCTCCCGTCATCACATACGCCTCAGACAAGGCCAGCACAGCCAGGCAGTGCGCGTACATCGATGGGGAAGGCTTTCCTCGCGCATCACCGTCCCAGTTGGTTGCCCGATCAGGGTTTAATTCCTGTTTGAGGAACTTCAATGCCCGAAACACGGTCGCCCGATACTTCGGCGACTGCTTGTGGGAATGGCCGGCACCGAGAAACGAGAGCAGAGCCATAGACGTTGCCGCGACGCGATTGCCCGAATAACCTGGTTCGGGCGCATCGCGAATCTTTCGAAAGTCCCATCCGCCGTCATCAAGTTGCACATTTTTCAGCCATCGCAGGCCCCGTTCGACGGCCGCTTCGGTCAGATCGCTGCCGCCGGAGGCCAGTAGCAACTGCCGCTTCGTCGCGCCGCTGCGTCCGGCCGTCATTTGCAATCGGGGGTCGGGGGCACCGGAACGCGAAGCTGTTGAAGAACGAAACCCGATGAATGTCGGAACTTCTGGTACCTGCAGCGCCGAGATTTCGGCAGGCGAGGGCGATTCGAGTCCTGCCACTTCCGATGGATCGACCGGTCGCTGCGATTGAATACTCTCTTCGGTCGTCGGCGACGGAAGCTCCGCTTCGATGATCACCTCAGCCGTATCGTCGTCGGAGTCCGGGGCATCTGCGGGGAGCGAAAGAATCGCGAAGATTTGCTCATCCACGTTCTGCGGCAGAATAATTGCCGCCAAGATAAACGCGATCGCGGAGTGAAAGACAAAACTGACCGCCGCGACCGCGGTCCAGCGTCGTGTTCGGCGAGCCAGTGACGCTGATTCGACCGAATCAATTTCAGGTCTGTCAGCCTGCTCCCGCGATGTCGCGAACCATCCCGGCACCTGCGGCACGTCAGTTGTTTCGACACCGCGAGCGACCGCACTGGACATGATGCAGATTCGAACGGAACGCAGATCGTTTCCACTTGATGCTCAAGGCCGATCGCAGCACCAATTCGAAAGACGAAAGTCTTTCCAACAGATGACCGGCCACTATCAGGGTATCTGCCGTTGAGCGTTCCGCCAAGACCTGTCGTCTCACGACCGCAATCGCGTTCACCCTTCTTCGGGGGGTGTGATGCCGAAGTCTTCGACCGTAAACAACGCCCGGAAGGGGACCCCTGCCGAGGCGAACGCCGCAGCCCCGCCTTGCAGGCGATCCACAATCGCGGTGACGAACACGACCTCGCAACCGAAATCGCGCACCCGTTCGATTGCCGTGATCGAGCTTCCGCCGGTCGTAACGACATCTTCGACGATCGCCACTTTGGCTCCAGGTTGAACCGGTCCTTCGATGTAACGCTGCGTTCCGTGACCCTTGGGTTCTTTACGGACCAGAAATCCGTCCAGGTCGATTCCGCGTTCGCCTGCGACTGTGAGCACGCCACCCACGATTGGGTCGGCCCCGATGCTCATCCCACCTACCGCGGAAAACTCGGTCTCGGACAGCAGGTCGAGCATACCTTCGGCAACCAATCGGAGACCCTGCGAATGAAGCGTGACCTGTTTTCCGTCGAGGTAGTAGGTCGATTTCTTCCCGCTGGCGAGCGTGAAGTCACCGAACTTGAGGGCACGATTGCGGATGAGGTCGGCGAGCGGCGTATCGGTCATGTCGGCACAGAGCGTTGGAGTTGAGGTGCCGATACTTTGGCCGATCGCCTGCGGAATGCCAATCGAAACAGAAACGCACCGCCACGCTCACCTCTCGACTCTCGACTCTCACCTCTCGACTCTCGCCTCTCACCTCTCACCTCTCACCTCTCACCTCCAAAAAAAGACGCTCCCGACGGCGAAACCGTCGGGAGCGTCGAATCGCGTCCGGGGGTGAAGTTTGACGCGAAGGGAGGACGGGCTGAGGCGATGGAGTCGAGCCTCGCCTCAAAATGTCCGCAAAGTCCTACTTCAGTGGCTTACCACTTCGAGTGCGGGACCGCACAAGTCGGGGCACAGCAGGTCGGAACCGCACAGGTCGGCTCGCAGCTGGGGACGGCACACGTCGGAGCGCAGCACGTCGGGACCGCACAAGTCGGAGCACTGCAGGTAACCGGCGCACTGCAACTGACTTCGACAGCGCAACAGACCGGCTCGTGGCAATCGTAATAGCCGCAGCACTTGTCTTTCTTGAGCCAACCGAACAGGCAGTTGTTCTTCTTGCGTTCGAGTTCGCAGAGCTTGTTCCAGCACTTCTTGAGGAAGCACTCTTTCTTGCAGCAGTCGTACGAGGTGTATCCGTAGCAGTCTCCGTACGCTCCGCAGTTGTTGTATCCGCCGTAATGGGCGACCGGGTAGGAACCGCAGCCGGAGTAGCCATAGTTCACTTGTTCGTAATAGCCGCCGGCGGAAGCGGTATCGCCCAGGGCGAAAGCACAGCCGAGCATGGCCAGACAGATCATTCCACGCATGTGAGTTCTCTCCAAATTTGCCGAGACGAAAAAAGGGGACTCTCGCGTGTGGGAAGCTCCTTTTCCCAACGAATTATCGCGAGTCAATCGGCCCTCGCGTCACGTGCGTGGCCTGGTCCGAGCGCATCCTGCGCAGTGGAGATCGGCAAGGGGCGGCGAGTATGTTGATTCGCGAACGAAGGAAAACTGCGTGGCGTGCGAAGTCGGCGTCGGCAATGCGGGTCGTGGCGATTATTCGTGCGAATGGTGATCTAAGCCGGAGCCATGGCTCCGGCTTAGGCGAATCAACGCGAAGGCAAACAAGGCCGCGATAATCACGCCTACCACTTTCCACCAACCAGGGCCGAAGATCACCGTCGCTTGGAAAACGATGAACGCCAGAAAGCTCTGCACGACGATCTGCCCGGGCCACCACTTCGCCCAGCGATCGCCCTTGATCCACCACAACGACGCGTCGAACGCCCACACCAACGCGAACGCATAATTGATCCAGACGCCGAACCCGCTGTCCCAACCTGTCGCCTCGAACGTCTCGACACGGACCGCTTGGTACGCGCTCGCGTGGCTCCAGCGATGGACGAATTGAAAGGCCGCAGCGAGGTGAGCAAGCAATGACAGCGCTCCCACGGTCCAAATTTTCCGGTGAAAGCCCGGAGTGCCGATTCGCGCAGCGACCAACAGCCATCGAAGCAGATAGCACCCGATCGCCAGCCGTACGGTCCAAACGACAATCAGATCAGACATGTCAAATATCGAAAACGGTTAGGTCCAATACAGCCGCGCCCGGCAGTAAGCGGATCAGAGAAAAGCCTCGAATTCGGTTGCCAAATTTCCCTGCGATTCGGCCGGGCCTTCCTCTCCGCTTGTAAACGTCCTCAGTCAATTTACAGTGTGCGCTGCAATTCAACCGCCGAAATGGGATCAAACATATGTCAAACCATCAAGATGTCATCCGACGCCTCCAGCGGGCCAACGACTCCAAAATCGTTTTACTCGTCGCCGATGGACTGGGGGGACTACCTAAAGAACCCGGCGGAAAGACCGAATTGGAAACGGCGAAAACGCCCAATCTCGACAAGCTCACCAAGCGTGGCGTTTGCGGACTCAGTCATCCCGTCTTTCCCGGCATCGCCCCGGGGAGCGGTCCCGGTCACCTCGGGCTGTTTGGTTACGACCCGCTGAAATACGAAATCGGCCGCGGTGTTCTCGAGGCGCTCGGGATCGATTTCGACCTCGGACCCAACGACGTCGCCATCCGCGGCAACTTTTGCACGGTCGACGAATCGGGGGTGATTACGGACCGCCGTGCCGGGAGAATCGCCTCCGATATCGGCGCAAAACTGTGTGAGAAGCTCGACAAGATCGAGCTCCCCGGCGTCGAGGTCTTCGTCAAGCCGGTCAAGGAGTACCGTCTCGTCATAGTGTTGCGCGGCGCCGGCCTCGGGGGGAACATCCCGGACACCGATCCCCAAAAGACCGGCGTCCCGCCTCACGATCCGAAGGCTGCCGATAGCGATTCCGAGAAAACCGCCGACCTGTTGCGGCAGTTCGTCGCCAAGGCAAAGGAGGTCCTCAAAGACGACGCTCCGGCGAACATGTTCACGATGCGTGGCATCGACAAAAAGCCGCCTGTGCCAACGTTCGAAGAAGTCTACGGAACGCGTGCCGCAGCGATTGCCGTCTATCCGATGTACCGCGGTCTCGCTCGCCTCGTCGGCATGGACGTACTCGATGCCGGGCAGACGCTCGACGACCAAATGGAGCGGCTCAAGGCGTCGTGGGACGATCACGATTTCTTCTTCGTTCACTTCAAATACACCGACAGCACCGGTGAAGACGGGAACTTCGACGCCAAGGTCGAAAAGACCGAGCAGGTCGATGGTTGCATCCCCGCAATCGAAGCCCTCGGCCCCGACGTGATTGTTGTCACGGGCGATCACAGCACGCCGAGCAAGATGAAAAGCCACTCCTGGCACCCCGTCCCGACACTCCTCGCTGCCGAAAACTGCCGCTTCGATGCCGTCGACACATTCGGCGAAGCAAATTGCCTCGCCGGCGGACTGGGACAATTCGAGGCGAAGTACCTCATGCCGATGGCAATGGCCCATGCGGGGCGGTTGGAAAAATTTGGTGCGTAAGCGGGCGGGCATTGCCCGAGTTGGTTCCTGCGGCAGCGTTTAAGTTCACAAAGCGAGATTAATTCGTGCGCCTTTCAAATTCTGCCGCGCTATTCATTCTCTTTTTTAGCAGTGCAATATGTAGTTTTGCTGACGCGGAAGACGTTTTCGACAACGGCAACTTCCGATGGTCAGTCTCGGAACCGCTGCTCGGGATTGAACCTTCGAAACTGCCACCGTCGGAGTCTCCCTGGGTCGCGGTTAAAGACTCGAGTATCGTGCGTTATGACAGGAAGTGGCATCTGTTCTGCACGATCCGCAACACCAGCAGCGAGGACGGCCGGATTCGCATTGGTTATATTTCTTTTAAAGATTGGACCGAAGCGCCCACAAAGAAGTGGCATCTATTGCAACTGACTGACGGATATCACGGGGCACCACAGATATTTTACTTCACGCCCCACCGAAAATGGTATTTAATTTACCAGGCGGTTGATGAATCGCGTGGCCTGGGGTTCGGACCCTGTTTTTCAACCAACGAGAATATCGATGACCCGGCCGGATGGACTTTACCAGAACCGTTGTATGTGGTGCCGGAGGGGGAAAAGTCGGGTCTCGACTTCTGGGTGATTTGCGATCGCCAACGGGCACACCTTTTCTTCACCACACTCGATGGCCGGATGCGACGCGCCGAGACCTTGCTAAAAGACTTTCCCGATCAAGGTTGGTCAAAGCCTGTTGTGGCCTTAAAGGCCGACATTTTCGAAGCGAGCCATACCTATCGCCTGAAGGGTCGTGATCAATACCTTTCATTAATTGAGGCCCAAAATCGCGGGCGCCGATATTACAAGGCTTTTATCGCGAACAAGCTCGACGGAGAGTGGCGACCGCTCGCGGCATCGCGTGAAAAACCATTCGCCTCGCCGGTGAATGTCGTCAATCAACGACAATCATGGACGACCTCTTACAGTCACGGCGAATTAATCCGAACCGGCGTTGATGAACACCTCGAGGTTGATCCTGATGATTTGCAATTCCTTTTCCAAGGGGTCAGTGATGAAGACCGAACTGGCAAAGGCTACGGTATCATCCCGTGGAAATTGGGATTGCTCAGGGCGGTGAAATCCGAAGATTAGGCAGATTGAGCAGCCGGATTTCCGAGCTGTCACCGGGCGTGCAAGATGACGATCAACGGCTGCACTGAAACACATTGATTCGATAACCATCGAGCCACGGTTTTAATATCGGTTGTCCAAATCGCCACAGAATTCGCCAACTGATCGGCAATTCTTGTATTAAGTCACGATCGGCATCGAGCAAGGAGCGCGATCGCTCTAATTGCAGCCCGTGAGATTCCAGCGTCCGCGGTTCGTCGCAAGCCCATCGAAACCAACTCTCTCGCGGCAAATGCTTGAGCGTGTCGTGGCGGTGTTGGGAATTGACCATCGCTCGTGGCGTCGTATCAAGAATAAGTACTGCTTCGTCAAGTCGACCGGCAATCAATTGAATCGCAGTTGTTGCCTGTTCGGGATCGAGATAAATGAGCATTGCTTCCGAGACGAAACAGCAAGGGCCGGTTGGGAGGTCGAGATTGTCGAGCCATTGATTGTTTGTCACATCGGCAGAGAACATTCGTCGCCGCGGGCCTTCATCAAAGAACTGCTTTCGGAGCTCGATGACCTCGGGCAGGTCAAGGTCGATCCACTGAACGCGACCGTTATCAACCCGTTCGAATCGCGTATTCAATCCGCATCCGAGTTCGACGACCGTCCCGTCCGGATTTTGCCTGACAAAATCCGCGACGTCCTGATCGAACATTCGCGTTCGCAGGACGGATCCGAGTGCCGTTTTCGTGGCCTGCCATTTTGAGAAATCGAAGTCGAGTGATTCGACGATCTCGACCGCCTTGGCGTCAGAAAAGAGTCGCGGTCGACGACGGGTTGCTTCGGCTCGCCCCCACAGGGGAATCAGCATCGTCAACTGACGCGGGCCGAGTTGCACCGGTACGCTGCCCCCTTTCGGCTCTTTCATAATGCGGATAATTTCGCAGGAAGTTTCGCAGGAAGTGTTGTTCGGTCGACGAAGTTTGATCAGTGAAAGCCGTGACCACGCAGCAAGTGGGACAGTTCCATCAGATTGGGTCTCTGCAACAATTTTAGGTGAATCTCCCCGTGGGCGACACGCGGCCGATGTTCTAGATATCCTGTGACGACTTCGATACGACGCGAACTGTGCAGAAATTCTACAGTCGCCGGTTGCACCTCTGACTGATCGTTCCGAATGCCTGAATTTGTAAAACGCTCCGAGATGCCGGCCTCCGCTGAGGAGGTATTTCGCTACCACGACCGGCCGGGGGCACTACAGCGGCTGACCCCTCCCTGGGAGCCGGTCGAGGTGATCAAGCAGGCCGACAACATCGAACCGGGGGCGGAAGTCGTCCTTCGGGTCGGGCTTGCCGGGCCGATCAAGAAAGACTGGCACGCGCGACATACGAAATACGTGCCCTACGAAATGTTCGAGGACGTGCAGGAGTCGGGGCCGTTCGCCGAGTGGGTACATACGCATCGGATGGAACCCCGGTCGAGTGAGTCGAGCATGCTGGAGGATCGCATCTGGTATCGCTTGCCGTTCGGGCCGCTTGGTCGGATCGGCGGCGCGGCGTTGACGCGGTCAAAGCTGGAGGCAATGTTCGCCTATCGACACGAAGTGACGAAACAGGACTTGCTCGCACATCGACGTTTTTCAGATCAGGGACCTATGCGAATTCTCGTCAGCGGCTCATCCGGTCTGGTCGGCTCCAATCTCGTTTCGTTTCTCACGACCGGCGGGCACGAAGTGACCCGGCTGACGCGGAAGAAGTCAGGCACACGCGAGCCGGAAGTCGAATGGGATGTTCGGAACCAACAGCTCAGTGCAGCCGAACTGGAGGGGATGGATGCCGTCGTTCACCTTGCGGGTGAACCAATCATGGGGCGGTGGACCGAAGAAAAGAAGAACAAAATTCGGGACAGCCGCACCAAAGGTACCACGCTCTTGTGCGAAACTCTCGCCTCGCTTGAACAGAAGCCGAAAGTTCTTATCTGCGCTTCGGCGATCGGAATCTACGGGGAAGGCGGGCCGACAGAATTAAACGAAGACTCACCCTTGCCGCCGCTTGAGGCCTTGAAGAAATCAAATCCGGGCGCGGCATTTCTTTCTGATGTCGCGCGCGACTGGGAAGCGGCTTGTGAACCGGCGCGACAGGCGGGAATTCGAGTCGTCAATATCCGGATCGGAATCGTCCTCTCGCCGAAGGGCGGGGCGCTTGCCAAGATGCTTCCGCTGTTTAAGTACGGTATGGGCGGAAAACTCGGTAATGGACGACAGTGGTGGAGTTGGATCGCGCTCGATGATCTCATCGGCACGATCCATTACGCGATCTGCGATGAATCGATTTCCGGGCCGGTCAACGGAACCGCCCCTCAACCGGTCACGAACGAAGAATTCACCAAGACCTTGGGCAAAGTTCTGCACCGTCCGACGATCCTCCCGGTTCCGTCATTCGGGCCGAAAATATTGCTCGGCTCCGAAGAGGCTGACGCACTGCTCTTTGCGAGTACGCGTGTCCTACCGAAGCGATTGCTTGACGCGGGTTACAAATTCCGACATGACCGGCTCGACGGAGCACTGCAGCATCTGATCGGCAAGAATGGTTAATCACTTGCCCAAGACAAGCCATTCGCACTGCTCTGCCGAGGGCACGACTTTAGATTTCGTCGGTCAAACGGAGCAGCAACCACAGTGTCGGGTCTCGGTCGATCGGAAATTCCGGACCAGCGGCGGGCGTCTGACGACCGGCCAGCGGGTCATCGATCAAATAGGTGAAGCCGAGTCGCGGGGATGACTCCGGATCGAACCCGGGGATCGCTTCGGCATCAAGCCAGATGTCGATTCGGTCGCCGGCTTTCAACTTCGATATCTCAGCCCGAACCGAAGAGGGGTCGAACGCGGTCGGGCTTTCCCGATTTTGATCGATGGCGATCTCTTCGGTGGATACTTTGGCCGAACCGCCGGTGAACGTCAGTTGCAACTGTCGGCAAAAGCGGCCCGCCCGGCGCGACTTTCCATCGGGTCGTCCATCGAACCAGAGGGTAATTTGCCGCTCGGCCCCCTTCTTTAAGGCTGGCGTATTATCGAAGAGGAACCGCAAGCCGAATCCGCGTTCATTCCAACCGATAAAGCAATCGGCGATCTTCGGCTCTTCATCGACCGACCCAAGAAACGGCAAACGTGCCGCTGCCGGCAGCGGACAGAGTCCTGGCTTCTTCCCGGGCAATGCGTCCGCCCTTACGGCGTTGACGACCGGCGAAAAAAGAAATGACGCAGGAACCGGAAGGGCGTCAGGGGCGGTAGACATAGCAATGCTGGGGCGGAAAATGACGCGGTGATCAGCCGGCGGTTCAGTTGGAGTCGAGCCGCATTGTCGTGATGATAGCGCCGCAGACACTCAGCGTCACCCGCACGATGCGGTATTCGTCTCTTTCCACAATCGGGACTTCCGGCGACGTGACCAAAGGCAACGCGATAGCAGCCGGCGTCGATTTCTCGGACACGCTATCGCTCCGTAACGTTTCGACGCACAACCTCCGCGGAATCGACATCGAATTCCCGCTGGGCAAGTTGGTCGTCGTGTGCGGGGTGAGCGGGAGCGGCAAGAGTTCTCTCGTGTTCGACACGGTGGTCGCGGAAGGAGCACGTCGTTACTGGGAGACGATCGCCACGGCATCGACGGCGCAACGGCCGCGAATGCCCAAACCACGTGTCGATTTCGTTCGCGGGATTCCGCCGATCGTCGCGGTGGGACAGCAAACCCGACGCGAAGATCGCGGCAGCACCGTCGCGAGTCTTTCCGACATTCTACCGCGATTGTCGCTCTTGTTCGGGCGTCTGGGCATCGCTCATGATCCTGATGGGGGACGGCCGCTCGTGACGCACTCCATCGACGAAATCGTCGATGCACTCGGAGCATTCGAAGCACGGACGAAGTTTCTCATTCTGGGTCCGCTCAGGCGATCCGAAGATGAGACTTCGACCGAGTTGATTGAACGGGTTCGGCGTCTCGGATTTGCGCGGATTCGGATCGACGGCGAAGTCATCGACCTCGCGGAGGTCGAGCCGACAAATGTCGACGACCGACCCGCCGTGGAATTGGTTGTCGACCGCCTGATCTCCAAAGAAGGAATCGAACACCGGATTCGTGATGCCGTGCGGACGGCGACCGACCACGCAGGCGGAATTTGTATTGTCAGCCACCTTGATAGCGGTGAATTCAAAGACACCCGCTATTTGACGAGACCGGTGTGCGAACAAACGGGCCGCGCCTATCCGTCTTTGGAACCAAGAATGTTTCGGTTTGAAAGCCCGGCCGGTGCGTGTGCGATGTGCGGCGGCACCGGGACAATTGAAACAGAGACTATTGAATCCGAGACGACGCCAGACTTGATGGAAAAGGTTTGCCCGGACTGCGATGGGGCTCGCCTCGACGAGTTCAGCCGGCATGTTCGATTGGGCGGACTCACCTTTCATGAAGTCATGTCACGACCGATCGGGCAGGCTCTCGAATGGCTGCAGCAACTCGCTGATGATCTCGACAATCGTTTCCGCCCCGGTTCGATTGTGGCGGGGACGGCATCGCGGGCGATTCCGGAAATTGCCATCCGCCTGAAAGGACTGCTGCGTCTGAGACTCGGCTATCTGTCGCTCGGTCGCGCGGTTAGCACGCTCTCCGGCGGCGAGATGCACCGGACAAGACTGGCCGGCGCGATCGGGGCGGGCTTCGTGGGCACGTGTTACGTGCTCGATGAGCCGACCTCAGGACTGCACCCGTCCGACGTCATCCAACTGATCGACGTGCTCAAAGAGCTGCGAGACCAAGGCAATTCGTTGATCGTGGTCGAACACGATCGACGGGTTGTTGAGGCGGCCGACTATGTGATCGAAGTCGGGCCGGGCGCCGGCGTGAACGGAGGTCGCATCGTCTTCAGCGGTGGGCCGGACGATCTGTCGCGATGCGCTGAGTCCGTTACTGCACGATTCCTCGGACTGCGACTGGACCAGAGCAGCAAAGCCGATCTCGATGCAATGGAACCCTCGTCAATCGCGAATGAGCCGAGTGATTTTGCGGCGACGCTGCGAAACTGCACGCGGAACAATTTGAAATCTGTTTCCGTCGAATTTCCCCGAGGGCTACTGACATGCGTGACCGGTGTGAGCGGATCGGGCAAGAGCACGCTCGTGATGGAGACGTTGGTGCCGGCGATCCGCGGCGCTCTCTCTAAAGACTTTGGCGGGCGAAAAGAGCGAGCCCCGAAATCGCCGTCGAAACCTCAAATTGGTTCCACTCCGGACGACGACGCCTTTCATGAATTTTCGGCGGACGTGCAGACCGAATCGATCACTCGTCTTGCCGTGGTCGACCGTCGTCCGGTCGGACGAAGTCCCCTTTCGGTCCCGGCGACCTATTTGGGTATCTGGGATGAAATTCGCAAATTGTTCGCACGAACGCGGGAAGCGCGAACGGCAGGGTTTCGTCCCTCACGATTCGCGTTCACGTCGAAGTCGGGTCGCTGTCCGGCCTGCCGCGGTCGCGGGATTCGTCGGATGCGGGTGGGCGGGTTGCCTGATCAAATACGGAATTGCGAGACCTGTCACGGACGGCGTTTCAACCGCCAAACGCTTGCGGTCCGCTATAAAGGCTGCAGCGTTGGCGATGTCCTCGATATGCGGGTCGACGATGCTCAAGCATTCTTCGAGTCGGTCGAGCCGATTCACAAGGTTCTCGACGTCGTCGTCCGAATCGGGCTCGGCTATTTGCCGTTGGGGCAATCATCGACGAGCCTTTCCGGCGGGGAAGCGCAACGCCTGCGGCTGGCCCGCCATCTCACCAACGAGATGCAAGAGTCATTCATCGTGCTCGATGAACCCTCCGCGGGGCTGCATCCGGCGGACATCTGCCGCCTGACCGACGTATTGCTTGACCTCCGCTCAGCCGGCCATACGGTTGTGGCGATCGAGCATGACCTTGAGATGATTCGGCGGGCCGACTATGTCATTGAAGTCGGTCCCGGCGCGGGCGATCGGGGAGGATTAATCGTGGCCGCCGGGCCAATGGCGACGGTCGTCGGCAATCAAGATTCACTGACCGGCAAATTATTGCGGGACGTGCATCACCAAGCCGCCACGAGTTAGTTCAATCGTAACACGTTTCAGCGTTTTTCTTTCGGATCGGTTTGATGCAGGTTTACTCCGACGATCGCGTGCGGTTCGAATATCCGGCCGATTGGCAGATTGAAGTCACCAATACAGACGATGGCAAAGTCGTGACCGCGCAAAGCGAAACGACGGCGTTCTGGTCGCTGGCGTTGTTTCCACGCCGGCCCGATGTGAAGCGTGTCATGATGTCCGCACTCGAGGCCTACGAAGACGACTACGACGAGCTCGACGTGTACGACGCGGATGCGGAAAACCCCCGCAGCAAGAAATGCGAAGTCGAGTTCGTCTGCCGGGAACTGATCGCCGCGGCCCGGTTACACGCGTTCGCCTCACCGGCAGGCACGGCTCTTGTGCTATTTCAATTTGCCGACGTGGAGCGCGACGATGTCGAACCGCTGCTCGAGCAGATATCGGAGTCCGTCGCGTTCATCGACGACGGATCGTCTCTCATCTTCGGTGATGCGTAGAGCCTACATCTATCATCGCAGCCAAACCATTGGCTCTTGGAAAGACGTCGCCGCATTGGCGGAATGTGACTGAGGTCGACTTCGAAATTGCCGCTATCGAGCAGCGTATGGAAAACGCTTGTATTGCAACCGTGACGGGGCCGGGGCTACTCTAATTGAGACGACGGTCATGCAGATTCAAGTCGGATCTGTACTGAACCGGCCGCGACAGCTTCGGGAATGCGCTCCGGCATGGCTGAAGACCCGACCAACGACGATCGTTTCAAACAGGCGCGCCGCCTGATTCGCAAAGGCAAATACGGCCCGGCGATCGAACTGGTCTGGTTACTCGTCGCGGAGTATCCACTCGACGCGGACCTGCAGGAATCGTTGGCGTCGGCGTACTTCATGGCCGGTGATTTTTCGGCGGCACTGAGGCACTTTGAACGTGTCACAAAGCTTGCCCCTCACGCTTCCGGCAAAGCGCTGGTGAATATGGGAGCGGTCTACAACCGCACCGGCGATCACCGCAAAGCGGTGGAAGTGCTCCGCCGAGGAATCGCGCGAGAGAAACGCTCGGCCGAAGGTTTTTATAACTTGGGCTTCGCACACCGCAAACTCGGCCAGAATGCGATGGCCATCAATGCCTACAAAGAGGCGGTGAAAGTCAATCCGGAGTTCGCCGAAGCATTTCAGAATCTCGGCAATTTATATTTAGAGATGAAGAATTTTCAGCAGGCCCGAATGCAATTCGAGCGAGCCCTATCGATCCGTCCCGATTTCAAAAAGGCTAAGAACGGGTTGGCCGAGTCGGAACGCGAGTCGAATGCCGCGCGGCGTGAATACAGCCCGTTCGGCCGACTCGTCGATCCTGCGAAGGCTAAAAAGACATCGAAGAAGAACGTCAAAGAAATGTCGTCGGCGCAGCGATGTCGCGACCGTGCTGACTTGCATGATCTGGCGAGCGAGCTGGAGGAGACGACCAGACGATTCACAACAGCCCTCCGAGATGAATTGGAGCCGGCGCTTTACGGGCTCGAACGATTGATCGGCACCGGCCGCTCTGACGAGTCGCTGCTCAAAGGGATCGAAGAGTTTCATCAATCGGCGGTCGCGGCCCGCGAACGCCGAGGTGAAATGAAACGCAAGGTCTTGGAACTCTGGGCCCACGAAGAGTTGCAAAATACGCCGTCGACCCCGGCAAAGGCCGAAGACCCGGACACTGTTGATACCGAAGAAGAGTTCGGAGACGCCACGCCGATGATCATCGTTGATGATTAACGGGAGTCGCGAAATAGTTCGCTTCGGTGATTTCATCGAGAGGTCGAAACTCTCACGACTCGTCACTCTCAACCGATAGCAATTCACGGCCTTTCTGTTCGACGGTCATCTTTCCGGATCGGTCGATGGCAATGCGAACCGCCCCTTGCGATGTGCCGATGCAGCGTGCATCGGGATAGTTCTGCTGAATCCGGACTAAGGGGTCGTCGCTTGCAGAACTCATGACGACGACCGAAGGACGGACCGCCGTCGCAAGGTCAGGCACGTTGCTATCGCGTCCCCCATGATGCGGCGCCATCAGGACATCGCATCGGCTGGTCAAAGTTTTGTCGTCGGAAAGTTGCTCAATCAACCGGCGAAGTCCGTCGCCTTCAATGTCACCTGTGAGCAGGATTCGTCGGTCGGCATAGTCAATGCGGACGACGAGCGATGCTTCATTGTCGGTCTGAAATTGTTCCTCACCGAACGGAGCGAGGATCTGCAACCGACAGCCGTCACCGAGATCGATGCCGTCTCCCGCAGAGACCGCGTTGAGCGGAATGCGATCTTCAATGATTCGCGAAATCAGTTGAGTGGCCGCCGGTTGCTCCGACCGCAACATGTGCGGCGTCGTCGCGATCGTCGCCGCACCGTAGCGACGAAGCAGCCGAGGGACACCGTTGAAGTGGTCGACATCCGCGTGTGAAACCATCAGGAGATCGAGCAGCGAGGCAGAGGACTGACGGACCGCACGACCGGCGACTTCTGCGGCGCGGCGATCGCTGCTGAGGCAGCCGCAGTCATACAATGCCGTCGTTCCGCCCGGCGATTCGATTAATATTGATGTCCCGTGTCCGACATCCAGAAATGTGACTCGAAGCCGCTGATCGACCGGCGCGAACAACGTCCCGATCGAGAGCAACGTCGCTGCTGTCACACAGCCGAAGACGATCCGACGTCGTATGGCAACCCGTTCCCAGAGGAGCGCGCCTGACAGCAAACTCGCGTATAGCAAAACGAGGACCGGCGTCGGAGGAGCAGGCAATCGCAGTGCCCTTACGCCGGTCGCGCTAAATCCGTCGATGAGCATCAGAAATAGCGTGAGAGACTGATCGAGAAGAAATGCGATTGGTCCGGACATTCCAGGAAGGGCGATGACGGAGACCATCAAGCAATAGCCCAGCCATAGCGGGACGACGACCAGCGGAACGACGATTAGATTCAGCAGCAGGGCGGCCGGCGCGAACATTCCGAATCGATAAACGACCAGCGGACCGGAGAATAACATCGCTCCCACTGTGGCCGACATCGCCTGCAGCGGCGCGTACGAGAATTTTCCTCCCGCGATGCGCCGCAAAGGCTCAATCGTGCTGACCGCACACCGAATTCCGATGACAGATAAGAACGACAATTGGGCACCGACGTCGAACAGGATCGATGGACGCCACACCATCAGCGCACCGGCCGTTGTGAACAGCAGGTTCAATGTGTCGGGCCCCCGACCGCACAACCGCGTTGCCGAAAGTAAGCCCACGAATAACGCGGCGCGGGCGAGCGACGGGGGAAACTCGGTGATCGCTGCGTAGCCGAACACCGCCACGACCGGCACGATGATCTTTAAGGGCGACGATAAACGAAGCAACCGGCAGATCAGCGCAACCCCGCCCCAGAATATACCGACATGCAGCCCCGAAATGGCCAACAGGTGCAGCACACCTGCTTCGATGAATTGGTCACGCAGGCCTTCATCCATGTTTTCGCGGCGGCCAAGAAACAGGGCATCCGCGACCATCGCGTTCCGAGGCGAAAGATCGGACCGAAATGCGGTCGAAATACGCTGACTGATCTCTCCGAATAGAGATCGAACCATTAACGAGATGTGATTTGCTGAGCTGAATCTGCCTGACGGTTTCACGAGATCGGGATGATCGACGAAGCAGAACCCGTCGATGCCTTCAAAGCGAAGATCACGCGCGAGGTCCCGATCGCCCGGATTGCTCCACTCCGGTGGCTTGGCCAGCCAACCGGAACACGTCACGCGCCGACCGACCTCAATATCGGTGCAGTGGCCCGAGACATACAAACGAACGACCCCGGAGGTCGGTCGACGACGTTGCTGGTCCGAGAGTGACTCGATCCGGACCTCGAACAAGGTGCGATCGACTAGCGGCCATGCGGCTCGAATTCCCCGAGCGCGGCGACGATCTACGATCGGGCGCGAAACAACGACGCCTTCAAATTTCATTAGCCGCGGTTCGTCACCCAATGCGGCCGCGATCGCCCCGGGGCCACGAATCGAACCATGCCAGTGGCTCAGCGCACCTCCGACCGTGACCATCAATAATAGGACGCCAAGCGTCGCAGCCCGGCGAAACGAATTCAGTCGAAGAATCGACGCCATGACAACGAAAACGAAACCGGCGACGAGCCAAACTCGCAGTTCGGGCGAGACAAAGCGGTCGAACGCAATTCCGGTTGCGCAGGCAATGCAAATCGCAACAGCCGGTCGGCGGATCGGCGAGATCGCGACGTTCTCAATGGATTGCTCTGACGTGGAACTCACGGAACGTGGCTGTTTGATATCCCGGAATGCGGTCGACGGGGGGTCCGTCGGTAACGCTACGGTAAACCGGGAGGCTTGGCGGCGTCCAACCTTAAGGTCCGTTTCCGAGCGGGCACGTTGGCCTGAAGCCATCACTCTTGGAAGCCGACCGAAAGATTAATGCGCTTGGAATGATGCGTCGCGCGCTATTGGTTGACGCGGCAAGTAATGCTCAGGGAGGACGTCATGCTCAGTCATGACATGCAGCTCGTGATCAACGAAGCGATCCAGGAACTGCTTGTGTGGGTCGGGTTCGGCACGCTCGTCGGCTTGGCCGCCAAGGCCATTATGCCGGGGCGAGATCCAGGCGGCTCCATTGCCACGTTCATGATGGGCATCGCCGGATGCATCATCGGTTGCGGTATCCTGATGTTCTTCTTCAACGACGTTTCGGTGACGCCGATCAGTCCGCTCGGATTCGCCGTTGGAACCGGCGGGGCATTCCTGCTGCTATTTTTCTATCGCCTGCTCTCCGGGTCGCTGTTTGCCGAATCAGAAGATGGCGATCGTTTCATGTACTGGCGACATCGCTGGCGACGGCGGCGACGGCTCATGAACGATTAACGCCGAACCGGTTTAATCGAATTTGGGCTTTACCCGATTGCAGCCGCGTGCGTCTCGAATTCCTCTTGGGGTAGAATGGCGAGGTCGTTGAACTTCACCGCCCGAGGAATTTTCAGTGCGTCTCACATTACCTTCTCTTAAATTTTTCATCGCAGTTGGCATCCTGATATCAGGTTCGCTCGCCGGCGCTGAGCAGCCGCCGTTCCCTCCAGAACTGACGAAGTTCGTTCCCTACTCCGACAACCCTGTTTTCGAGGCGGCAGGCGAAGGGAACTGGGACGTCAAAATTCGCGAGCGCGGCTGGATCCTCAAGCGCGACGGCCAGTGGCACATGTGGTTCACCGGGTACGACGGCGAACGTTCCGGGATGAAGAAACTGGGGTACGCGACATCTACCGACGGAATCGAGTGGAAGCGACACCCGAGCAACCCGATCTATCAGGAGCACTGGGTCGAAGACATGATGGTCGTCGATCAGGGCGGGCGGCTGTGGATGTTCGCGGAAGGCCTCCACGATCAGTCCCAACTGCTTGTTTCTGACAACGGAATTGACTGGAAACGCGTCGGAACGCTCGACGTCAGACTGACAGACGGCACGCCGATACCGGCGGGACCGTATGGCACGCCCACGGCTTGGTACGAGGACGGAATCTGGTATCTGTTTTATGAGCGTCGCGACGCCGGAGTCTGGCTCGCAACCTCCGAAGACATGCGGGTCTGGACCAACGTCAGCGACGATCCCGTTCTCTCCCCCGGGCCGGGCGAATATGATCGAAAAATGATCGCGATGAATCAGATCGTGAAATTCGAAGATCGCTATTACGCCCTTTTTCACGGTACAGCCGCGAACTCGAGCCCCAGTCTTTGGAGCAGTGGGATCGCCGTTTCCGACGATCTAAAGAACTGGACGAAATACAAACACAACCCCCTTCGTCCGACCAAAGAGAATCGTTCGAGCAATATTCTTGTGCGCGACGGCTCGCAGTTCCGGCTCTACACCATGCACGACCGCGTTGATCTTTATGTGCGGCCGCATGATCCGAAGCTGAGACCGAAGCGAGGGAAGGACGGACATTGAGTCGGGTTGCGATCTTCGGGGCCAGCAATGTCGCGTTGGGCCTGAATACGATCTGTCGATTGCTCTCGGTCGAGAGTCCGTCGATCGAGCATCTCCTCGTCGCCTGCGGACATGGACGAGCCTACGGCCGTGCTTCAACCGTCGGGCCGCGGACGTTGGGCAGTCTGTCCGCTTCGGCAATCTGGGATCAATTGGAAGAGCAGCCGGCGGGCTCCGGGTCGTTGGCCGTGCTGACCGATATCGGGAACGACGCGCTCTACGGTGACTCGTTCGACGAAATGCTCGACCATGTCACCCGGTGCATCGACCGACTCAACCCGATGTTTGATCACGTTGTCGTGACTCAAATGCCCCTCGAATCGATCCGAAGGCTTTCGCCGTGGGGCTATCACACCGTCTCACGGCTTTTCTTTCCGGCCGTGCCTCCGCGACCCTACGAGACAATCTTCGACGAGTTGCAGGAAGCGGCCGCAAAATTAGAGGATATCGCGCGGCAGCACGGGGCCCTCCTCATCGAGCAGCCTCCCACGTGGTATGGCCTCGATCCGATTCACATCCGCCGTTCGATGCGGAAGACCGCTTGGCGAACGATCCTCCAACTCGATCCGACCAAGCAAGGTCACTCGGAGAGTGAACATCCTGCAGGCGACGGCAAGACAAAGGAATCCATCAACGGATTTCGGAACAGCGTCCCGGTGACGATGCCGTTTTGGCGCCGCTGGCCTGATCGCGTTGGGGTCCTGGGCTACACGTTGAAAACCGCACAACCGGTTGTGAGAAAAGATGGCTTTGCGATTTCGCTGTACTGAACTGCTTCGGTCACCTTCGGCGAGTGTTGTCGTGACGCTCAGGAATCGAGCAATTCCATATAGATGTCAACATAGGCATTGATCATTCGTTCGCGCGTAAACTGTTCCTGCATTTTTTGCTTAGCCGCGGCACCGATCTGTTCGGCCATACCGGGGTCGTCGAACAAGCGCGCCATGAATTGAGCGAAGGCGACCGAGTCACCAAGCGGAACGAGATAGCCGTCGACGCCGTTATCGATGAGTTCCCGGTTTGGAGGAATATCGCTGGCGATCGCGGGCAAGCCCGTCGCCATCGCTTCCATCAAACTGTTTGATTGACCTTCGAATGCACTGGCGAACCAGAACACGTCAAAAGCGGGCAACAGAGAGCGGGCGTCCTCGCGGTGCCCGGTAAAGTGGATCAGGTCTTCGCACGAATAGTTGACGGCGAGTTCTTCGAGGCGGTTGCGTTCAGGACCGTCACCTATGATGAGAAACTTGAGGTTTTCCGTCAGTTGCTTACCGAGTTGAAGCGCCCACACGAGATCACCAACACGTTTTTGCTTCGCCAACCGGCCGACAAAACCCACGACTCGGTCATCCGGATTAAGGCCGAGTGATTCTCGAATCTCCGAACGACGTTCTGTGGCCACGGGCGACACATCAACCCAATTTCGCACGACACGGGTACGCTCAGAGGGAAAGCCGCGTTGCTCGTAGAACTGTGCAACACTTTTCGAATTGGCGATCAGCAAATCGGTGCGATCCATGAGGCGGCGGTCAACGAAGTGCTGCCAGCCAGCCTTCCAACTGTCGACACACCGTTCGGAGACCACAACCTTCGGCCGATCGCTGCCAGAAGCCACCGCCATTCGACCGTAGCTGTTCGCAGTGAACATCCACGTGTGAATGAGATTCGGATTCAGTTTCCGAATGGTCGACCGCAAGCGATACCAAGCTGAAGGGTCGAATTTCAGCCGCTTGTTGAGCACCGTGAGCGGAATACCGTGCTCTTGCAGCCGAGATGCGTAGGGGCCCCCACGCGACAATGCGACGACGTGCACATCGAAGTCGCGATCGGATAACCCGCACGCCAGTTCCGTGAATTGCTTCTCCGCCCCGGAGGCGTCGAGCGTCGGGGTAATCAGCAGAATGCGCTTCACCGACTTCGAATCTCAAACGGAATTTGAAACACTCATGAATGACCGGCGTCCTGTACATCGGCCGAAGGTGCGGAGATTATCGAAGGAATCCCGACCGTTTCCAACCAAGGGATTCGAGTGATTCCATTCCATTGACGATTTACGTTGAAATGCGGCGCACTATTTCCGGATGTGACCTTGAGTTGGTCCGCGGTGACATCACCGAACAGTTGGTCGATGCGATCGTCAACGCGGCAAACGCCCATCTCGCAGGTGGCGGCGGTGTCGACGGGGCCATTCACAAAGCAGCCGGTCCGGAGATCATGGCCGAGACCGACCGTCGCTATCCCGAAGGCTGCCCCACAGGCTCAGCAGTGGCGACGACGGCGGGCAAGCTGAATGCCAAATACGTTTTTCACGCTGTCGGGCCGCGCTGGCGTGGCGGCGGCGACGGCGAGGAGCAGAAATTGCGCTCGGCGATTCGTGTCTGTCTCGATCTCGCCGTAGAACACAATTGCGAAAGCATCGCGTTCCCCGCGATCAGCACCGGGGTCTACGGCTATCCGATTGATCTGGCCGCCGAGGCTACGATCGATGAAATCGGCTCTTGGATGAAGAACACAGATCGAAAGATTGTGGTCCGCATCGTCCTGTTTAGCGAAGGCGCCATCGGGCAGTTTTCACGCGTGTTGGAAAACTACAGTTGATGACTCCCCAGCAACGCGACGACGCTCCATTTTTGGAAGGCTCTTGGAAGCCGCGTCCGGCTTGCCGTTCGCAGGTCGAAGTTTTCGAAGCCTCGGATGGCTATCAGTTTCACTACCGCCGTTTTGAGCCAGTCGAATCCCGAGGGACCGTGATTTTTCTGCACGGGATTCAAAGCCACGGCGGGTGGTACACGCAGACCGCGACGGCTCTTTCCATGGCCGGGTGGCGTGTCCTGCTTCTCGATCGGCGGGGCAGTGGCTTGAACGATGTCGATCGAGGGCACGCGTCATCCGCGGATCGTTTGCTCGCCGATCTCTTCGAATTTGCAGGCAGCACGGCGTCGCATGAATGCGGGTCGCGTCCCGCTCTGCTGTCAGTCAGTTGGGGGGGAAAGATCGCATTATCAGCCGCCGCGGCTCGACCCGACCTGTTCCAAGCAGTCGGGCTGCTCTATCCCGGCATCCGGACGCGGCTCCCCATTTCGACGGCGAAGCAAGTCCTACTGGCAGGCGCGGACCGACTGGGCGCGGGTCGGAAGTTGATCGAATTGCCGCTGCACGATTCGTCGCTATTCACAGCCGAACCTGCCGCAAGAAGATTTCTTGAGACAGACCCGTTAGCGCTTCATCATGTATCCGTCTCGTTCCTCCGGGCAGGTTTGGAGCTCGATCGACTTGCCAATTCGGCCGCCGCCGCTTTGCAAATTCCTTGTCTGTTGATGCTCGCCGGTGAAGACCGCATCGTCGATAATGCGGCCACTGAAGAACTGTTCGACGCGGCATCGCGTCACGAGCCAAAATTGATCACCTATCCTGGAGCCCGGCATACACTCGAATTCGAGCCGACCCGGGGCAAAGTCGTCGCGGACCTCTTAGACTGGCTCGACACGATCCTGAACGCTGAGGCTTCTCAATGAATACTGATAAAACGAATGCCGTGTTCGGTAATTTTTCCGAATTGCCCTCTTGGCGACTTGCTCTCGCAATTTCCGTTTGCGCGACGGCGTTCCTCGTATTCGCCGCGGTCTCGCTGGCCGAGGATAAGGACGCACCGAAGCTAGAGCCAACGCCACTGAACCCGCAGAAAACGGTTTGGCTTGATCGGGAGGGAGGCAAGCTGCTGCTGAAATCCGAAGTCGTCCTGACTCGGGGGTCCCTTGAAATGCTGCTGTGCAAAAAGGGTACGAAGGAGCACGAATCAATCCTCGCGGTCGATTCGGACGCCGCCGTTATCCACGGCGGCTTGATCGTTTTGGGAGCGACCCCCGGAAGTCCGGTTCAATTCCAACCCGACTTCAAACCGCCGCAAGGGCAGCAGATCGAGATTTATCTCAATTGGAAGGATAAAGCGGGCAAGTCGCACCGATCCGCTGCGCGGCGCTGGGTCCGGACATCGACCGAACGATACTTCGCCGTTGAACTGAAGGCATTGCCGCCCGGCATCCAACTCACCCGCAAGGACAAACTGCGATTCGACGAGCGTAACGAAGAGCTGACCTGGTACGGGCCGATGAGCGATGAGCAGTTTGAACAGGAACTCGCCCGCAGCGCAAATGAGGTTTATCAAAAAGCGGTGCGCGAACTCCGAGCGGCTTCGCAGACCAAGCCGCTCGACGCCGATTTCGTCTTCGCCGGCAGCGGCATTTACGTCGACCCCAATACGAAGCAACGATTTTACGAAGCCGAAGGCGGAGACGTGATCTGCGTGGCGAATTTCCCCTCGGCGATGATCGACATCTCCGCTCGCAGCAGTTCCACCGGGACGGAAAACCTCGTCTATGAGGCGTGGACGGAACGAGTCCCGCCCGAAGGCACCAAGGTGACCGTGGAACTCGTTCCGGTGAAATCGAAGGAAAAAGGGAAGGAATCGGACGAGTCAATTCGGTAATATTGGAAAGCTCTGACAATTGGCGAGGCCGCGATCTTTGGACCGATTGTTTGCGCGCAGAGAATTCGGGAAAAGCCCTGCGGTATCGTCGTACGATCAACACATAATAGATCGAGTTCGACTCGGTCACGGAGGCCGCTGCGGAATCGGGCACCGACGCCCAAGACCGCGAGATCTGATGGAACAGGATGTCGAGCCTTGCGATTTCGAACCGCCCCTGAGCGATGATTTCGAGGCTTTGCGACATGCTCCGAATTTATGACAACGTGGAACGTCCCCGTTTTTCGATACGCCAGCGACTGTTGATCAGCAGCTCGGTCGCACTGACCGGCGGACTGGTCCTCTTCAGCGTTTCGGAACCGCCTCCGGAGGCGGCCGAGCGCCTGACACCGGTCCGCACTGCGTCACTCAGCCCGCAGGCGCCTTTCTCGGCGTCCAACGACTTTGTTCCGCTTGATCAGGCCCCGGACGTTGCGCCGCCGGACGAAGAAGAACTTAAAACTGAGTCAGTCAGTGACTCCCCCGATCTTGACGGCCGAGCGGCGATCCAGAAGTCTGTGGAGCTGTTGTCGGTCGGCCTGGAGCGGATGAAATCGATTCCGACTTATACGGCAGAACTCGAGCGCCGGGAGGTCGTCGATGGTCGATTGCTCGATCCGCAGGAGATCTTTCTGAAGGTCCGGCAGCAACCGTTCGGCGTCTATTTGCAGTGGCTGGGCGAACAAGCCGGTCGCGAAGCGATCTATGCCGACGGCGAGAATGACGGCAAGCTGGTCGTCCAACTCGGCGGACTTCGGGGCAGACTACTCGGCCCGCTCCGTCTCGACCCCAAGGGCGGCGTCGCGATGAGCGAATCTCGTCATCCCGTCACGGAGATCGGCCTCACAAATCTCGCCGAGCAGATTATTGAATATCGAAAGCGGGAATTGGATTGGAATGGCGGAATCATCGCCCACCTGACCGAAGGCGCCGAGCATGACGGACGGAAGTGCTTTCGCTTCGAATGCGAATACGCCTCTGCGGAGGTCTCACCCGAGTACCGCAAGTCGATCATTCACATCGATGAAGAGTGGTTATTGCCGGTCGCGGTGACGAATTATGGATGGCCAATTCGCGAGTACGAGACCCCGAAGCAATGTGATGCAGACACAATGCTTGAAGATTTCGCCTATCGCGACGTCAATCTCTCCGTCCGCCTCGTCTCAGCCGACTTCGATCAGGCGAACGCGGAGTACAACCTGACTCGGCGACGGTAAGCGAAATCCGTTAGAGGATGGCCGTGTGATGCGGTCCTAATATGCGTTCTTGCGAGAGTTCTCCCTAGGTAGATTGAATTCCGGCGGCGATTCTTTCGATTTCGCAGGTGTTGTTTGTCTGATGGTCGCTGCCGTGAGTAGAAATCTGCTCGGATTGCTCACAGCTAACGGCTCAAAAAATCGGACACGTGTCCGCAGCTTTGCCGCGGCAACATCCGCCGCATGGGAGCGGCCGTCTTTCAACGGCCCCCACCGGCAGGACGAACAGAGGCGGTGCGCACCGTGTGTTCCTCTATTCAAGCAAAGGCGGTTGCGCCGCCCGTACGAGAACAGTTGAGAGACGAGAGGTCAGTACCTCTCTCGACCGCATTTCTTTTCTCTCACCTCTAAACACTCAACCGCGAGCGCAGCTCGCCCGCACGTAGCGTGGCTGATATATCCGGCGTGCCCAATCTGCACCGTCCAGCCGTAAACGTCGCAAAGTTCTCCCCCGAGATTGGCCGCGCCGCAACAACACTCGATGCCCGCCAGGACGACCGTGCCGAACTTCTCGGCGTATCGAACGATCCGAAATCTATTGGCGCCCGCCCTCCCAGCGCGCCCGTCCCCAGCCACCCACTTTGGGGTGCCGGGGTGCGTGTCGCCCTCGCATCTGGACGCTCATTTCGTCCTTGCAAGGCTCACTTACGCGGCAGCCGAAAGCGTTTCCGAACATGGAGTCGATGCAAGAACGCACGAGCCGCGTCCTGCGGGGGCACGCTGCTCCCGGCACCCGGCGTTTGCCCAATCAATCCCGGCGATTGCCGCGTGGTCTCAAGAGCCAACATCACCGAAATCAGCCGATACGAAGGTGCTTCATCGCATCGGACGCGCTCATGACATAGCTGATGTAGAACGGCCCGAATTCAGCGTAGCGGGCCGAGGCTTCATCGAACCGCATCGTGTAGACAATTTCCTTGATGTCCTCGGGCGTGCGTGACCAGAGCGTGACACCCCATTCCCAGTCATCGAAACCGGTCGACGCCGTAATCAATTGGGACACGCGACCGGCGAACTTGATGCCTGATGTCGCGTGCTCAGCCATCAGTTGCGATCGCTTACTAAAGGGCGCCTGATACCAATTCGCGTGCGGGTGCCTGATCTTATTCATCGGGTAGAAGCACGCGACCGGGAAGTTCGGTATTTCCGGGTAGAGTCGCTGCTGGTTCATAATCGGCAGACGCTTTTCGTAGGCGTTCACTTTCGCCCGATAGGACGGATCGTCCGGCGTCGTGCCTTCGCGAACGAGCCGTTCTGAATACTGCTCGACCGTCGGAACGTACTCGGAAATTTCTGTGATCGAGACGAACGACCAAGCCGGAATCAGCACCGGGCCCAACGGCGTTGACCGAATTCCTTGCACGACCGCGTCGATCTTGAGCGGGTCCGGGTCCATCATGGTCACGGCTAGATCGGCCTTGTGACCGGAGACGACAGAGGTTTGCAGCCGTTCAGGCGCATCGTCTCGTGTGGGATCGAGTAACACTTCGATCTCGCCGATCCCCCAACGAATTTCGTCGGGAGTCAAACCCTGAAGTGCCGACTGGTCGACTTGGTAGAATATGTGCAGGCAGTGCCAACCTTCCGTCAAGTGAATGTTCGGCTCGGGGAGTTTGATGGCGGGACGTGCGGGGTTCAAAAGTAAATCTCCGTGATGTCGTTCTGAGCGAAAGAGTCGAGACAACCCGGCGTCGACGAACCATAGTGACGCGGCGGCGAAACGTAGTCCGCTGACGCGTTCGAAAGCCGACTCGGATTGACCTTCGGCATTGTAGCTGCGAAGACCGGCGCCTGGCGATGCTGGGGAAAACCGGGGTTCACCGAAGAGCTGCGGACTTGATTCTCGCTTGCTTCCGGCAACGATTGCACACGAATCTGACAATCAGTGGAAAAAGGCGTTGAGTAACTTCTCCGATCCCGATGAACATGAATCGGACGAGGCGGTCGAGATTTTATTCTCGAGCCGCCCGACTCCCGTCGTTGTGTCGTCACAAGCGGCGACGGTCGAAGAGGTGCCCCGACCGCGGCGACGCTCGTCGCGTTGGCCACTGCATCTGACGTTATTCCTGCTCACCTGCGGCACAGTGTTCCTTGCCGGCGTGCAACCCGGCCATATCAACGGACCGCTCAATGGCGCATTTTGCTTGCTGGCGCTTGTGCTGCAAGACGGTTGGAACGCGTTTTCGACTCCGTTGATGATAACGTTCCTGAGCGATGCGTTCGTCTTCACGACCTGCCTCATGACAATTTTGCTCTGCCATGAGTTCGGTCACTTTTTCGCGGCAAAGTTTCACGGCGTGCCGGCATCTTTGCCGTACTTCATCCCGTTCCCGCTTGGTCCATTCGGGACGATGGGAGCCGTGATCGTTCAAAACGGGCGGCGGGCCGACCGAGTTCAAGCATTCGATATCGGCATCGCCGGACCACTATGCGGACTTGTGCCCGCGCTGGGGGTCCTCATCTACGGCATCGTCAGTTCCGAGGCGATTCCGCGGGTCGAGTCGGGCATCGCCTATGGCGATCCACTGCTGGTCAAAGCGCTTTGCGGGTGGTTGCTGCCTGCTTACGAGTGGGGCACTTCGGACGTGCTGATTAACGCACCACTGTTCGCCGGTTGGATCGGAATCTTCATCACGGCGCTGAACTTGATGCCGGTCGGCCAGCTTGACGGCGGACATATCCTCTACGGCTTGATTCGCCGCCGACAGCATGTCGTCTCGGCAGCGGTGATCGGGGCGGCCTTGGGGGCAATGTTCATCGCCGGAAAGTACTCGTATATGCCGATTCTGGTCCTCGTACTGCTGACCGGTTTTCGACATCCGCCGACGGCTAATGACCGCATCCCGTTGGGCACGGTGCGGCACGTACTGGGATGGCTAACGCTCGGATTTCTCTTGATCGGGTTCACGCCTCAACCGTTGATCGCGGTCGGCAACTGACGGCAACTGAGCTGTTTCGACCTCACTCGCCTTCCGTATTTGCTTTCATGAAGGCGAGTCCTTCTCGGGCGAGTTGCTCCTCGGTTTCGTACATGCGTCGCCAGATCCGGGTCGCCGCCGCGAGCTCCGGCAGGGCCAGACCGAAGGCCTCGATGGTCAGCCACCCGTCGTAATTCGATTCTTTCAGCGCGTCGAACGTTTCGTCCCAACGGACCTGACCATGGCCGGGAGTCGAGCGGTCATTCTCTGAAATATGGACATGGGCCATTTCGTCGGAACAGGCGTGGATCGCATCGGCGGGCGACTTCTCTTCGATGTTCGCGTGAAATGTGTCGTACATCATTTTGACACTCGGATGCCCCAACTCCCGACAGAACCGCGCTGCGTCGGCGTGGCTGTTCAGGAAATAGCATTCAAAGCGATTGAGCGCCTCAACGACGAGTGTGACGTTGGACTCCGCCGCATAATCGCCGACATCGCTGAGTACCTCTTTCGCTCGCTCCCACTCGTCTTCGGTCCGACCGGTGCCGCTGAACTCGCCCAGCGCCGAGTGCAGCGGACCGCACAGCAGTGTCGCTCCCGAGGCGACACACATATCGATCGTTCGCTTGAGATACTCGACTGCCGCGGCCCTGACCTTTGGGTCGGCATCGATCGGATTTGTTTCCGGTCCGCAAACCGAGACGGCGGTCGCACCCAGATCGAGTTCAATCAGCCTTTCGCCCACCGTGGCGAAATTTTCTTCATCGTGCGAGAAGATCGGCAACTCGACGCCATCGTAGCCCCAATCTTTGAGTTGCCCCAAGAGTTCGAAATGCTCCGGCCGAACTTCACTGGTCCAAAGCAACATGTTGAAGCCATATTTCATGAGCGACTCGCGTGTGGAAGAAAAATTTCGTGAGCAAAACGGCGGTGGCAGTTGGTGAAATTGTCGTGAATCGTGTTGGAAGGCACCGTCTCGATAGATCGATCAGGCTGCTTCGACGAGAGCTTTGCTGAAGCGGTCGGGCGGCAACAACAATGCCGACTGCGATTCGACAATCGGGAGTGCGGCTTCAAATACCGCCGTCGCGCCCTGATCCAATACAGGAAGACCGACCCGCTTCAACACCTGATTGACACGATACATCAGTCGCTCCGGATGGACATAGTCCGCAAGAAATCGCACTTCGACGAATTTGGGAATCAGCTTGCTGAGGTTTTCCGTCGATCGCGGGCACATCGCGTTGACAGCCGATTCCACGATGTCCGGTTCGACCGACGAGACGGCTTCGTAATACCGATCGAGCAGACCCGGATTCCGTGAGATTAATACGGCATCGAGCAGTAACTCCATCGCGATATGCCCGAGAAATCCGGGGCGGAAGCCGTCGTCCGGACCGAGATGTTTGCGAAACAGGACCGCAATATGTCCGGTCGTTTCTGCGAAGGCGCGTGACCCGTGAAACCAGTCATCGTCCTCAAGATGGCGGGACACGCCGGCGGCAATCTCCGATCGCAGTTCGTCCGGTCCCTCAATGAACGGACCGACGTTGCGAGCCCGGAGCCGAACCTTACGGTCGACGGCGCTGAGCCAGTCGGGGCAAGCCGTGCCCGCGAGGAAATAGGGGCGATCGACATACCGGCATCCGTGGGCAAAATAATTCACGAAGATACGATCCGTCACTAGCTTGAAGAGGAGGGCGACGACTCAATTGATACGGCGTTCATTGTCGCTCACCTGCAGATTGTGGAAAACTGACGTACGATCCGAAACCTCATCCGATCCCGTTGCGGAAATTCTGATGACTCAGCCCCCGCTTCGACTGATCCTTCTGACGAGGGACTCGACCCCGCGTATCGCCAAAGCGCAGGCTTGGATCAGCGACTTTCTCAAGTCCCAAGCCGACGTCGAAATTGTCGCCGAAGGAATCATCGAAGACACCAAACCGAACGGCTACGATGCCGATTTGGCTGTCGTCTTGGGTGGGGACGGTGCGATCCTGCGGGCTTGTCGGCTGTTCGGCAGCGATCAGATTCCCTTGATCGGCGTCAACCTCGGTCGGCTCGGCTTTCTAGCCGACCTTCAGCCGGAGGAGTTGAAAGAGCGGTTCAGCAGTCTCCGCAATCGCGAATACACGATCGTTGAAAACCTGATGTATCGGTCCGTCCTGATCCGGGCTACGGGCGAACGTGAAGACTTTCTCGGGCTGAATGAAGTCGCGGTGATTTCCCAGTGCATGGGAATTTGCGATACGTCGCTGACCATCGACGGGAATGCAGTCGCCGACTACAGCGCGGATGGATTGATCATCAGCACGCCCGTCGGCTCAACGGCGCACTCGCTCTCGGCGGGCGGACCGATCCTGCGGCAAAATCTTCCGGCATTCGTCGTCACGCCGATTTGCCCGCACACGTTGACAAACCGACCGCTCGTCGATTCTGCGGACAGCCTCTATGAAATGACGCTCGAGCGATCAACCGGCGGAGCCGTGCTGGTCATCGACGGTCAGATTCGACGCGACCTCGAACCGGGCGATCGCATTGAGGTCCGCCGGGCGGAAGTGACGTTCAAACTCGCGAAACTACCCGGACACAGTTACTACGCCACACTGCACCGGAAGCTCGGGTGGGCCGGTCAGCCGCATTATCGCGTCGATCCGGAAGCCGGATAGTTTTGCTGCGAGCACCGGCGAGCGTTCTGATTGTCAGAAAATCAGCCTGTCGGTGACGGGACGAAATCGGTATCCTGCCGCCGATTCCAATTCGTTTCGGCACGGAAGGATCCGTCCCATGCTGCGACTCACGACGTTCTGCATTCTTGTCGCCGGCCTCGTTCCCGCCACTTCAATGGCGACGGAACCTGCGGTCGAAGCTGTGAAGCCCGAAGAGACGTATTTGCTGCGGTTCCAGTTTTCCGCTGGCGAAACGGTCTCCTATCACGCGGTGCATCAAGCAGTCGTTGAGACACGCAAAGGCGATTATAAAGAAAAGTCGCACCACACCTCGATAATGGAAAAGCACTACGAAGTCCGCGCGATCCGCCGCGGCGGTGCCGCGAAGCTCGTGCTGACCGTCGATCGCGCCGTGATGCGGGCGATGTTCAATGACGGTAAGCCGATCCAGTGGGACAGTGCTTCAGGAGATATCGCTCCCGCGGCTTTCGAGCGGCATGAGAACGTGATCGGCAAACCGTTGGCCGAGATCGTCGTCTCTCCGACGGGAGAATTCGTCGCCGGACGGCCTCTGTTGACTGCAGAAGAACTCAAAGGTGTCGGAACCGGGGCCGGCGACGACACCGCGAGCCGCAATTTCCTCATTCCGCTTCCCGAGAACGCCGTGAAACCCGGTGACGAGTGGAACGACAAGTTTGAAGCGAAGGTCACGGTCGACCGTAAGCTCGAGCGGACCGTCAAGTACATTCGTAAGTTTCGATTGGTGTCGGTCGAAGCCGGCGTCGCCAAGATCGAAACTTCGACATCGCTTATTACACCGGTCCGCGACCCGCAAATTCTAGTGCAGCTCGTTCAGCGTTCACCAAAAGGTGTGATCAAATTCGACATCGAGTCGGGCCGAATCGTCAGCCGCACGACCTCGTCGAATAAGTCAGAGTACGGTTGGGCCGGCAGCGATAGCGTGATCCAAGCGGTAACGCGAGGCGAAGAACGGCTCGTCACCCCGACGGAACAAGGCGATCTCGTCGGCCGAAATTGATCAGACAGGGCTACGCAATGGCCGGTCGGTCGTAATTGCCACGGCAGCTATTTAAGGAAGTTCGCCGGGCAAAACGACTTCGCTTGAAACGTTTCCGCGACCGCCTAGACTCATCGTCAACGCTCTTCAATCGCGCCGAAACCGGAAGGACGAAGGGCGTTTGCAACGCATAAGCTGACCGCGGCGCCTCGGGAGAAATACTTCGTCCATGAAACGTGTCTCCCCTTCCGACGTCATTCGCAGTCTGATTGCGTCGGCCAAGAGAGTCGCGGACGAGTGCGATGCCGAGGCGGTGCTGCTGCTGGCTGACGTGCCGTTCGAATTTTCAGAGATGACGCAAATCCTGAAGAAGTCGCGTCTCGTCGTCGCCAGTGACAAGCCCGACGTGCAAAGAGCCGCGCACGAGGACGGAATTGATTCCGTCCCGCTGCTGCATGAGCCACAGACCAGAAGCTTACAGGTCACGCAGGCGCTGCTCGAAGCGATCGCCGATGACCTGCTGCAGCCGGGCGGAAAGGTCGTTTGCGTTTATAGCCTCTTCGAACGCGATGTTCTGGACACGGTCAGCATTGTCAACCTGGCCGATCAACTCTCTCGACTGACCGCCCGCGACTTGCGGCGCCTCGAGACGACGGTGCCGCTCGAAACCTTGCGACTGGTCGTTGACCTCGCCGTCGAGGTCGGTCGCGAAGGACGCGAAGGCAAGTCGGTCGGAACGATGTTCGTCGTCGGCGACCACCGGAAGGTTCTGCCGATGACGCACGAGCAAGTGCATGACCCGTTCAAAGGCTACGGAGCGAAGGATCGCATGATCCGCAGCCCTCGTGTGCAGGAGAGCATGAAGGAAATCGCACAGCTCGACGGCGCCTTCATTATTTCATCGGACGGGCAGGTTCGTGCGGCGGGCCGCAATATCGACGCGCCGGCAACCGGACTGACGCTCTCCAAGGGACTCGGCTCGCGCCATTGGGCGGCGGCTGCCATTTCGAAACAGACGAAAGCGGTCGCCATTGCGGTTTCGGAATCGACCGGGACAGTGCGCATCTTCCAAAATGGATTTGTCGTGCTGCGGATCGAACCCATGGAACGTGGCCTGAAGTGGTCATCGTTCGAGACGGAGCCACCGCCGTCGGATGACAAATAAGCTGACTGGTGACCTCTTCCCGCGTCATCGATCGAAGATTCAAGGCCAACCCACGGGTGCCGCTCGTCGGTCGCTCAAGTCGTAATGATCTTTGCGGTTGTGGCGCAATCTGCTAAAGCCTGATTGCAGCGGCGTGATTCCTTTTGAGGATCGCGCTCGAAATCCAAACGGGCGGCCCGATTCGGCCGAACGTGTGATTCCGACGACCACACCGGAAGGGACTCCGATGGGCCACTGGATCTGGCGAACGATTGCGATGGCCGGCGTGACGAGCCTCGGCTTGTTGATCTTGGCGCACACCCAGCAAAACCTGACGGCTGCCCCTTCGGCTGCTGAGGCGATCACGACCGTTGATTGGAATGCCGTTGGCGATCCCGATTCGCCGGGCGAAACCCCGTCTGACGCGACCGCCTTCGCATCGATCGAGGACGAGATTCACCCCGTGCCCGATGCCGCACAAGCGGAACCGGATGTGGAGTTGGCTCAGAATGATGCTCCGCCGCAGGAGTCGACGTGGGGCCTCGATTTTCGGGCTTCGCCGTTGGCCGATGCTGCATTCGAAACTTCGGCCGCCGAACAACCTTCGACACCTTCGGAGCGAAATCGCCGGTTCGTGCGGAATTCCGATTTCGACGTCACGGCCGACGCACCGACCGGGTCGAACATCGAACAAACGCAGTTCCGGGCTGTCGAGGACCCATTCGATGGATTTGAGCCGGTCGCGCAAGACCCGGCACCGGTGCAGCCTGTCGCGACCGAAACGTCATTCGGATTTTCGCCCGAGCCGATCCCCACAAACGAATACGCACCTGCCGCCGAGTCCGAGAGCAATTGGCCGGCCTTCGATCCTGTCGAGCAGGCTCCAACGCCGGCGTTCGATGGGAACCCATCGCCGGCACCAAATCAGTGGGACAACACGCCACCCGAACAACCGACGCAGGGCAATCTGCACACCAATTTCGAATTGGAATATGACACCAAATCGCCTCCCACGGCTGCGCCCGAACCGATCGACGACTTTTTGATCCCGCCGGGCGACAACGCGTCTCAGGCGGCACCGCGACAGACCAATCTCGACCAGCCATTTAATAGCGGCACCAAGAACGAATTCGGTAACGAGTTCGACAGAGACTTCGATCGCGGGTTCGAACCGCGCCGTCGCGATCGTGATCCCTTTGGCGAAGAGAGTGATTCGGCGGCAAATTCGCGAGAAGCCGTTCCGGCGTTCGATGAGCGTGAGCCCACCGATCGGCCGCGACTGCTTCCCGCTTCCGATTTCGAACTGCGTGGCGTCGGCACCGTCGGCGAAAACGCTTCCGTGACTCCGCAGCAACCGACGCTCAAGATCGAAAAGTCGGCTCCCGAGACCGCTGTGATCGGCCAACCGTACGTCTATGAAATTCAGGTCCGCAATACGGGTAAGGCGGACGCCTATCAGGTCCGCGTCGAAGATCTTGTCCCGCGCGGAACGACCCTTTCAGGCACGATCCCGCAGGCGGAAATGCGCGGCAAAACACTCGTTTGGGACCTTGGAACCCTGAAGTCCGGGGCCGAGGAAGCGATTAAGGTTCGGGTCGTCCCGAATACCTCCGGCCGAATCGGCAGCGTCGCTACGGTTAGTTTCGCTTCCGAAGTCGCCGCGCGAACCCGGATCGTCTCGCCAAAGCTCTCACTCTCTGTTGAGGCACCGGCCACGGTGAATCTCGGCGAGTTCTGCGAATTCCACTTCGAAATGGAGAACTCGGGCGAAGCCGATGCCACCGGGGTGATCCTCGGGCAAACTCTTCCCGAAGGATTCAAACATCAGGACGGCCGCGATCTCGAATATGAAGTCGGCACGCTCAAAGCCGGTGAACGCCGATCGGTGCGGCTGAAAGTCGCCACGGTCGGTACCGGACAGTTCCTCAGCCGGGCCGCCCTTTCGGCACAGGGCGGACTGCAGGTCGAAGGCAAAGCGGTTGTGACGATCGAAGATCGCCGACTGCTCTTAACGCGGACTGGTCCGGAGGCTCGCGTCATCGGTCAGCCGGGCAAGTACGTCAATCAGGTTGAAAACCCGGGTAATGCTTCGCTTCAAAGCGTCTCACTCGTCGAGACTCTGCCGGAGGGACTGAGATTCCTCCGCGCCTCCGACGGCGGCACGTTCGATCCAAGATCGCGTCAAGTCATATGGAACCTTGCGTCGCTCGCTCCGGGTCAAACCTTGGAAACAACAGTCTGGCTCACCCCCGAAAAAATCGGTTCTTTCAAATCGAACGTGACGGTCAGCGAAGTCGGCGGACGCGAAGCGTCGGTTCAATCGATGACCAGTGTGGCCGGGTACGCGAAGATCAGCCCGAATATTACCGGCACGGAAATCCCCATCACCGTCGGCGAACGCTGCTCGGTCGAAGTGGCGATTGAGAATCGAGGTTCCGGAGCGGCGGACGATGTGGAGTTGACCGTCGACCTGTCACCGCAACTGCGACTTCTTGATGTCCGTGGCGACTTAAAACCGGCTGCGGATCAGTTCGCGGCGGTCAAAGCCACAAGCTACCGTCTCGGGCGGCCGCTTGATCCGGCTGAAACGAAGTTTGTGACGTTGGTCGTCGAGGGCGTTTCCGCCGGCGACGGAAGAATTCGATGCCGCATCTCCGACAAAGACGGCAAGACCCCCATCACGACGGATGACCTGATTCGAGTCTTCGACGCGGCAAGATAACCGGTCTGAGAAAGTGGCCTCCAACGGCTTCGCCCGATAGAGTTCGTGCGACACTCACGAGGAGACCACTGATGGACCCGTCGAAGCTGGAGCAGATTGCCCTGCTCGAAACCTTTGAGAACCCGCACCCGGCTCGCGATTATCAGATCGAGACGGTCGTGCCGGAGTTCACGAGCCTGTGCCCGAAGACCGGTCAGCCCGACTTCGGCACGCTGACGATCACCTACACGCCGGCCGATGTCTGCGTGGAGCTGAAGTCACTGAAGATGTACCTGCAGAGCTTCCGGAACGTGGGCGCCTTCTACGAGGATGTCACCAACCGGATTCTCGATGACCTCGTCTCGGTGACCCACCCGAAGCACATGAAGCTGATCGCTGCGTTTACGCCGCGCGGGGGAATTCGGACCAACGTGATCGTCGAGCATCGTTCCGAATAAATAGGCGCGTCATCGACCGTCAGCCCGCGTCTCGAACGATCAATCTCTTACCGCAACGCGAGGCACCGATTCTTCGGTCGCGGGTCAGTTTCGAAAGAGAGTTGTGCTATTTCCTTGGGTGGTCGGGGACGGCGCTTTCGCCGCCCCCGGAACGCGTCCTCTCAAATTCGGACTGCTTCACGAAGGCATACCAGAGACAAGTCCCCTGTGGGCGTCGTAAAAACGCCGTCCACAGCCACCCTCCCGAACTTCTGATCCCTGCGAACTGACCCACGACCGATTTTGGGACGTCGATCAAGACTTCAAGCCGAGCTTAATTTGATCGGCGCTTCCAATTCTTCGCCGATCATCTCGACCTCTCGCACGATTCGTGCAATTCGAGAGACATGCCGCGCCCGGACCGCCGGATGCAGTGGGAGAAAGACGAGTCGGGAGAGCCAGGCGGCGGTCCGACTTTCCCCGCTTTGATCGCCGCTGTCAGGCTCCGTGACCACGGCAAGTCTCGAAGCTTTTTGAGTGGCGTCGATTCCAACGACTCGCAAACGGCGAACGAGTTCGGTCGGATCGGAGGAACAAATCGGGAAGACCCATCGCGTTGGGAACTCGACATTGGTTCCGACAAGCACATCCGGCGGAAGCGCTTCGAGATAAAGAGCTGCAATTCTCTCCCGCGACTTCAGCGAGTCCGTGTTGATTTCATTCACGCGACGATGCAACAAGTCCAGTTGTGCTCGACTCGGCCGATGTCGCAGCTTCGTTATCAACTCGGCGTCAGGGTAACCACGCGTGAGCTTGCTGAGCAGAGCGTCGTAATTGATTCCCAGCAGACCGGCAATTCCCGTCGCCGCGGTGAATAGCAGAGGCGTTTCGAAAGCCTTCAACAGCAGCGCGCGTCGAATCTTTCTCCGAAAATCTCGCTCAGACGCCATCGGCCAGCGTTCTTGAACGCTCGATGTCTCAACACTTCGGGCGGAATCCTCAAATGAAACGAGACCGCCTCCCAAAGCGGTTCGCGTCTTAATTGTGCCAAAGCTGAAGAAGCTGATATCTGCGAATTCGCTTGAGTGCCGCAGATCACCCGCGAAGCCCTGAGCAACGTCTTCCCACAGTTCGATCCGGTGGCGACGGGCAATCTCGGAAAACGGCTCGAGGTCGATGCGAGACCCGAGCAAATGTGCGACCAAAATCGCGCGGGTCCGTTCCGAGATGCGACTCTCAAACTCGGTCGGCAAGGGAGCGAGCGTCTCGCGGTCGACATCGAGCGGGACCGGAACGTATCCGTGGGCGCGGATGATTTGCGACATGTGCGGCACATTGACCGCACTCATCAATACTTCTGACTGAGTCGGCCACGACGAAGCCTGTAGCACTGCGTCGAGCCCGCTGCGAACCGAAGCGAACGCGACAGTCGGGCATTCTGTCGGCCATGCCCGATACAGTCCAAGGCGGTGCGACCGCCTTCGCGCAAGTGCTGCGAGCAGCGTTTGGGTTGGGATGTCCAACGTGCCGCGGGGGATCATCGCGGTTTCCGTATCCTGATTGGCCGCGATGATTCCGTCCGGCCAGCAAACGATCTTATTCCTTCTCTTTATGCTCGGCGCGAAGTCGACTGTAAACTTTGAGCAACTTAAGGCGGACGGCGTCGAAGTTCTGATAACCTTCGATTTTGGGATACTGCCGTGCGAGCATCGACGGCGCATAGAGTTTGACCGCATTCTTGTCGTCGGCGGTGGTCACCTCAACGGTGACGGTCGCGGCATCGGAAACGAACAGGCCCAGTCCGCCCGACTTCTTCTTTTCCGCTTCTAGCTCCGCCGCGTCGATATCAAAGAATTTCTTTTCGTTGACGATGAACGTCAGGAGTTCTTGCAACTCTTTCTTCTCGATTTCCGCCTTGAGAGCAGGGCCTCCCGTGCGATCATCGAACTCGACGGAGCCGTCGGCGTGAATGACGAGGTCCTGAATCGGCGGACCTTTCGGGGGAAGACCGTAGCCGCCGGTGAAATCGAGTACGATTACGGTTGCTTTCGGATCGTCCGGCAGGGCGATCTCGTCGCCGGCGACACCGATCGATGTGAGGCAAAACAGGGCCGTGGCGAAACAGAGACAGGCAAATCTCACAGTTGATTCTCCAAATTGTGTTATTCAAGGTATGGACGCTGGAGGTGACGCAATAGTTCCTGTGAAACTCTTATCGCGGCAATAATCGTTGAGAAACTTCGACGGACATTTGCTAACAGTATTCTCAGAAAAAGTTTCGGCGCGATCATCCAGTCTCATCCTCGGTGCAGCGCGCTACTCGCACTTCAATTTTCCAGAGAACTCCATGCGAAACTGTCTTCTCGTCCTGCTGTCGATCTCGGCTTCATCGGCCGCATTTGCCGACGAAGAGCTGCCGCGCGTCTTGATTCTTGGCGATTCGATTTCGATCGGCTACACGCCGGTCGTTCAGGAATTGCTCGCAGGAAAAGCAATCGTGGTCCGCCCTATGCGAACGGAAAAGAAAGCGGAGAACTGTGCCGGCACGACGAACGGCGTCGAACAAATTGACCGTTGGCTCAGAATCGGAGGAGGAAATTGGGAAGTGATCCACTTCAACTTCGGGCTGCATGACATGAAGCGAGTCGATCCGGACACGGGGAAACCATCGAGTAATATCGACGACCCGCGTCAGGCTGATGTCGACAAGTACGCCAAACAGTTGGAATCGATCGTCGCCAAACTGCAAGACAGCAATGCCGATTTGATCTTTGCGACGACGACCCCGGTGCCTGCGGGAGGAGTGAAGCCGCACCGAGACGTTGATGATCCCGCGAAGTACAACGCTGCGGCGAAGAGGATCATGGAGCGAGGAGAAGTCGCGGTGAACGATCTCTACAAATTTGTCGAGGATCGCCAGTCAGAAATTCAAATTCCTGTGAACGTGCACTTCACTCAAAAAGGCTCTCGGATGCTGGGTCGACAGGTCGCCGAAGCCATCGAAAACGCGTTGGACGGGAAGCCGCGGCAGCCGGGAAGTGAATAGAACCGCCCTTCGAATGAAGCGATTCACGTTCGCAGCTCGCGTTGTCCCGTGAATCACACAACCACGATCTGCAGCGGATGGCAGGGCTGCGGGGAGATTGCGATCGGCCACAGTGAGCTCGCGCTCCATTCGCACGTCGAGTTCCGATTGCCCAGCGAAAAAGAAGCCGAATCTATGACTGGTTTTTCGTTGGGACCATTTTCATAATCGCCGCCGCGCCGCGTGAGAGTGCTTCAACGGGATGATGGCTGATGGAGTTGTCGCTAATCGCCGAGAATCTTCTGGCGGCGCCGGTCCTGTTTTTTCTGCTCGGAATGGCCGCAACGTGGCTGGGGTCAGACTTGGACGTGCCGCAGTCGATCGCGCGCGGGTTGTCGCTTTACCTTCTGTTCTCGATCGGCATCCACGGCGGTTACGAACTGGCCGAGTCGGGCTGGACGGCCGGGATGCTTTCGATTCTCGGTGTCGCGGTACTGTCGGCGATCATCGTCCCGATCTGGTCGTTCTATATTCTCAGACAATTTCTCGGACCGAACGATGCGGGGGCGATCGCAGCAACTTACGGCTCGATTAGCGCTGTCACATTCGTCACCGCAGTCGACTTCTTGCGGAGTAACGAGGTCGAGTTCGGCGGCTACATGGTGGCAGCGATGGCTCTGATGGAGTCACCCTCGATCGTGGTCGGCGTGCTGCTGGCCCGACTGTCGTCAGAAGACGGGAACGGTCGGCCGAAAGGCGAGCTCTGGCGGCGGCTCTTTCAGGAAGCTTTTTTGAATGGGGCAGTAGTTATTCTGCTCGGCAGCCTGCTGATCGGTCTGGTCACCGGCGACAAAGGTTGGCCGTCGGTAGAACCCTTCGCAGGGGCACCATTTAAGGGTGTGCTTTGCCTGTTCCTGTTGGAGATGGGGCTTGGGGCGGCTCGCCAGGTGAAAGCGCTGGCGAAGTGCGGACCGTTTCTGCTGACGTTCGGCATTGTCGCACCGATTGTACATGGAACCGGAGCAGTGCTCATCGCCCGGTTGATCGGGGCGTCCGCCGGCGATGCGACGCTTTTGGCCGTTTTGTGCGGCAGTGCCAGCTACATCGCAGTGCCCGCCGCCGTGCGGTTCGCGCTCCCGAAGGCGAAGCCGGGTCTGTACCTGCCGCTGTCGCTGGGCGTCACATTTCCGTTTAATGTGTCGATCGGGATTCCGCTGTATTACGCTCTGGTCACACTGCTGTGGTGAGGAGTCTGTGCGATGTCGCCGGTACATAAGCTCGAAATCGTTGTCGATAAAGTTCACTTGAGAGAGGTCACGCGCTTGCTCGACGACGCCGGCGTCTCCGGCTGGACGATGATCCCCGACGTCCCCGGCAAAGGAGGTCGCGGTGAACGCACCGGCGACGAACTCACCGGCGTGATGAGCAACTGCTACGTCTTCAGCGCCTGCGAGCCGGAAAAGACCGAAGGTCTGATCGAACCACTGCGGGCCCTTTTAAGACGTTCCGGTGGAATCTGTCTGGTGACGGAATGTAAATCGGTGATTCATTAAATTAATCTCAATCGTCGGTCCGCGGCGACCGTAAATCCGTAAAACGGCGTGCATTGTGCGCTCATAACAAGACCCAAATAGAGAGCACTTGGTCTTTGCTAATTAAGAGTTGGGTCGCGCGATCGCATTCTCCCGCAGCGACTTATTCGCCAGGTGTGCCCCCTTTGCTGAGCGTACTCCCGCTTCGGCCGGGCAGTTGGGGGTCTCGCGGCTTCTCATGCAGTCGACCCAGTTCTGCAGGTGATATTGAGCACCATCAACCTTGTTATAAAAGTCCGCCCCCTTGGCTCCGTCGCCGTCGACCCGGCTGCGGGCCTCGGCCTTGCTCTTGTGTTCCGGAATGACCTCATAGCGACCGCGATCACAATAGAGAGTTGCTTCTGAACCCATAAATTCGATCATCGCCCGATCGCGCCAATTTACAAATGTCCCTTCAAAATGAGCTTGCAACTTATCGTCAGGATAATGCAGCAGCGTCTGCACGGTGTCGGGTGTCTCCCATAGGCCTTTCGACGCAAATTGATCGCCAATCGACGCGGCCGTGGAGGGATCCTGCATGTCGAGGAACCAGTAGGCGGTATCAAGCCAGTGGACCATGAGGTCGGTGAAGATGCCGCCTCCGAAATCCCAGAAGAACCGCCAGTTCTCCATCTTATATTGATCGAACGGCTGGTCGGGCGCGCTGCCGAGAAACGCTTTCCAATCAACATCCGACGACTGAATGCCATAATCCCATCGCTTCCACCTGCGACTGCCGCGGTTCCAGGTCATGCGAACCTTATAGACCTCACCAATGCCGCCGGAGCGCACGATGTCGCGGGCCTCATTCAGGTGCGGCATACTGCGATGTTGCGTACCGACTTGAACGATCCGACTGTTGTCGTTTTGCGCCGCGATAACCCGCTCACCTTCTTTGATCGAATGCGTGAGCGGCTTCTCGACATAGACATCTTTGCCGGCGTTGCAGGCATCGACCGTCATCGGCACATGCCAATGATCGGGGGATCCGATCAGGACGGCATCAACGTCTGATCGGTCTAATAACTTTTGATAGTCGGACTCCTGCAGCGCTTTCGCATCGGCCAACTTCGCTCCTTGAGCGAGGGCCTCGTTATAGACATCGCAGACGGCGACCAATCGCGTGCCTTCGATCTTGGCGAGCCGCTCCATGAGCCAGCGGCAACGCCCGCCCGTGCCGAGACAGGCGATCGCGATTTCGTCGTTGGCGAGTCGTCCCGCCCGTGCCGAAGCACCGCTGACAAATAGAGCCGACGACAGAGCGCCCACTTCCAGAAACGTACGTCGGTTCATCGAGTTGCCTCTTCCATCTGAAAAAAGTCAGTCGCGACGTTGGCGATCTCAAAGCCGATTCGTCGTCGCGAACTGGAAGCCGTTTGTCGGTTACTTGAACCGATCGTCTCCCGAGTTCCGGGCTTTTACAAGGGCGCGTTGATACGTGAATGCGATCGTTGAGCAACGCCGAACTGTTGTGCGGCCCCTGAGGCAAAACCTTCAACTCGAATTGATCCGAACATGGATCGCAGGGGACACGAATTCGGGATGTATGACATCGCTGCGTCAAAAGAACGCACATCTCTCGGGCCGCGTGCGGGGGCGCACGACTCCAGATCGGCTACACTTCTCGTGGACCGAGCGACGGATGCGGTTCATTGAGATAACGATCGCAGTACAAGCACGCGGACAGCTTTATGGACCACGCCGATAGCCACGGGGAGCATAACCCGATCGCCCACGTGATGCCGACGCCGATCCTGTTCGGCACGTTCGCGATCTTAGTCGCGCTGACCTTTCTGACGGTTTATCTGGGAACGCAGGTCACGCTCGGGCCTTGGGAAATCTACGTTTCGCTGGCAATCGCGTCGTTCAAAGCGTTTCTTGTCGCCGCCTTCTTCATGCACTTGCGGTACGACAAGCCACTGAACGGGTTGATGTTCGTGTTTTCGATCGTGTTCCTCGCCATCTTTTTGGGCGCGGTCATGGTCGACTTCTCGGCCAACCAAGACGAAATTCAGGCACTGGATGCGGCGAAAGAAGCCGAAGCGATCTCCACGGCCTCCGGAGGCGGCACGGTCGACGAAGAAGACATGGTGCGAAACACTCCCGAAGAGGAAGTGCTCAGCATCGTCGCCTCATCCAAAGGCAGCGCTGCCGTCGGTGAAGCGTTGTTCGTGACAAAGACGTGCGTCGGTTGCCACCGCCAGATCGGCAACATGCCCCCGGTCGGACCGGCGCTCGGCGGCATCGCCAAGCGGATGTCCCGTCGCGAAATCGCAGAATCGATCCTGTATCCGTCGAAGAAAATCTCGAAAGGTTACGAGGCCTACACGGTTCTCACGATCGATGGAGTGCAGCACCTCGGGATTCTGGTCGAGGGCAAAGAATCGGGCGATGCGAAGGTCCGTAAAGCGGACGGTACGCTGGTCACGATCCCCGAAGACGAGATCGACGACCTGTTCGAGTCCGAAAAATCGCAAATGCCCGAAAAGCTGGTCGACACGATCACGCCTGAGCAGTTCGCCGGGTTAGTGACTTATCTCGAATCGCTCTAGTCGGTTTCGGCGAGATAACTACTGCGTCAGATGCTTTCCGACGTCATCATGCGGTCGGTCTGCGCTTTCGTCAGCAAAACGCGACTAACGAACTTAAGCGATTGAGGTTGAATCTCAGGTCGTCGTCCTGAGAGCTGACTTGCTGTCTCAATTCGCTTGAACAGCAGATCAAGCGTGTCGGCATCATGGAATGTCGCATCGACGTTCGATTATCTTAGGTGGTGCCACCATGGCGTCACTATCGAATGCGCTATCGGAAATCGTCCGGTGCGGCGTTTGACGATTCGGCTGACCAGACGCCGTGGTGCGGGACGTACTGAATCATCCCCAGCCAATCGCCACGGGAACTAAAGTATGAACGCTTCTTTCGGGTCCACCCTCTCTTTTCGGGCCATCTTGCTGACGTGTGGAGCGGCCCTTTTCGGTCTTGCCAGTTGCAGTCGGCCGATTGACCCAGAGCCAGTCGCCGTCGCAGACCCGGTCACCGCTCAGACTGATGTCATCGACCTGGATGAAGGATCAACGCCCCCCAGCAATGCGAGCCCTGCTCCGAATCCTTACCGGCAAGACGTGAATCGTCCGAGCGGGACGGTGGCAGCGACGATCACGAACCCGGCACCGCCGACGAGTTCAGCGTTACCTTCGAATCGAACGAATCCGACACCGCCCGTAACGACGCAATTGCCGTCGCCCCCGATTTCGTCTGCCCTTCCGGCAAACTCGAATCCTCCGACATCAGACCCTGCTGGCGATACGGTCGCTGCGCTGGACAACACTCCGCCCGCGACAGGCGGGCAGAATCACGGCAGCGACAAAAGTCTCGATGAGCAGCTTGCGGAATTTCAGCTTCCTCCCGCATGGATCAATTCCGTAAGGCCGAACTACGACACGTCCCGCCCGTGGAAGGAAGCCCGGCTTGAAATCCGTAGACTGCTGGCTAATGACGATCGTCAGTCAGTCGAACAAGCATTAAAAATCAATTGGATTTACTATAAAAAAAAGGCCGCTGGAGCAGGGGTTGAGTATCCGGAATACGTCCACTTAGGCGGCGAGCACCTTTGGGCCGTCCACGCCCATGAATGGCTGCTCAAACAGAACCTGCCACAGCCACCGATTCACGCCGAGATTCAATTGGCATCGCTCTACACGTCATTTGGCGATTATCAAAAAGCCGAACGGCTCTTAGGAATGACGATGCGCCGGATCCCCAGCGGCCCTTGGCTGACCTATCGTCAAGCCGATGTCCAGCAGGCCTTGGGAGACCTCTATGCGGCATGGGGCAAAGACCGGCTGGCCCAACAACATTACGCAGAGGCCGCCCGACTCTACCCTCTGGCCAACAAAATTCCCTATGGAAAACACTTACTGAAGCGACGCTCTGAGAAAGTGCAATCCAAACTGCGAATGCTTGCCTCATCGGCTCTATCGTCAGCCAGCCTGCGCGACGGCACCTACCGCCATCGCACGTTGGGGTACAGCGGCGATATTAATGTCACCGTGAAAGTTGCTGGCGGACAAATCTCGGACATTAGCCTAAAGCACAAGGAAAAAATCGAACAGGGATCGACCAAAATCGTGCCCGATCGCATTATGAAACAACAGAAGTTGCAGGTCGATGGCGTGACAGGAGCGACGGTCACATCGGATGCGATTAAGACCGGAGTTTTTGAGGCTCTCAAACGTGCAGGCCTTTAAGCCTTTGCACAAAGCCGCTTGATAATCCCGACCTTATTCGAACGAGTGAATTTCATGCCGGCCCTTGGAGATTTCTCTTTGACAACCAGTCTCCTGTTGAAAACTAAATTCCGTCCGGGCGATCTGGCATCGAAAAATCGCCGGGGGAAGTTGTTTACTTCCGCCTATATGAGGCGGTTGGCCCTGTTGATCTGTGGCGGAGTATTGCTGTGCCTCGCTGGTTGCGGTCAGTCAGACGAAGCCGAGGAGTCCATAGTAGCGACCCCGCCGGCCGCAGAGCTTGAGATGATCCGCATCGATTCAGGTCGGGGCGACGAGACAAGCCCTTCGGAAAACACGGCTTTGACGCAACGTGACACTCCCCCGGTGCGGGAGAAGAGCGGGAGCATCAACGAGCCACGCATCCAAACGGCATCCGTGCCGAATACGCCGTCTTCCCCACGCACAAGCGGCAGATCACTTGACGAGAAACTCGCGAACCTGCAGGTGCCTCCCCCCTGGCTTGCTTCTGTGTCGACAAACTACAATACCTCGAAGCCGTGGAAAGAAGCCCGGCTGGAGGTTCGCCGATTGCTGGGCGTCGAAACTCTTCGGGCAAAGAGAGAAGCGATCAAGCTCTCGTGGATCTATTTCAATAAGACCCCGCAGGAGAAAGGAGTCGCCGGCGAATTCCCGCATTACCTTCAAATGGGGAATGAGAACGTGTGGGCGATTCAAGCCTACGAAGACTACCTCTCGACTAAGAGAAACCCGACTCCCATCCACTCGCACATGATGGTGGCCTCGCTGCTGCATCAACAAGGTGAATTTGATAAAGCCAAGGCACACCTCGATTTTGCAATGAACAATCTCCCCGGAAAACCGTGGCGAGAGATGCGACAGGCTACTCTATATGATCACTTTGGCGACCTTTACGCCGCTTGGGGAAAGTATGACGAAGCTCGCCAGTCTTATTCCGCCTCGGCCCGAATCTTCCCGATTGCCAAGCCACCTTATGGTCGACACGAACTCAAGAAACGGTCACTGAAGGTGCAGTCGAAACTGGAATTGCTCGCGACTCGGGCGTTGAGCAACGCTTCTTTGCGGGACGGAACCTATCGTGAATCGGCAATCGGTTATAGTGGTGACGTACACCTCACGGTCAAAATCTCCGGTGGACGCATTGCTGATATCGCCATCAAGCACAAAGAAAAGATCGAGCAGAACGCAACGAAAATCCTGCCGCAGCGAATTATTGATAAGCAAAGCCTTCAGGTCGATGCGGTCAGCGGCGCAACGGTCACATGCGACGCGATCCGGACTGGGGTATATCGCGCCCTTAAAAAGGCAGGGCTTTAATGGCTAAATCCGCCGTTGACGTCTTCTTCCCGTATCTGAAAAAGAGCAAGCGGAAGGGCTGGATCGGTGTTGCCCACCGCACGCTCAATCGGATCGGCCCGACGTGGCTCACGTCACCGTTACGTCGAGTGGTGCAGGTCGTTTGCCTCGCACTGTTTCTCTATGCGTTCTTTTACGTCTGCTGGCCTTATTCCTCTTCCTCCGAATTTTCGGCGGGACTATTCGACAGTAAAGAGTTGAACCCGGCAGAGTTATTCTTGCTGATTGACCCGCTGGTCGGCGTTTCAACCGCATTGGCCGGCAAGGTCTTTAATTGGGCGACCTTCGCGTGGACCCTCGGCATTCTGACTTTTTGCATTCTGATTCCCCGCGCATTCTGCGGCTGGTTCTGCCCGCTGGGCACTCTCATCGATTTCTTTGACTGGGCCGTCGGCAAGCGAGTGCCGAAGCTGCACGTCGAACCGCGTGGTTGGTGGGTGCATACCAAGTATTACATCCTGACAGGCGTATTAGTTTCAGCGCTGTTCGGTGTGATGACGGCAGGCTTCTTCTCGGCGATTCCCGTACTCACCCGAGGACTCTTATTCACCGGAGGTCGCGCGCAGATTGCAGTCTTAAAAGACAGCAGTCACCTCCGAGCAGTCGAAGTCACGTTCTATATTTCGATCGCCATGTTCTGCGGGGTGTTCCTGCTGAGCTTAATGGGCAAGCGATTCTGGTGCCGGTACGTCTGCCCGAGCGGGGCGCTTTTGTCGGTCTTCAATACATTTCGTGTCGGCGAGCGGAAGGTCGAATCGAGCTGCGTGAAATGTAATAAGTGTGTCGAAATCTGCCCGTTTGATGCGATCAAAGAGGATTTCACGACCCGCACGGCCGACTGCACCTATTGCCAAACCTGCGGGGGCGTTTGCCCGGTGCATTCGATTAAGTTCGTCACACGATTTAATGATGACGAATTAAAGGTGGAAAACGATCCTCCGAATGTCGAGCGACCCATGTCGCGTCGCGGTTTCGTGGCAGCAACAGTCGTCGCCGGGGCAGCCGCCGCTTTTGCGCGGGTATCGTCGGCGAAGGCGGCGACCGCACCACCCGGTGAGGGTCCGCTTCGACCTCCGGGGAGCGTACCCGAGCCTGACTTCTTAAATCTGTGTATTCGATGTGGCGAGTGTTTTAAGGTTTGCCCCGGGCCAGTCTTGCATCCGGCAGGATTGGAATTCGGTCTCGATGCGATGTGGACTCCGATCGCCGTACCGTCTCACGCCGGATGTCATCAAGACTGTAACTTCTGTACAGAGGTCTGCCCGACCGGGGCGATCCAACCGCTCGATTTGCTGGTTAAACGCAAGACCCACATGGGGCTGGCTTGGCTTAATCCCGATACATGCCTGCCCTTGCGAGAAGAGAATCGTGAGCCGTGTGACCTTTGCTACGTCGAATGCGCCGCTGCCGGATACGATGCGATCACCTTAGAAACGATCCGCATTGAACTCGACCCTCCGCCTCCCGACGGCATGTTTTCGGTCGACGAACTGGACGCGATGAGCCGGGTCGAAATCCCCGTCGTCGATCGTGACCTGTGTGTTGGTTGCGGTATCTGCGAGTACCGGTGCAACGAGCGATACGTCAAACAGACCGGCGTATTGAGCGAACCGGCCATCGTGGTAACGGCTGAGAACGAACACCGATTGTTCGAGTATCCGGAGTCTCCCTCCGAGTTACCAATGCCGAACACACGCGTGCGAGATCCCGAAGGCCAAGAAATCAGTAACATTTAAGAGTGACACAGGGCGTCTGCAATAGTTTCACGACGGCGGACTGGCGATATCCGCGACAGCTCTATGGAAGCAGTGGGTCACCCTCATCGAAGCCGTAAGGGCTTGGCGCGACGCCGTACGACTGTTGCTGCCCCCCTAATTGATGAGGGAGGTAGTACGACTGAGTCGGTGCCCAGCGTTCGAAGACGTAACTCGTGCCGGAAAATCGGGGTTCGTACGGCGGGCACTTATCCTTCGGCTTAAACGGCAAGTGCCAGTGGTGCAAATAGCCGTTGTGAAGCCCTGCTTGAAACACCATGTCACGATGGTGATAGTTTCGAATCAGGCCGTGCATTTGATTGCCCGACTGATAACGCTCCGCCTTCGGCTTGATAGCAGGATCACCGGTAAATTTCTCGGTCCCGGGAGAGAAAGGTTCTTGTCGCAACCAAGGAACGCCTGCCATCGCAATGCCTTCCACCGCGGCAATCGCGCTGCATAGAGCAACGGCAATGATCAATTTCTGAGCCATGAAGTGTCTCTCGGCAACGTCGAAGGCAACGGACGGTCCATGGCGCGCGGCCTCTCATTTCATCGACGGTTTCAAGCCCGGTCGGCGACTGCCGTTACCGCGCGACAACGTAAGACGCGTAGTGGGTTCGCGTCAGGTAAGCAACGAAGTCTGGAGGAAGCGCCGCGGGAACTCGATTACCATCGCGCGCTAAGCAGAACTCTACGGGTCGACCCTCAATTCATTGACCACGCGACCAACACCGGGCTCCATCCGGAGCAGCGTTTCCGCCAAGAGTCGCTCCCGTTCTGACGACACCGTGCCACGGAGGACAATTCGACCTTCCGCTTCAGCCGCGATTTCAATGGAAGCGGCTTCTCCGAGGCTGTCTTCAAATCGGCGGATCGTGACATCGGCACTGGCAATCACGTCGGCTTGAGTCCGCTTTGGGTAGTCGAAGCCGATCCGTTGAACCGGGCGCGGTAGCGGGATCGAGCGATTTGCTCCGGAAGCCGGCCCGGAGTTGCGATCGACACCCGCCCCTCGCTGATTCCCACGATTGCCGAGGGCGGAGAGATCGCGTCCGCCGCTGCCGCCGGCTCGACCGACCTGCTGAGTGCCCGCCTGTTGCTCGCCGACGAACCGACCGACATTGTCACTTCGGCCGACAAAGCCACCGGAGAATCCGGTGACATTTCCAACGGTCGGTGCAGCAGCCGCGCCTCCAGTGCCTGTCTGCCCGACAGCCGATCCGGTCCCGAAGGCCCCGGCGCCTCCCGCAGTACCAGTCCCCGACAGGGCGGCGTTTCGCTGTCCGATCGGGCCGCTGGAGCCGAACAGGCTCGACGACTGGCCGCAAGCGACGCTGGCACAAAGCAGAAAGACGAGGCCAACGGTAAGTCTATTGAAATGGCTCATGATACTAATTCTGTTCGACCCGGAGAGCATGTGCGTCTCTAAGATAATCTGACCGATTCGTTGCGATTCGTCGATCACCAATTCGTTTATGAGGAATCGAAGAGCAAAACTGCATCGGCTTTGCCGATATGGTCGAAAATTTTCGAGACTTCAGGAGCAAAGTGGTGTTCCAGTTACGACCCACTGTGCGCTCTACCGGAAAAGCTCTTCCGCAAGTTTCATTGCGGTAGTGGTTTAAGTACAGCAATATCACTGTGAGCTTTGCCATTTCTGAAGGTTGCGTTTCTCTTCACTTCGAACAGCTCTTCACTTCGAACAGGTTGACTTTCGTGGCTGCCCATCGAAATTCGCTCCGCTGGATCGTGTCCGCATGCTTTTTGGGCGTGCTGACGATTCTCCCCGTCAGCGCTCAAGCGCAGCGCGGTGGCGGATTCGGTCGACCGCAAACGCCACTGATGTACTTGCGCGATGAGGATGTCCAGCAGGAACTCGGCATCACCGAGGAGCAGCGATCCGAGCTGATGGACATCGTCTCGCGAACGTTTTCCCAAAGCGGGAACATGTTCGAGAATTTCCGCCGGATGCGATCGGCCGAGACTGATGAAGAGCGAAACCGCATTCGCGAAGAGATTCGCTCCCAAATGCAGGAGCGGATCAAGGAGATCGAAGTTGACGCCCAGCGTGTGATTTCCGGCGGGCAGTTTTCTCGTTTGAAGCAGATCGCGCTGCAGGCGCAGGGATCGCGAGCGATCGCGCAGGAAGAATTACAGCAAGAACTCGGGCTGAGCGAAGACCAACGGTCAAAGGTCTCGGAACTGAACGATCAGCGGTCCGAGGCACTCCGCGCGTTGGGACGCGATGCCGACCCCGAGGAGTCGCAGAGGATCCGCGATGATTTCGACGGCAAGATTCAGGAAGTGCTGACCGACGATCAGAAGTCCCAATGGAAACAAAAGATGGGTGAGCCTTCGGAAGCCGCTCAGAAGATGGTGCAGAATCGCGGCGGAGGCGACCGCAATCGCACTCGACGCGGCGGAAGAGATGAAGACAACGACTCTGAACGACGCGGCCCGCCGGGAAGTCGCCAAGACGTCGAGAACAAACCTGAAAGTCGTTCCGCTTCGCGTGGAGAGGACAACGCACAGCAAGACGACTCCGCCGACGATCTACCGACAGGAGATGAGACGCCGGTTGTTGTCAATACCCCGGAAACGCAAGTGCCCGACGGCGCCGAAGTCACAGCTTCATTCGGGTCCGACGCCGGGACGACCGGGCAAGCAACTGAAGAAACCGGGAAGATCTCATTCAACTTTCGCTACGCCCCGTGGCCCGACGTGTTGCGGCTGTTCGCGGAAGTCGGGGGGCTAACGCTCGATCTGAACGAAGTCCCGCAAGGCACGTTCAGCTACTACGACCCGAACAGCTACACCCCGACCGAGGCGATCGACGTCATCAATGGCTATCTGCTGCCCAAGGGATTCATTCTCGTCCGCCGGGATAACTTCCTCGTATCAGTCGACGTGAGTGAAGGCATTGCTCCGAATCTTGTGCCCGATGTCTCTCTCGAAGAACTCGACAACCGAGGTAAGAACGAGTTATTGAGCGTGGTGATTCCCCTCTCGGGCATCGACGCCGAGAAAGCGGCGGAGGAAGCGCAAGCTCTACTTGGTCCTCAAGGAACAGTCGCGTCGCTGAGCGCATCGAATGCGATCGCGGTCACTGACATCGGAGCCAATCTGCGTCGCATCCGCGATCTACTGGAAAAGGCGACGCTGCGAGAAGGGCCGACCGATATGGCATTTCGCAGCTTTAAAGTTCGAAATATCCCGGTATCGGAGGCGGAGCGAACGATTCGCAACCTGTTCGGTATCGGAAGCGGTGTTCCAAACGTGAGTGCAGCGGCCTCGGGGGAGCGAGATCGCGACCGACGCAGATCGTCTTGGGATCGGCGTCGCGAGGATGACGGACGCCGTGATCAGTCCGGCCAGGCTCAGGCGAGCGATCCGACGATTCAGATCGCGTCCGACTCGCGCACCAACACGCTGCTGGTCTCGGCTACGATTGCGAAACTGACGATGATCGAGCAGGTGCTTCAAACGGTCGATGTCGGCGGTGAGGGCAGCGACTTCGTGGACGAGGTCAAAGACAACAAACCGTTTCTGCGAGTCTATGAACTTGAGGAAGCAGATGCTTTCGAGGTGTCGAAGACGCTCAATGCGCTAATGCCCGGTGTCGTCGTCAACGAAGACGCTCGCAATGACCTGTTGCACATCTTCGCCTCGCCAGCCGACCAGAAAGAGGCCGAGCAGTTAATCCGGCAACTCGACGGACTCGGCGGCGGCCAGTCGGTCGCGGTGATGCCGCTCTCGACGGCTGATCCGGCTTCAACCGCTTTAGTACTTCGCTCGCTGTTCGCCGGTGATGAGGATCGAGCCCCAAAGATCGAAGCCGATAACTTCGGCCGACGGATCATGGTCCGTGGCACTCCCGATCAGATCACTCAGGTCCGGTCGCTTCTTACTCAATTGGGCGAGAACGGGCAGGCCGGTCAGCAGTCGTTGGTTTCCGGCAAAGGTCCGATCCGCATGATTCCACTGGGCGGGCGTGATCCGTCCGACCTGTTGCCGTTGATCGAACGGCTGTGGAACGCGTCGGGCCGGGCCAACATCCGCGTTGTCGTCCCGTCGGATGAAGGGGAAAGTCGACGTCCCTCAAGCCGCCTCGAAGCGACTGATATCGGATCCGATCGCGGACCGACGATTCGCTCCGCGACGTTGCTTCAGTCGACCGCAAACGAGACCGATGAGCCGGATGCGAGCGATGGTGACGCCGACTTCGAAGACTGGGCCCGCGAAATCTTCGGCGAGAGCCCTGACGACGGCGCGGCCCCGAAATCGCAAAGCGGCGGCGAATCGACGCGGCCCATGACCTCGTCGCCCAATTCAACCGGCAACGATGAAGCCGACCGCAGGTCGCAAGCATCGGCGCCGCCGGAGGTCACCGTCACCGTGCGAGGTGGCCAATTGATGCTGCTTTCCGAGGACGAAGATATCCTCGATCAGTTAGAGCAACTCGTTCAGTCGCTGATGCTCACTTCCAAGCCACAGACGCAGTGGACCGTTTTTTATCTGCGGACCGCCGACGCGACGACCTCCGCGTCGATGCTGCAACAGCTCTTTCCCGATGCGACGATTGGCGGCGGACTGCTGCTCGGGTCATCGTCATCAGCGGATGGACTATCGCCGCTCGGTTCGGACCCGACAGTCGAGATCATTCCGGAAACACGATTGAACGCACTCTTCGTTCGCGGCCCAAAGCAAACGGTCGACCGCATGGAAGAGGTCCTGAAACTGCTCGACTCGGCCGAACTCCCCGAATCGCTGAGGGACCGGGTCCCGCGGACGATTCCGGTCGCGTACGCCGATGTCAGCGAAGTCGCTGCGATCTTAAAAGACGTGTATGCGGATCAGATGGGTGACAATGACCGCGGCAGAGACGCGAATCGCGGGCGCGGGCAGCGTGGCGGCAACGGTTCGAATCCGTTCGAAGCAATGCTGGGCGGAATGCAGGCGGCTTCGCGGCCCACGGAAGTCCGCGTCTCAATCGGCGTCGATACGCAGACGAGCCAGATCGTCGTCTCAGCAAACGAAGCGACCTTCAACGAGATCAGTCGCTTGGTCGAAACACTCGATGATTCGGCCCGCGCGGCAAATCGGACCGTCCGGGTCATGTCGGTCAACAAAGAGAACTCGCTGCTGATTCAACAGGCACTCGGCTCGGTGATCCCGAAGGTCCGCGTCAGCACGACCGGGACGCCGCAATCAGGTCGCTCAGCGTCACCGAGCAGCTCGTCATCAGCGCGGTCGGGCGACGATGCGGCCGCCGCGCAGGCTCGTGACGCAATCCGGCAGCAAATGCTGGAGCGCTTCCGCCAGACGCAGGGCGGCGGCGGGCGGCCTGCGGGTGCAGAGGCCCAAAACCGTGGCGGCAATCAACGGGGAAGTGGCGGCGGTGATCGCGGAAATCGGGGGCAACGCGGTCGCCGTTAGGAAAATCGATCTCCCCGATTGCGGCCCTTTTAAATTCTCCCTTCGAACGGTTTAGCGTCTTCGCGATTCTACAGCAGTATCTTAATGGATATCGGCGACCTACTTGTTCAACGCGGGTTGATCACCGCCGACCAGCGCACCTCCGCTGTCGCGCTCGGTAACGGTTCTGCCGCGCGGCTCGATAGGGCCGTCGTCGAGTTGGGGTACGCCGCTGAAGAAGACGTGTTGGAACAACTGGCCGACGAGCTCGGCATGAGATACGTCGACCTCACGCAGTTGGACGTCTCACCCGAGTTGCTCGCGAAGTTCCCGACATCGCCGCTCTACAAGCACGTTCTGCTGCCGCTCGAAGAAAAAGCGGGCAAAGTGTACGTCGCCGTCAGCGATCCGTTCGATGTCGAAGCGTTGCAGGAATTGGCCACGCTGACTGGCCTTAAACTGCGTGCGGTACTGGCTCCACGCGAGCAGATTTTGCGGCAGATTAAAGAGCACCTCGGCGTCGGCGGCGACACGATCAATGAACTGATCCGTGCCCGAGGTGACGACGGTGTCGAACTCCTTGAGGAGCTTTCGGCCGAGTCCGGGGAACTCGCCGAGCAGGCACAATCCGCTTCCGTCATTCGGCTCGTCAACGAACTGCTCGTCGAAGCGCTCAATTTAGGGGCAAGCGACGTGCATATCGAACCGGCCGAACGCGGATTGACGGTTCGATTTCGTGTCGACGGCCTCCTCCGAGTCCAGTCGGTGCCGGCGGAAATTAATCATTTCTTCGCCGCGATCGTGACCCGCCTGAAGATCATGGCGCATCTTAATATTGCGGAGAAGCGACTGCCGCAGGACGGACGGATTCAACTCCGCGTGTCGGGTCGAGAAATCGACGTCCGTGTTTCGATTATCCCCATGATTCACGGCGAAGGCATCGTGCTGCGCCTGCTCGATAAACAGCGGATGAAGTTCGACCTCGAGTCGGCCGGGATGCAGGAAAAGGATTACAAGACATTTCGCGAACTGATCACGATGCCGCACGGAATTGTGCTCGTGACCGGCCCGACCGGTAGCGGTAAGACGACGACGCTTTACTCGGCGCTCAATGCGATTAAAACACCCGAGACGAAAATTATCACGGTCGAAGATCCGGTCGAATATCACACGCAGGGCATCAGCCAGATTCAGGTTCACAGCCGGATCGGCCTGACGTTCGCCGCGGGACTGCGGAGCATTCTCCGACACGACCCGGATGTCGTGCTGATTGGCGAAGTCCGAGACAGCGAGACCGCCCAGAGCGCGATCCAAGCGTCGCTGACCGGACACCTCGTCTTCAGCACGCTCCACACAAATGATGCACCGGGATCTTTTACACGGCTCATCGACATGGGTGTCGAACCCTATCTCGTGGCCAGCACGGTTGAAGGCATCCTCGCTCAACGGCTGCTCCGAACATTGTGCAAGCACTGCAAGCAGCCATATGTGCCGAAAGAGGACGACATTCCGCCCGAGTTCCCCGAACCTCGGCCCGAAGTGCTTTATCGCGCGGCCGGTTGCCGAGAATGCAGCAACACCGGCTACCGGGGCCGGACGGGAATCCATGAACTGCTTAAGACTGATGCAGTCGTCCGGCGGCTCTGTATCGAACGGGCCGACGCCGGACAGATTCGCGAATACTGTCTCCGACAGGGTATGACGACCTTGCGACAGTCGGGGTTTTATAAAGTCGCCGACGGAATCACCAGCATCGACGAAGTCATGAGAGTCACACGCGGCGATGCCTGACTTTTCCTATATCGCAAGAGAACGCACCGGCTCACGCGTCTCCGGCGTGATCGCCGCCGGAAGCAAACAGGAAGCACTCAGCCTGCTTGCCGGGCGCACGCTGTTCCCACTTAAGGTCGAACCGGCGGCGGAAAAGCAGTCGCTATTTCCGCAGTTGAAGTCGAGAGTCCGGCCGAGCCATCTCGCGACGTTTTACGCCCAACTCGCCGACCTCTTAAAAGCAGGCGTGCCGCTGCTGAGGTCCCTCGAATTACTGCAGCGAAAGTCAACCAACGCCGCACTCGGAAAAGTGCTTAAAGAAATCCACGCAGAAGTCGCCGACGGCACGAAACTTTCCGACGCGATGCGGCAGCATTCCAATGTCTTCGGCGACCTCGGGGTCAGCATGGTTCGCGCCGGCGAGGAAGGCAGCTTTCTCGAAGACGTTCTTAAACGAATCGCCGCGTTTACCGAACACCAGCAATCCTTAAAAAGTCGCGTGCAGGGGGCCTTAATTTATCCGCTGTTTCTGATCGGCATGTTGACGGCGGTGGTGATCGGGATGCTCGTCTTCTTCGTGCCGAAGTTCGCACCGATCTTCGAACGCATGAGTGCAAAGGGTGAGCTTCCTATACCCACGCAAATCCTGATGGCGTTCAGCGATACCGTGAACAGTTACTGGCCACTGATTGTCATTGGGATCGGAATCGCGATCTACTTCGGCCTCCGAGCGATGAGAGACCCTCGCCAACTGGAGCGGATCGACGGTTTCAAACTGCGGGCCTACGGCATTGGTCCCATCGTAAAAAGCCTTGCAATCTCCCGGTTCTGCCGCATTCTGGGAACATTGCTTAACAACGGCGTGCCGATCCTGCGTTCGCTGCAGATCGCGAAGGACGCCACCGGCAACCGGGTGCTGACAAAAGCGATCGGCGATGCTTCGGAAAGCGTCTCCGCCGGCAAGTCGCTCGCGGGCCCGCTCGGCTCATCGGGTGAGTTTCCGGACGAAGTCATTGAAATGATTGCCGTCGGCGAAGAGGCGAACAACCTTGAAGAAGTGTTGGTCGGGATCGCCGAAACGACGGAACGTAATACAAATCGCCAACTCGACATCTTCGTACGAATGCTCGAACCATTGTTGCTGACCGTCATGGCGGGCATCGTGCTGTTCGTCGTGGCGGCGCTGCTGTTGCCTATTCTACAAAGCAGCGGAGCCTTCTAATTCGCACAACGATCGAGCCGACGGCTTTCTTCTGCCGTGCCCGTCCGCAAAATAGAACGTTCTCTGAGTGCGAAAATACCAAAACAAGACAGCCCACCCCCACCGCATATCGCAATTGAAAGGAAGACTGAGAATGAAGAGTCATAACATTCGAATCCGCCGCGCCGGCTTCACGCTGCTCGAAGTGCTGCTCGTGCTCGCCATCCTGGGCGTCATCGCGGCGATGGTCGTGCCGCAGTTATTGGGGCGGCAGAAGAAGGCCATGATCGACACAACTAAGAACAGCATCTCGGCGATGGAGCAGGCGGCGAAGCTCTACGCGATCGACCATGATGGCGAGTACCCACAGGGTGGGCAGGACGCAGTCGCGCTGCTGCTTGAGCCGGTCGATGACGATGGCAAAGCGATCGAGCCCTATCTTGAAAAAACACCCGCGGACGCGTGGGAGACGCCTCTGCTCTACGAATACCCGAACTCCAAGGGCGGCCGCGCGACAAAGCCCGCCATCTGGTCGGCCGGACCGAACAAGCGAAATGAAGACGGGGGCGGTGACGACATCAATAATTGGAGCGAGACGTGAGTTCGGCCGGCCGCACATCACCGCATTCGCGAGGGAAACAGACGCAGCGCCGGGCATTTACGCTGTTCGAGCTGCTGCTGGTTCTCGCGGTCTTGGCAGTGATTGCCGGCATGGTCGTGCCGACGCTCTCCGGCGCAATGTCGACGCGACCGCTTCGCGGCGCAGCAGATCAAATCAGGCAGGTACTTACAACAGCAAGGCGGGACGCGATCGATGCGGGCGTCCCCATGCGATTCGAATTCGAAACGGGAACGAACATATTTCGTGTCGCACTGTTGTTCGACGTGAGTGCTGGGGCGGTCGAATCAACCGCTATAGAAACGCCCCCCGGAGTGACATTTATTGGAGAGGACAGGCTCGACGGCGATATCGTATTTGCGGAATCCGAGGGTCTCAGTTTGACTGCTCAGAGCGACGCCGCTGCCGTCTTCTTTTATCCCGACGGCACTTCCGACTCAGCGCAGATCAGACTCGTCGATGACGCGAATCACTCGATCGTGATCAAACTTCGCGGGTTGACCGGCGCGGTCACCGTAGGCTCGATCGGTCGCGGAGGCGGGCCATGACGACCAGCCGCAACGGGCTGACGCTGTACGAGGTCGTCCTTGCGCTCGCAATCTTTATCGCGGCGCTGGCAGCGATCTCTCAGATATTAAATGTCGGGGCCCGGTCCGCTTCGGTCTCTCGCCTAAGGTCGGAGGCGATCGTCCGCTGCGATTCAAAGATTGCCGAAGTCGTCGCGGGAGTCGTTCCCATGCAGTCCGTTTCGAGCATTCCTTTCGAAGACGACCTGGAAGGCCGTTGGACCTGGAGCCTCGAATTGCTCGCCGGCCCGCATCCTGGTCTGCAGGAAGCGGTCGTCACAGTCGAATACGGAGGTGGCGAACGCGACTTCGACGTCGATTGCGAATTGCGCCGTTGGATTCCGATTGTCGATACCGCAATCGTCGCGGCAATCGCCTCGGAGGCGGGACGATGAGGATGCAATCTCACCCCCAATTAACTCATCGATCACCCGGCGGCTTCACGCTGATCGAAGTCGTGCTGGCTCTCGCCCTGACCGTCGTTTTAATGGCGGCGATTCTTTCGGCCTTGGAACTGAATCGGCGGCTCGTCATGACGGGGCGCGAGGAGATTGAACGGGCTCGCATTGCCCGGGCCGTATTCCAACGCATTTCTCGCGATCTGCGATCGGTCACGTTCCGCGTCGATACGATTGCCGCCGAGGAGGATGGGGCGGTCGTCGACTCCGCCGACCCCGCTGCTGCGGCGGGAGAGGACTCTGAATCGACGACTGAAGAGGAGCCCGAGGAGGACGAGGCAACGGTGATCGGCGCCGTCGATCCGGAATCATCACTGCTCGCCGCATCGGGAGGTTTGACCGGCAGTACCGATGCGCTGGTGATGCAAATCTGCCGGCCGCCGCGGCTTAACTACCGACTGTCCGGAGCCAATGGCGGCACTTCGCAGGTCAGTGAATTGCAGTCGGTCTCCTATTTTGTTGCCTCGCCCGGCGCTGGTGGACTGGCGGGAGCCGTGGGCGATGCCCGCGCGGAAGTCGGCCTTTCGCGGCTATCAGGAGATCGGCTCGCCATTGAACAAGCCGATGTTGAAGGCAATCTCGGACTGCTGGCCAACGCTACGGAAGTCCTCGCACCTGAGATCACCGCGGTTTACTTTCGCTATTTCGATGGCGCCGGCTGGGTCGAAGCGTGGGACTCCTCTGTCACCCGCAACCTGCCCGCGGCAGTCGAAGTCACGTTTGTATTCGAGGCCGAGGACCAGTCTATTGAAACGACAGGGTTCTCACTCGATACGGACGAGTCTTGGCGCGGCGTGATCGCGCTGCCTCTCGCGGGCGCCTACGCGGCGGAAGCGGTAACGGAGGTGACGCCGTGAAAGCTATCGCCCTTTGCAAAACTTCCGATCGCTCGGGCATCGTGTTGCCGATTGTGCTGATCGTCATCGTGATGTTGTCACTGGCGGCTTACACCTTCACAGACACATCGGTCAGCGAACGCGAAGCGACCGAGATGTACCGGCGAAGCGTCGAGGCCAGCCTCGCGGCTGAGTCGGGTGTGGAACTCGCACGGGCCTGGCTCGCCGACCCACAAGATCTGCGAATCGAAGAACTCGCCTCGAATGACTCACTCTTTCACGCTGTCCTAACCAAGCCCGCCGCAACGGCCAGCGGAACAGGACGGACGAGTGTGCTGTCGCTGGTGCCGCAGCAGTACGAAGACCCGCTGATTCAATTTGGAGTCGCCAATGAGTCGGGCAAAATTAATTTAAACGCCCTACTCGACCTGCGGCTTAACGAGGAAGAACGCCGCAACATGCTGCTCCCGATCCCGGGCATGACGATCGAGATCGCCGATGCCATTCTTGACTGGCTCGACCCCGATGCGACACTCCGCGAGTTTGGGGCAGAGGGCGAATACTACTCTACACTCAGTCCCCCTTATTCACCGAAAGACGGTCCCGTCGACGTGCTCGACGAACTGCTGCTCGTGCGCGGCGTGACACCGGAATTGCTATATGGTGAAGACCTTAATTTGAACGGCGTGTTAGATCCTAATGAGGACGACGGGGCGGAAACGCTTCCACTCGATAATGCCGACGGCATTCTCGAAACCGGTTGGCGCTTCTATCTGACGGTCCATTCACGCGAGACGAATCTCCGCGCCGACGGGTCGACCAAAATCGATGTCAACGGCAGCGATCTCGCAGCGCTCTACGACGAACTCGAAATCGAGTTGGGTGAAGAGATTGCGAAGTTTGTTCTCGCGTTTCGGATCAGTGGTCCGCGGGTGGAGGGCGGATCGCCTTTCGGTCGCCGTCGACGTGGCGGCAATTCAAACACGCAAGGTGAGACGCGTGGTGGAATCCGCATCCCCTCCCGGGCGAGGTTCCGCATCCGCTCGCTTTACGAACTTGTCGCCGTACAGGTCGAAGCTGAAATCGACGGCGCGCGAACAACGCTCGACAGTCCATGGCCGGCCGAACCTTCGACATGGGAGTCAGCCTTTCCGATTCTCCTCGACGCCGTGGGCCTCAGCGCGGAACCCTATATCGAGGGGCGAATCAACATTAATCACGCCCAACGCGAAGCACTGCTCGGCATCCCCGAAATGACCGAAGAACTGGCCGATTCGATCGTCGGTACCCGACTCACCGCCGGGCAAGGATGGACCAGCGGCGACGCCACGCCGACAACCGCGTGGATGGTAGAGCAGGAACTGGTGAACCTCGAGCAAATGCGGGAGCTGGATCAATACATCACGGCTGGCGGCGGAGTCTTTCGACTGCAAAGCGTCGGTACCTTTGATGCAGGCGGACCCGCGGCCCGGCTCGAAGCGTTGATTGACACAACGCAATATCCACCACAATTAATATTCGTGCGAGACCTGAGTGATTTAGGGCGAGGGTATCCCCCCGAGTTCTTTCGGCCCGTCGCCGAACCGGTGATGCGGTAAGGCAGAGTATTAAATCCCATTTGAGTCTTCTGACTTCAAAGCGTTTAACGACACATGGTTCACCCACTTGGTATTGAATGGCATTCGAACCGCCTCGTCTGCATTGATCGCGATGCGGAGGGTGGACCGATTCACGTGCGGCACACATTCCATGCGGAAGTCCCATCGCAAGAGGGAGAAGAAGCGTTCGTTCTATTACTAAGTAGGGAACTTAAAGAACGAGGCATGTCGCCGCGCGACGCCGTCGTCACCGTCCCGAGAGAAGATGTCGTCGTCCGGAGATTAGAACTCCCCAATGTCCCGGACGAAGACCTTTATGCACTCGTCGAGATGCAGCTTGCGACGGTCTCAGCGATGCCGGTCGATCAGATTGTCTTTGACTACATCCCCTGCGGGTCTTCGCAAGATGGCGAAAGTCGATACGTGCTTTCGGCCGCCATCACACATACAACATTGGCGGCAATCTGCGTGGTGCTGTCGAAGGCCGGGCTCACTGTTCAAAGCATCGGTGTCAGTACGCTTGATCTTCTGACAGGTTGCCTCGGTAAAGGCGTTTTTAATTCAGCCACAGTTCCAGCCCTTCTGGCGTGGCACCGCAGCGGTCGATTCGAAGCCGTGGCGTATGACCATTCGGGGCCTCTATTAATTCATGCCGCCGAGTTGTGGGACCCAGACGAAGCCCCGAACGACCGGCTCCTGTCGGCCGAACTCAATCGCACATTCGTATTGTGCCAACAATCGTTGCACGAACAGCCCATCGCAACCGTCCATTTGATTGGCGATTTTGATGAGGCGGTGCGAGGGATTTTAACAACTCACTCGGATATTGCTCTCAATTTCATCGCGATCGAAGACCTCGTTGACTGCGAATCTGAAGACCATGAACGCGCCCTTAATAATCTGCCGGCTGTGCTTGCCGGCATAGAGACGGCTGACAAATTCAACCGCTTTGATTTCCTTCACCCACGAAAACCGAAGCCGAAGCCCGATCGAAGGCGGCTCTATCTCGCCTCTGCCGCGGCAGGCCTCCTATTGATGTGTGTTGGGCTCTACGCGTATGTCGCGGTTAGCAGCGGGGATTTGCAGGCTGAGATTGATCGTCTGAACTTGGATATTTCAGATGTCGACGCCGTCCTGAAGCGGGGCGAGCCGACTATCACTTCGGTCGAAACGATCGATGTCTGGAGAGAGGACGAAGTCAATTGGCTGTTCGAACTATCAAGGCTGGCGGAGCGGTTACCGGGGACCGACCGTGTTTATTTGCTTGATTTAAGGATCAATCCCGTCGGCGGCGATGCGCTCGCAACAATTCAAGGGTCGGGCCGGGCGAAGAATCGACGGGATGTCGAAGAGACGTACCAAAGTCTTTCCGATGCCGGTTATCGCGTGCGTCCCAAACAAATCGACCTGACGCGTAGCGACCCAGATTACCCTTATCGATTCGAAATTGATGTCCAGGTTCTCGAGTCGGACACCGGTGCGGACGAAGCCGTCGTTCCCGGCGAGCCGGCAACGCAATCGGTCACACAGAGTTAACGATTGAATTATTAAATGCAAACTCGCGAAAAGATCCTCGGCATCGTCTTTCTGCTTGGCCTTCTGGCCTGGCAGGGCTGGCCGATGTTCTATCGCAATATCTTCGGCCCGCTCGATGAACTTCGAAGTACACGCAGTGCCCTGAAGTCGGAATATGAGCGCAAGGAAGATCGGCAACTCGCGCTGCTTCGCATGACGAAGGAACTTAAAGATTTGAAAGGTCGGAGCCTGCCGCCGGAGCCGCTTGATGCCCAGAGGTTGTATCAACAGTGGTTGACGGACCTCGCGCAATCGAAAGGCTTTAAGCAACTCAAGGTCACCCCTGAAAACCGTATCTCTCGCGGGACGGTCTATGTCGCCGTGCAAGTCTCGATCAGCGGGCAGGCAACGACGGAGGAGCTAACCGATTTTCTCGTTAGCTTTTATCGGGTCGGCCTATTGCAACGGATCGCGCGACTCGAATTAGGCGGCAGCGGACGGACGAGTTCATCGCCGTTGATCGTCACGCTGCTCGCCGAGGGGGTTTGTCTGACCGATACGCCCGACCGCGTTGCTCTTTTCCCGCAGACGACACTGGTTTCGGAAGTCGATACCGAATCGAAGCAATTAAATTTGGCAAGCACCGACCTGCTGCCGGATGAACTGCCCGCATTGATTCAGATCGCTGAAGAGCGACTCGATGTCATATCGGCCGAAGGCTCAGTGGTCGAAGTGACGCGCGGAGTCGATGGTACAGAACCGTCCGCCCACGCCGCGGAAACGGCCGTGCAAATTTTGCCAGCCGGTTCGATCGATGCAGAAGCGGCAATTATGGCCGCCAGGGATATTCGTGAGGCCCATCCGTTCGCGCTCCCGACAGTTTTTGACCCGCGATTCCGGGTTACCGGTAAGGTTGCCGTTCTTCGTACTGACGACGAATGGTCACTCGACGTTTCACTTTCGGGTGACGATCCTTCGCTGCCCGAGCCGGACTACAGTCTCGAGTTCCCCGGTGCATCGCAGCCAGCTGGTCTATCGATTGGGGAAAGCGGTGTCCTGAGATGGACCGGACGCACCGAGGTCGATCCGGGGCGGTACGAGGTCGAGATCATTGCTCTTCGGGCCGGTGAGGAACCATTACGCAACCGCCTCTCCGTCGAACTTACCGATCCGCCCCCGGCGGCACCGCAGGGCGACCCGGCCAGGGACATTATCCTCGTCGGAGTCGTCGATCGGGACGGAACCCGCGAGGCTTGGTTCTTGAACCGCAAATCTGGCCAACGCTTACGACTGAAATCGAGCGAGGAACTGCCGGTCGGCTCCGAAAAATGGACAGTCGTCGATGTTCGCGCGAGAGAGGTCGACCTTGCGTTGGACCAAACGAAGCGATCAATTCGGCTCGGCCAATCGCTTGCCGAAGCCAATTCTCAGTGACCGCTGGTCAAAACGTATCAAACGTTTTCGCACGCCTCGCTCCCCATGCGTCGAGCGCCGCAAAGTGCTTCCCGTGCTGCCGGCGACTTAACATGCTACGAGACAATGGCTTGTGTCACGTTTGGCGCGCGGGGAATCTTCGAAAAAAACCTTCGCATTGAAAGGAGTTTTGTGGACTGACGGGTCCGGTTGTGACGATCAGGAAAGATAGGTCATGCGCCGCTCTCATCGGAGTGCGCTCAGGCTTCCTAAGAGAATCGCAATGGATCGCCATCAATACGGATCGTCGCAACAGTCGCGAAGAGACTCCGGGATGCCTCTCCTTCGACATCCCGATTGCATAATGGGATTAGTCGCAGCCGCGCTATTTCTTTGCTCGTCAGCAGTGTTGGCCGAAGACTGGGAGCCGCTGAAGACGACCTCGCCGCCGCGAGAAGAGCCGTCCGAGCCGATCGTGAGAATGACGTTCGCCAACCAAGGGTGGCCGTCGGTTCTCAGAAGCATTGCGGCGCAAAGCGACTCACATTTGGTAATGGACCGAGCCCCCGGTGGACGCTGGTCGCGCACTGACCTGCACGAATACTCACGCGGCGAAGCGGTTCGCATCATCAACCGCGAGCTCGAAGAGCAGAACTTCCGGGTGATCGAGCAGGGTTCGTATCTCGTCGTCCTCGATCTCACTAGTCTGCGGGCCCGTTACCGTCGGCCTCAATTGTTGGGAGAATCGAAGGCGGCCGCCGATCGATTGCCGCCGGCAGGGGAAGCAGGGCAATACGACGTCAAACGCAAAAGCAATCGACCGATGCAACGCCGAACGACGGTGTCGCCGATTCGGCCGGTGGGAACGACAAACGAGTTCGAGTCGAACGCGGTTAAAAATGCGGCTGTCGAGACCGAAACATCGGGCAACGACATCGGTAATTCGGAACTAGTCACAATCGCGGTCGAACCAAACTCCGATCCGGTTCGATTGGCAAAGAAAACACATCGAATTTTCGAGTCGCGTGCCAAACTGGTCAACACTGGTGTCGCCGGGCTGCCCTCGTTCGAGGTCTACCGAACGGCTCAAGAGACGCAATCGTCTGAAGCGGCATCTTCAAAGCCGCTGTTCGAGGTCGGCATCGACGAATCAGGCGGTCGGCTCGTAATTAGAGGACAACGGGCGGAGACCGATTCTCTCTTGCGGTTGCTCGAAGGACTTGACGCTCCGTCGACGCCAGGCGGCGAGGTCTTTCGCGCCACGAGTTCCGAAACCGGTGGCCGGAAATTGGCGACCCGAGTCGGAACGCTCGTCGCACAATTGCAGCAGCAGGGCGAACCCGCTCGACCGGGCACAGCGCCAGGAAACGATCGCGGGAACAATCCGTTCGAACCGGAGCCGTTCTTCGAAACGCAGCAAAATTCGCAGCAACAGCCAGACGCTTCTCCGTCGCGACCGAACGAAGACACGACGGCAATTCCCGCCGATACCGACGACCCCAAATTAAAGTCTTTAATTGAATCGCTGCGGGGCGACGTCTCGGTTGAGGCGGTGCCTGATCTGGGCGTTTTGGTTCTTCGTGGTAACGAAGCCGATGTCGAAGCGGTCATGGAAGTCGTACGCACGCTGGAGCAGGTCAGCCAGGGTGCGGTCCCCAGTATTCATCTATTAAATCTAAGGCATGTCGACTCTCGAGCGATGGCTGAACTGCTCACAGCGGTCTATGAACAACTCTCGACGTTGCGGGCCAGAGGCGGAGATGTCCGTCAGACCGTAGCTGCGATCCCAGTGGTTAAGCCGAACGCCGTCATCCTGATGGCGAACGAAGACGACATGCCCCCATTGCTGGAACTGGCAAACGAACTCGATCAACCGGTCCGACCCGAAACTGAATTCGAAGTCTTCTATTTAAAGAATGCGGTCCCCGCGCAGGTCGAGGCATTGCTGGAAGACTTTTATGCAGAGCGGGGCGGCCTTGGCACTCGCGTAACAATCACTCCACACATTCGAACCAACTCGGTGATCGTGCAGGCTCGACCTCGTGACCTCGATGAGATCGCCGCACTTATTAAGAAGATCGACCGCGGCGAGTCCGAAGCGGTCAGCCGAATGACTGTATTTCCGCTGAAGCACGCCGTAGCGATCGAACTCGTCGATGTCGTCAACGCCACGCTTCAAAACGCGATCGGCCCGCCGACGCAACCAACCGGAGGATTTGGGGGAGCGGGTGGCGGAGCCGCCGGGGCGACCCAGTTAGATCAGCAGTTCCGCGACGCCCGTGCGACAGTGCTGGAGTTCCTGTCGCAGGACGGCGAATCGGGGCGGCTCGTGCGATCAGGCATTCTGGCGGATATACGCATCACCGCCGACCCGCGGACCAATAGTTTGCTCGTGACAGCACCGGAAAATAGCCTGGACCTCATCGGAGCAATCATCCGGCAACTCGATCGCCCATCGGAAATGGTCGCTGAAATTAAAGTCTTTACGCTGGTCAATAGCGATGCCGCAGCCATGTCGGAACTGCTATTAGATTTGTTTAATGCAGAGACGCAGGCGGGCAGCCAGCAGGGCGGACTCGGCGTGCAAGTGGCCGGCGCATCAGATGCAGGCAGCGGACTGATTCCACTCCGCTTTTCAGTCGATACCCGCACGAACAGCATCCTCGCAATTGGAGGACTCGACGCGCTGCGCATCGTCGAGGCCATCATTTTACGACTTGACCAGTCGGATGTCCGCCAGCGGAAGACGACCGTCGTTAAACTTCGCAACAGCCCGGCCCTCGAAGTCGCGACCGCCATTAATGAGTTCCTTCAAGGACAGCGTGATCTTGCAACCGTTGACCCAGAACTGATCAGCACCGTCGAGCTCTTAGAGCGCGAAGTCATCGTCGTGCCCGAGATTGTGAGCAACAGCCTTCTGATCAGCTCGACGCCACGATATTACGAAGACATCTTAAATCTGATCGCGCGACTCGACGAAGCCCCGGCTCAAGTCAATATCCAAGCCCTGCTCGTTGAGGTCGAACTTCAAAACACCGATGAATTCGGCGTCGAACTCGGACTTCAAGACTCAGTCCTGTTCAATCGCAGCGTGATCCCGGCTGACGGGATCACAACCATTGCCGAGACCTTTACCTCTCCGAACGGCGTTCAGACGACGACGCAACGGGTCGTCACGCTCGATGCTCAGCCGGGGTTTCTGTTTAACAATCAGCAAGTCGGAACGAACGTCACCAACAACACTTCGTCGGTCGGAACGCAGGGATTAACAAACTTCTCTCTCGGTCGAATTAATGGCGATCTGGGGTTTGGCGGGCTGGTTCTCGCCGCGAGTTCCGAATCAGTCAGCATTTTGCTGAGGGCCCTGGCATCCAAACGTAAGGTCCACATCCTGAGCCGACCGCAGATCCGAACGCTCGATAACCAATTGGCCGAAATTCAGGTCGGCCAACAGGTGCCGGTCGTTCGCGGAGTCACCGTCAGTGCTGTCGGGCTCGCCAATCCGGTCGTCAATATTGAAGACGTCGGGATTATCTTGTCGGTCACGCCGCGGATCAGCCCCGACGGCACGATCGTCATGGAGACGATTGCCACGAAGAGCGCGGTCAGCGGAAACGGAATCCCGATCTTCACCGATGTGAATACGGGCAATGTCGTCGAATCACCGATTATTGACATCTCGACGGCCCGCGCGACGGTCAGCGTCGGCAACGGTCAAACCGTCGTGCTCGGCGGAATGATCACAAAACGTGATGAATCGCTCGAACGCAAAGTACCGTGGCTCGGCGACATCCCGATCTTAGGAATTCCTTTTCGGTATGACGGCGTCGATACGCGGCGGACCGAATTGCTGATCTTTCTGACTCCACGCGTGATCCGCGACGAATTCGACTCAGAACTGATTAAACGGGTCGAGTCGGAGCGGGTTCACTTTATTGAACGCGAGGCCGAAGAAATTCATGGCCCGCTCTATGCGGTGCCGCCGGAGGAAAGCGTCTACGACTACTGTCCGCCTGAAGCGGCGGAATTGCCGGGATCGGGAGAATATGCCCCGATTGTCGAGTATCCCGACATTCCCACAACGCGAATTGAATCGCCACTGGCTCCTCAATTTCCGCAGATGATTCCGCAGCGATCACCGACGCGAATTGACGAGTCAACGGTGCCTGCACCGGCGCCGGTACTCTCACCAGAGCCCAGGCTCGTTGAGCCTTCGCCCAATGAATCCACCGTGTTCCCCCATGCAAGCCAAGATGGGGCCGGGAGTGGAGTTGAACCGTTCGCTACAGAGTCAGGAGCAGGTCGCACGACGCTTGACGATTGAGAAGTACGTTGGGCTTCGATGGCAGATCAATTATCGTTTCGATAGAGCGCGAAAAGATGCCGAATCATAAGTTGAACACACGGCCTCAAACGCCCACGCGTGTCGAGCGATTCAACAAGCAGCCGCTCTTAATCGTTGCTGCGCTCTGCGTAATGAGCCTATGCAGTTGTGCCGAGCTCAGTTTCTTAAGACTCTCCAAACAGAAGGTCCCGCACGAAGCCACTGCCGCCGACCCGGCGGTCGAGTGCCTGTGTGTCTGGCAACCTGCCGAGGGAAAAGGAGTGAACGGACTTCCCACCCGGGGATTCGCCGGGCAAATTTTATTCTTCACGCGATCAAATAATACACCGGTATCGGTCAACGGGCAGTCACGGATTTATGTGTTCGATGATGGCGGTACCCCGGACGAACAGGTGAAACCGCTTCATCAATTCGACTTTGAACCTGGTGTTTGGGACGCGCACCTGCACTACGGAATGCTCGGTCCCACTTATAATGTCTTCGTCCCTTATACCCGCGAGGGAGACCGTACGGCGAAGTGCCAGCTTCAAGTCCGATTCACTCCGTCCGATGGCAGCCAGCCATTGTTCTCCGAGAAAGCGACGATCACGTTGCCGAGCAAGCATCTGACAAAAGATGATTGGGAAGGGGCCACTACGCCCAAGCCCGAACTCTCTGGAGAAAACGGAGAAACGGGGGAGATTGCCACCGGAGTTAAGACAGTCTCTCTTCGGGCCGGAAGCGGAACGATCGAACCGGATCTGACACTTTCAGAACAGCCGAACGACCAGAGCACACAGACACTGGCCCATCCCAGAAAAGAGCCGCACACGTCTGCTTCTCCCATTCAACAGACGGGATTTAAGCATGTACCGGCGGCAACCGTCACGCGGCATCCCGCGAAGTCATCAGTGCCAACCGCTCGGCGACGTATGCGAATACCCGCGACAATGGACAACGCGCACGACTTTACTCGCTCGTCTCATTCTTTAGACGACGACTCCGAAAGGCCGGTTCTCCCAACGGTGCGATTGGGACAGAACACCAGCCAGCATCCGCTTTTGCGTACTCAGAATGTAGATCGAAAGTGAGGAGATGATCTACAAACAGCGATGATTGCCGCGCAGCCTGTCATGGTTCTACAATGCAACAAATTGAACCATGTCGAGAATTCCGCACAGTTTGGTAATTCTCTCCTAGCGTGACCGAAGGCAATCAGATTGAACTCCATCGCAATAGCGTCCCTGAGATGCCGACTTGAGCAAAACGCGATTCGATCGATCGCGTTCATTACAATCATAATGCTCTACGCGACGGTCCTGCCTGCCGGGCCGGTTGAAGAATGGGCGGACGAAAATCTGACAGACGTCGTCAAGCTGTATGTCGAACTCCACAAGTCGCCCGAACTCTCCTTCCACGAAGAGCAAACCGCGGCCCGGCTCGCCGATGAATGGCGATCGCTTGGGTTTGAGGTGACCACCGGTATCGGCGGGCACGGCGTCGTCGCTCTGATGAAGAATGGCAGCGGCCCGACTGTGATGCTGCGTTGCGACATGGACGCACTTCCGGTCACGGAGCGAACCGGGCTGCCGTACGCTTCGGAACGGACTCTCAGCCCGGCTGATGAAAGAAGAATGTGACCACAGCATCGCCTGAAAAATCAGACGCCTTTAGTAAAGCGGAGTTTGTTGATACCCGAGGCAACCTCCCGCCATTGTGGTCTCGGAAAGTCATCTTCTTCGCGAACCTGCTCGGCCTGTTCTACGGCAACGAAGCAGAGACTGCCGCGCTGCGTGACGAGGTCGGAGAGATCGACTCTTACGGGGGACGATTAATTCCGATCCTCAATCTCCTGTTCCGCGGCGATGATAACCTGCTGCTATTAGAGCGCGAGGCGAGCGAGGAACACTGTCGGTACCTGCGCGACGACCTCGGGCTTTCGCTTCCCCGGCTGCATGTGATGCCGCACGATCAATACTTGGAGCTGAACCGCCATCTCAAAGAGCAGCACTCCGCTAATATTGCGGCATTGCTCGATGTCACCGGCCGACACAACACCGACTGGATTGACGGCTACGTAACCGATGAAACCCTGACACGTGTGGCGGAGCACTTAAATTGCCGCACGATCAGCACGATGGCCGCCAGCCGCGACGGCAACAATAAATTACTGCTTCATCGTTATCTTAAAGAAGCCGGGTTGCCGACGATTGAAACGTTGGAGGCGAATTCTCGCGACAACGCCATTCAAGCGGCCAAGCAATTGCAGCAGCGCGGGTTCGGGTCCGCGGTAATTCGATCCCAGATCGGAGCCTCCGGCATCGGGACTTTACATGTCCGTCCGCCTTATGATCAGAGTTCGTTTCCGCCTATTCCGGAATATTATTTCTATGAGGGCCCGTGCATGGTTCAGGGCTGGCTCGGGAAGGGGACTATGGATGTCCGGCACGTCCACAGTCCCAGCACGCAGATTTTTCTCGACGAGTCACGAGTTTACGCGTTTGATTTGACAGAACAGATCCTAAGCGACGAGTCGGTCCACCAGGGGAATGAGTCGCCGCCGACCTATCTTGCAAGGTTCCCCGCCCTGCGTGAAGAAATGATGCGACAAGCAGAGTCAGCCGGTGGTTGGCTGCATCAAACCGGCTACCGCGGGACGGCGAGTATCGATTGGCTGGTTGTCGAAAAAGAGGGTCGATCGACACCTGAAGTCTATGTGTGCGAGATCAATGCCCGAGTTACTGGAGCGACCTATCCGTCGCTGTTGGGTCGACACTTCAATCCGAGCGGAGCGTGGTTATTGCAGAACCTTCGACTCGGGGTGCCGGCGACGGCGGAAGACCTGCTTAAGATGTTGGAGCAGCCCGGCCACCTGTATCATCCCGGTAAAAATGCCGGCGTACTCCCACTCAATCTTAATTTCGGGAAGGACAATCTGGTGCATAAGGGCCAGTTTCTCTGCCTCGGCCGCACTGTCGAAGAGTGTCATCAATTTCTCTCCCTGGCAGAACAGGACATGCCGGTCACGTGGAACCGTGATCGTGATTAATCACGAACTCTTCTCGTGAGCAGCCTTGGTTAAGGACAGCTTGAATAAGGACAATATGAGCAGCAGCGACAACGAACTTCGATCCCGATTAACCGCGCTGACACGGGACCTCGTCTTAATTCCCAGTACTGACAGTCGACCGCGAGAGCGGAAGCGATGTTTCGAGTTCCTGCAAAATCACTTGGAGCAAGGCGAGGGAATCCGCACCGACTACTTCGAAAGTCGCGGATACCACTCCATGGTCGTTAGGCCCGACGGTGTCGATGAACCCGACGTGCTCCTTTGCGGACATATCGACGTTATCGAGCACTCCGATCCCGACTGTTATCACTCGAAACTTAACGAGGGGAGAATTTACGGGCCCGGCACGGGAGATATGAAGGGCCAGATCGCGATTCTGGTCGAATTGCACCGCGCCCTGCACACGGCGCACCCGGGGTTATCGTTAGGATTGGCATTAACATCTGATGAGGAGCGGGGAGGCTTCGACGGTATCCGCTACCTCATCGATGAAGTCGGACTGCGGTGCGGCGTCGCCATCATCCCCGATGGCGGATCGCTGAATGATGTGACAACTGAGGAAAAAGGTGTTCTCCATGCCCAAGTGATGCGAAGCGGGCATGAAGCCCATGCGGCGCGCCCTTGGCTGGGTGACAATGCGCTGGAATCGCTGATTCAAAGTCTTTCTCGATTAAGAGACCATTTCGATCAGTATTGGCCTTCGGAATCGATCGAGGAACAGGTCAATCACTGGTTCCCGACCTGTTCGATCACCATCTGCTCGACCGAAAACACAACGCCGAATCGCATCCCGGAAAAAGCGACTGCCGTGCTCGATATTCGCTTCCCACCGCCATATTCGGTAGAGAGCGTCATTTCGCAGGTGAGAGACGTGCTCGGTCCGGAATGTCTGTTGCAGCCGCTCATGACTGCGGAGCCGACACACCTCGACCCCGACCCATTGTTTTGCAAAGCGACGGAAGAAATGACCGGCAATTCTGTGCGGCTCGTCCGCGCTTCGGGAGGAAGTGACGGCCGGTTCTTTCGACAGCAGGGCATTCCCGTCAATCTTTCGCGACCACTGGTTGGCAACCTGCACGCCGTCGATGAATGGATCGAGATCGACTCAATGGTCCGCTACTACCGCGTCTGCGAATCTTATATTCGGCAAAGGCTTGCCATTTCAATTAATGGGATGGGCTGACGGGAAGCATGCTTAGTGCGGGTGACCATCGATTTTTGGCACCGTTGCCTGCAACTGGAAATCTGCAAGTGGCTGTCATTGCAACGGGTTAGGGTACGAGCCAAAACAAAGAGGAGAAGTTGGCCGGTCGATTGATTGCCGGCTATCGTACTTGGCTGGGATTGTTTATTCGAGTAATTCGCGGTAAAGCCCAAATCTGTGCCATCAGACTACGAAAAGAGTGACGAAAATGAAAATGCCAGAGAGTACAATTACAACAATTCCACAATTCCTTTCTGGAATAGCTGACTATCCAAATCTTGCTTGGATTTACCGAGGGCAGGGAGATGCGTCGTGGCCGCTGATTCCGAAAGCGGGACGACCGAAGTATTATTTAAGAGAAACCGGAAAACCTGCGCTCGCTGGGTTACCTCCTCGGGATTTCGGCAGATTCAATCACTGGCGGAACTTGGCAGTTGCTTACACGAAATCAATGCCGGAAAACGATTACGAGTGCTTGGCGTTTGCGCAACACTATGGGCTTGCAACCCGATTATTGGACTGGTCTACCAATCCGCTTGTGGCATTATACTTTGCCGTCGACTCACAGACCGACGCAGACGCGGCCATTTTTTGCTATACGCCGCAATGGCACATTGATACAGCGACGGCTAGCCTTGGAGAACGATTAGATGTTGGACAGATTACGCCACCGCCGATCGACTCTCGCATTCTGGTGCAATCAGGAGTTTTTACATACCATCCGGCGCCGAATGAACCATTGTTACCCGGCGAAATAATTCATGATCTTGGGCTGCTAAGACCAACCCATGGGATCGACCTTGTTCGATTTCTTGTCCCTTCAAAAATAAAGCCAATACTCAAACGTCAATTGTCTGAAATTGGGGTAAATCGCAAAGCAGTTTTCCCAGACCTTGAAGGGCTTTCAGAATTCGTAAACTGGGAAACTTCTAGAGCTGCAAGCACGAAGTCGGAGCCAGATTGAAACTTAAGAGGGTTTCATGCCTGATGACTTCTTCCGCGAGCCTGCGTCGCGCTTTCACCCGTCGATTTCGCTCAGACCCCTCTTGTCGAGCCTGCGCCGAGTTCCGGGAGATTCTTTTCGCGTTCGGTGGATCGGAGGTTGATCTGATCCCGCGTGGGTCAGACCATTCCGCAGAACCGAGGCGACAGCCCGAGCGCGGAGTGAGACCGGCCAGTAGGACAACGCTACCAAGCTACAGCAAGGTCGACAGCCGAAGGGCAAAAATGCGTCCGGCGGGCCCGCGCGTTTCCTAGCGTCGAGGCATCGGTGCGGCTCCGTCGGGGAAGGTTTCTGCGTAAGCTACGGAGAAACGCGATCACTTTGGCTGCCCTGCCGACAGATCCCAAATCAAAGGAGCGCAAAGAAAATACACCCCAGAGGATTCGAACCTCTAACCTTCGGTTCCGTAGACCGATGCTCTATCCAGTTGAGCTAGGGGTGCAGCAACGTATGTCGAACAATAAGTCTTGAGCCGATTCTGTCAAGCGTGGGCAGGGGCGACCGAAAGTTTTGCCGATCTGCGGACGGACACCGAGAACGTCGGCGAAGTTCGATCAAACCGCCCGCCGGGGTAGGAATCGGCGAGAATTCGTTGGATACTAGGGTTCGAAAGACACGAGAGTTCGACGGACACGAGTCGGTCGCAAACGCAAATCGACGGAGACCGCAGGGATGGCGCGGATTGTTACGCTGGTGCTGGCAGGGGGCAAGGGAACCAGGCTGGAGCCGCTGACCCGGGATCGGGCGAAGCCGGCAGTGCCGTTCGGAGGGGCCTATCGGATTATCGATTTCGCCCTCTCCAACTGCATCAACAGTGGGCTGCGGCGCATCCTGGTGATGACGCAATACAAAGCCGCCAGTCTTGACCGGCACCTCAACCTCGGTTGGCGATTTTTGTGCCGGGAACTCGACGAGTACATCGACGTTCTGCCGCCGCAGCAGCGGATCGACGAAAAATGGTACCAGGGTACCGCCGACGCCGTTTATCAGAACATTTACACCATCGAAAGCTGCCGTCCAGATGTCATTCTGATTCTGTCGGGTGATCACATCTACAAGATGGATTACTCGGAAATGATCGAGCAGCACATCGAATCGGGGGCCGAGGCAACGGTCGCGTGCATTCCGGTGCCGCTCGACGAGGGACGCGAATTTGGGGTGATGCAGATCGACGATAGCCGAAGGATCGTCGAATTTGCCGAAAAGCCGGCCGATCCGAGACCGATGCCGGGAGACGATGAGCGGTGTCTCGCCTCGATGGGGATTTACGTTTTCAACGCGCGGACACTCTTCGAAGAGCTGGTTCGCGATGCGACGGAGCCCGGCACTTCGCATGACTTCGGCAAAAACATCATTCCGCGGACGATCGAGACCGGGAGCGTGCGGGCGTTTCCTTTCCAAGACCGCAACACCGGCACGCGGGGTTACTGGCGTGACGTCGGAACACTCGACGCGTTCTATGACGCCCATATGGACTTGGTGAGTGTGTCGCCGGAACTGAATCTCTATGACCAGGAGTGGGAGATCCGAACGTTCCATCCCAATTTTCCGCCGCCGAAATTCGTCTTTGCGCAAACGGCCGGAGAAGAACCGCGTGTCGGCGAGGCCCACGACAGTCTCGTTGCCAGCGGGACGATCATCTCCGGCGGACAGGTTTCGAAATCGGTCATTTCTCAGGACGTCCACATCCATAGCTGGGCAACGGTGGAAGAATCGATCTTGTTTGAAGGTGTCGAGATCGGCCGACATGCCAAGGTCCGGCGAGCCATCATCGACAAGCGTGTAAAGATTCCCGAAGGAGCCGAGATCGGCTTCGATCATGACGAGGACCGTCGCCGCGGCTTTGCGGTTTCTGAAAACGGCGTCACGGTGATCGGCAAGATGGACGGGTTTGAGCTTTAAATAGCTTTTATTGAAGCGTCCGCAACGTGCGATCGAGGCAGTTGTTTTCTGCGCAACGCAGCCGGTCGGTTATGTCCCTTGCTTGCGCTGCGGGCTTGTTTGATTGTTTTTGTTTTTCATTGACACGTTCGTAGGCGCAAAAAAAAGGCCCCGCGGATATACCGCGGGGCCTTTAGACGTGGTCTGCAAGTCACCCGTTGCGACCGGCGGGCCACGCCGTCGCGAGGCTACCGTCGCCGTGGGGGCGTTTAACTGCACCTTGTCCTCCTGACACGACCATCAGCGACGGTACAGGGCAGCCCCTCAAAACTCCTCTAAATCGCAGGAGATGACTTGAATTATTTGCCTCGGCGACCACCTTCAGGTCCGCCCGAGCCCGGTCCGTTGACCCGGTCAACCTTGATGCCGCCACCGTTGGTGAAGATTACGGCACAGTCACATTCGTCCGACCGGTCCTGGAAGCCGAAACCATCGGTGCAGGCGTTGCCGTGCTCGTTGTGGAAGCCTTCAACATGGAAGGACTGACTGACGGCACCGATCGCACTGGCAACATCGGCCAGTTCAAACACGACGGCTTTGGCGACAGCGTTCAGACCGACGACGACAGACAGCACAGCGATGGTCAGTACAAGAACGATTTCGGCACTGAGGATCACACCGGCCTCATCGTTCCACAGGTTGGTCAACAGCGAGTTCGTCAGGTTGAGTTCAGTCTTCATTGTCTTTTGCCCTTACGCCGCATTAAGAAATTGTTCTTGTCCGGTCGGGCCGATCCACTCGACTCCGACAGGACCGCCTCGCGGCTGGCGGTCGAGAGAGGGTAAAAGCAAGGGCGGTGCCAAAGTGTAAAGCGGAACGTTAAAAAAATTGATCGACGTTCACCTCGCCTTACAAAACACTGAAAAACTTAAGTTCGAATAGTTTTCGAAGTGTTAAACTCAACGCTCCAGACCGAGGGTTTGATGTTCCCTTAAGGCATCATGTGGTGTTGCCACGTGGGAAAAAAACAACACCTCGCAGCGGTTTCCCACTGCGAGGTGTCGAGGGTAGTCGTTGTTGCAGGGACAACCCTGCCGTCAGCTTACGGGGTGCCGGTGCCTGCTTCAGGACCACCAGCTCCGGGGCCTTCGCCCGGATCCTGAACCTTCACGCGGGGACCCGGCGTGACGAGGATCGCACAGTCACATTCGTCAGCCTGATCCGAGAAACCGAATCCGACGGTGGCGGCGTTGCCGTGCTCGTTACGGAAGCCCGTAACGAAGTAAGTTTGATCGACGGCACCGATGGCCGAAGCGACATCGAGCAGTTCGTTGTTGACCGACTTGGCGACGGCGTTCAGGCCGACAACCACACCGATGACGGCAATGGTCAGAACGAGGACGAGTTCAGCGCTGATGATAAGACCAGCTTCATCATTCCAGAGAGTACGAAACATTGTCAGAATTCCTCAGTTGTGAGAGAGACCGTGTGAGAGACCAGGATTGCGGACTCTGTTTAATCCAACGCGTCGTCCGCGGACGCATCGGCGAATCGAAATTAACGCGGACGACAAATCGCCCGTGGCGAGACGCCGGCCAAAGCGTCTCTAAACCCTTGCAAGGTCTAGCCGTGTCCGGCGAACCGTGACATGACTTTGTGCTGCGTAAGCAACATGTTTCCGAAAAGCATCAGGCGTGCCGAACCGTTGCCGTACTGCCACATCGACTCGCATTCGGTCGAGGCCGTGGGCGCTTAAAGCAATCTCTTGAATAGGCTTACGGCTTTGTGCTGTGGCTGTTTCCGTTTCGCCACCCGGCGGCGCTGCGACGTTCGTTCGTCAATGCGAGCTAACGGACTGTCAATGCCGGCGTTCATGATCTGAACGGCAGGGCGGAATGAAACGAGAAATGAAGCAAGAAAGCATCGCACGACCTTGATAGGCCGTGCGATGCTTTTCCGATCCTGGTCCGATCGGTCTACGTTCTCAGCTCTCACACTGATGACGTATGCAGTTCAATGGCAGTTGAATTAACGGCCACCGCGAATCGCCCCGGCTTCAGGCCCACCGGAACCTGGGCCGAAGACGCGATCGACTTTCACGGCCGGGAAAGGCGTAATCAGGACGGCACAGTCACATTCGTCAGCCCGATCGGCGAAACCGAAACCCGCCTTGCCGGCGTTCAGGTGCTGATTGAAGAAGCCCGAAACAAAATAGCTTTGATCGACGGCTCCAATTGCTGAGGCGACATCCATCAGCTCGTGGTTGACCGACTTAGCGACGGCGTTCAGGCCGACAACGACGCCGATCACTCCGATCGTTAAGACGAGGACGAGCTCCGCGCTAATGATCAGACCAAGTTCATCGTTCCAGAGATTACGCAACATGACAGTTCACCTTTTCGAGAGACAACCGGGTTGAGAGAGACCGCAATCGGACCTTGCTTCTGCTCCGCCGGCGGCCCGAACCGGCAGGAAGCGTTCATTGCCGCGTTACTTGGGCGGGCTGACGACAAGGCCGGTCACTTTCTGTCGGCTTTGTCGACTGAACGATTTTGGGATATTGCAGTGATCGTGCCGGTATCGCCGGATATCTGCTCTGAAGTGGTTGCGCCCGGCGACGTATTCTTCCTATGTCTCTTTAGCGACTCGACTTACATCGGTTTGCGGACCTCGTAATCCGTCAATGCCTCACAGTCAGACTGACAGTCAGTGTCGAGATTACGAAACGAATCGTTATATCCGGTATTAACGTTTCGAAACAAAAAAGCGGCTGCCGGTGGCCGGCAGCCGCTTCGCATTGCAATCGCCTTAAGATCAGCCGAACGAGCCAGCCTTCAATGCTTGACCGGTTCGTCAGCCGGGACCGGCTCAATGTCGCAGCCGTGGCAGGGACCGATTACTTCCTCACAGTCCAGGCAGGGCGCGACGTCGTCATGCAGCATCGGCACGGGGCTCTGAATGGCATCGTTCGGCGCGATCGGGTGCTGGATCGCTTCGCCGCGACGGAAAGCTCCATCGACGACATTGCAGCTTCCTGAAACCACAGCGGCGCAATCACATTCGTCCGCTCGGTCGACGAATCCGAAGCCCGCTTTACCGGCGTTGCCGTGCGAGTTGTAGAAGCCGCTCACGTAATAACTTTGGTCGACCGCGGAGATCGCCGAGGCGACGTCCATCAACTCGTGGTTGACGGCTTTCGCGATGGCGTTAATACCGACAACGCACGCGAGCACGCCGAGAGTAAGAATCAGAACGAGTTCGGCCGACAAAATGATTCCGGACTCATCGGCCATCAGGTTTCTAAAGAGTTTCGACATGAGTTGTTCCTCAGCGGTTAGGTAAATCCAGTTCGAACCACAGGGACACCCCGCGGTCGGTTCTCTCTCAGCGATCAGGTCTGCGTCCGCCCAAGCCGAAGCAGTGGCGCTTTCGCACACCCGACCGACGGGCGACCCGCCGACAAAAGCGGTGGGCCGCGACCGACGGTCGGCACTTCCACGAGTGGTCTCTCAGGTCACCCATGGACCTCTGGCGGTCTCTCAGGCAGCCACGTGCACTCGCATCCGCACATGAACCAAACCCGAGCGGGGACGCTCTCACACGGCCCCGGTCTCACGACACCGTTACAATTGGCACAACCCGTACCAACCGCAGAATCCGTGTAATCGTTGCACACGGAATAACCGGAACTCGGGCCATATATCCAATCAGATAAACCACTTACAAAGCCGATGTGGAAAAGCAGTGCGATCTCACTCGCTTGCAGCGGCAAGAAAACGTCAACGTGGCTTTACAAATCGAGCGACGCTTCGTTTCGCAATTTGAACGAAGCTCAGATCAGCGATCGGATCGCGTCTTCGCGAGAGCGTGTCGGCAACGAACACAGCCGGTGCGGCACACCGTTCAGCCTGTCGCCTGTCGGGGGAAAAGTTGTTCGGCTACACTCTTGTGGGGTCGTTCCACGCGGCTATTACCTCCGCCGATTGGCGAACTACCTCGTCAGTCTTTCATTCCGTCCCGACTTTTTTTCCGTTCCGAACTGCAACTGGAATACGATGTCTCGCTGCCTGGTTACCGGCGGAGCCGGCTTCATCGGCTCACATTTGGTCGAACGATTACTTGATCAAGGTCATTCGGTCGACGTGCTCGATAACGTTTCGACCGGCGATCTGGTCAATCTGCGAGGAGTCGTTGATCACCCGGAGTTTCGATTCTTCCAAGGGTCGATTACCGATCCGATCGCGGTCACTGAAGCCGTCCGCGGCGCCGACGTGATCTACCATCTCGCGGCGGCGGTTGGGGTGAAATTGGTCGCCGACGATCCCGTCCGTACGATCGAGACCAATATCGATCCGACCGACGCGATGCTGCGACTCGCGGTGCAGGGGGGCCAGAAGTTTTTCCTGGCCTCAACGAGCGAGGTTTACGGAAAAAATCCCCGCGAAGTTTGGTCTGAGGTCGACGACCTTGTGTTCGGCCCAACGACAAAACCGCGCTGGGCCTATGGTTGCTCGAAGGCGATTGATGAATTCTTGGCCTTGGCTTACCACCAGAAATTCGGGCTCGATGTCGTCATCGGACGGTTCTTCAACGTCGTCGGACCGCGACAGGTCGGCGACTACGGGATGGTCGTGCCACGTTTCCTGGAGAAAGCGAAGCGAGGCGAAGAACTGACCATTTACGATGACGGGTCGCAGGTCCGCTGCTTCGCTCATGTGCGGGAAGTGGTCGATGCTGTGACCACGTTAATGGAGACTCCCGCCGCCGTGGGTGAAGTAGTCAACATCGGCAGCGACCGGGCGGTGAGCATCAAGGAATTGGCCGACGCCGCGATCCGCGTAGCGGGATCCGACTCGAAGGTTTGCTACAAAACTTATGAATCGGCTTACGGTTCCAATTTCGAGGACATCCGCCGTCGCGTGCCCGACGTCTCTAAATTGGAAAGACTGACGGGGCAAAAGCCATCGATGCCGCTCGACGAAATCCTAAGTGACATTCTCAATACGCCCGTTAATGGAAAATGACTCGGTGTCGCCGGGCTTGTCGGTTTAATGTCGCATTGCGATGCCGGATGGAGTCGCGATGGCGTCGAAATGGGTCATTGACGATGAAGTGATTTTCCACAGCACCGAATTCGCGAAAGGCATTCGATGCCGACAATGACGAAATCGGGCGAATTGATCTCCGATGCCCGCCTGATCGCGCTGGCCAGACAGCGCGATGTCGAATTATTTCGTCCGCTCAACGTGCGCAGGCGACTTGATCCGCTGATCGTCTTGTTGTGTACGCTGCCCGCGCTGGTCGCCTTAACGGGTCGGTCGATCGACTTGAGCGAAGCAAGACATTTGCTTCCTTACGCAGTCGCCCTTGCCGCAGATGGCGACTCAAAATCATCAATAGACGCCCCATTTCTTTCTCCCTCACACGGCAGCGTGGCCGCCTGGATCGAGGCGTCCGCGATGCGGATCACGGGAGTGGTTGTCAGTCCGTTGGCGTTTCTCCCGTCTCTGATCGGTGTTATTGCGTCGCTCGTCATTATCGGTCGACTCGGGCGAATATTGTTCCGCACGCGCGGTGGCTTCTTTACCGCACTGCTCGGGGCCAGTTCGCTCCCACTGCTCGCTCAGGCCCAACGACCGATCCCAAACTCGTTGGCAATCGCCTTCGCCTTGGCATCAATGATATGTGCGGTTTCATTCTGCTCCGATAAGCCGCGAATTCGACGCGCTCTTGCCGCAGTCGCATCAGGATTGTTCATCGGCCTCAGCACGCTGTTCAGCATGTGGGCCGGGCTATTCGCTGCGTTAGCGACCACGGTCCCGATCCTATCGATTCTCATCTGGCGTTTCGGCACGACCCCTAACGCCGAATTGACTAATCCACAAAGCAAATCGAAACCGCTTAGTAAGAGCGGCCGTATCACTGGCGAACAGTTGCCGGAAGCGTCTAGTTTTGCGTTTGGGCTGATTACGATTGCCGCCGTTGCCGTTGGTGTCTCCGCTGTCGGCTTCGCCTTAATTCCCGCGCCCTCGCAGGGGAATAAACCCACACTTCGTTCACCGGTCGAACTCTCCTCACCCTCAGTTTCCCTTGTCAAACCTGCCGAAGAATTTGACCTTTCTGAACGACTTCGAGGTCAACTGGATCGATCGCCTGCCATTCGCCAAATCATATGGCTGCTCGGATTCATGCTGATCGGGGCCATCGGCATCAGCCGCCGCACAACCAGCGGGGTCGGGACGAGGGCAGACACTGTTGTCACGTCGATTCTTCTCGCAGCAATCCTGATCGGCGTTATCGAACTGGCCGTTGGCTCGGTCAGCCGATCGACGTGGCCGATCATCGGCATCGCCGTCGCGTTGCTGGGCGCGTCCGGTATCGAAGACATCGCCAATCGTCGCGTGCGAGCGGAACTCGCGGTTCTCGTCGTGATTTCGCCCGGATTAACTTTTGAATTCTTTCAAGGGATCGTCGGTGCATTTCCCTTTCCGGACGCAACGCCGGTCATCATCGGGTCGTTCCTCCTGTCCGTGTTATTTATTCTGATTGGAACCCGACTCCTGTTCGGGAACGCATCGACGACCGATCCCTTCCGCCGAAGCGTTACATCGGTGACCGTATTCGCCACGGTCATCGTCTCGATCGCCACGACGTACCCCTCACTCCTTTCCTCAAACCCACAGACCGTGCAACTCAGATCAGTTTCTGAGGCGCTCAAAGAAGCCGGTCGCGACCTTGATTGCTGGGTCATTGGCGGCCCGACACTGCCGCCCGACTTCCTGCTCGCCGCGTGGTCTACTCGTACGACCGGAGAGGTCCGAGTAATTTCGTCAGCCGCAGAAATCACGTCCGACATCGACAGTACATTTGCGATCGCTCGCTACGGCATTCGCACGCGGCGTCCGCTTTTAATCGGCGGCAAGATGGTTCGAATCGATCTGGTGGGACGGCCGCTCTTTTTAAGAGGCGCAGAGATTCATATCGACGTCCGTCGGGAGCAATCTTCCGAGTCAGACGCCGTCGTTAACATTGATCGTCGAGCTGACGTTCGTCGAAGGATCATTCCGGAGCGGGAGTCAGAGAGCGTCCAAAAAATCCTTCTCGAAAATGTGGCCAATGTAGCCGACGAAATCGGTAAAAACGTCGATTCAGCCGTTGTGGCTTCGGGCGAATAACAATATTGAAAACGCCCGAAATGGAACAGCCGGGCGAACACTTCTCGCGGCTAAGAATCTGGCATCCCCCTATCGAGCAATCGCATCGGCGGAGAAATCTCGGCTGCAAGAGCCGGTCTGTTGCGTGAACTTAATCGGCCAATACATCTCCATAGATTTTTTTCAGTGACAATTCAACTTCGATCGAATCGAGTGAGATGACGGATTGGGGGCCGCTCGTTTTATTGAACAGCCATTCGCCTTCGCTGCGTCGGCTGTATTGTTCGATCGCCATCTCCGTCTGGGAGACGAACACCAAGTCGGTGAGCGACGGGACTGAGAGATAACCGTCTCGTTGCACAGTGCGGTCGAATTGCTTTGTCGAACGAGAGAGGACCTCAAAAACAACAACCGGATTTGCAACGGACCAGTCATTCGCCTCGTCGAGCTCGACCGGTTTTCGAGCAACAGTCACGTCTGGGAGAAAGTAGCTACTTTCGGGAATCGAAACGCTGTTCTGTCCACCCAGGACAAGAAACTCATTCGAATCAAGCCTCGTGTGCAGCGCAGTGATGATTAACGTTGCGATGACCCCGTGAGGAATTGATGCACCGCTCACTTCGATCATCCTCCCGTCGATGTACTCGTAGCGCCGATCATCTTCACCGCTCCTTACGCGGCGGACAAACTCCTCGCGTGATACTTCAATCCCACCGGGCGGGATATCGATGGCTGACGTACCGGCGGAAGCCATAGCAGTCTCCGTAAACAAAAAAGGGACGGCTGTTGCCATCCCTATCTTAGTCAATTACCCGATGCGTCGTCACACTTCTTTCGAATCGATCCACTTCATCATCCGGCGCAGTTCCTTGCCGACCTGCTCGATCGGGTGGTTCCGTTCCGCCCGGCGCGTCGCCTTGAACATCGGGGCGTTGACCTTGTTTTCCATCAGCCAATTCTTGGCGAACTCGCCCGATTGAATTTCCGAGAGAATCTTTTTCATCTCGGCTTTGGTCTCATCAGTGATGACCCGCGGGCCGCTGCTGTAATCGCCATACTCCGCCGTATTAGAGACGCTGTAACGCATATAGTTGAGGCCGCCCTGATAGAGCAGGTCGACGATCAGCTTTAATTCGTGCATGCACTCGAAGTACGCCATCTCCGGCTGATAGCCCGCATCGACGAGCGTTTCGTAGCCCGCCTTAACGAGCTCGCTGACGCCACCACACAGCACAGCCTGTTCGCCGAACAGATCCGTTTCGGTCTCTTCGGCGATCGTGGTCTCAATGACGCCGCCGCGGGTGCCGCCAATACCTTTGGCGTAAGCGAGGGCAAGCTTTCGGCTTTCCTCCGAGGCCCCTTCCGATAGCGCGATCAGCGAAGGAACGCCTCCGCCTTTTTCGTATTCGCTACGCACAAGGTGGCCGGGGCCCTTCGGGGCGACCAGAGCGGCATCAACGCCTTCCGGCGGAACGACCTGGCCGAAGTGAATGTTGAAGCCGTGCGAGCACATCAGCAGGTTGCCGGAACGGAGCTGCGGCTTGATGGAGTCGCGATAGACATCCCCTTGGACTTCATCGGGCAGCAGGATATTGACCAGATCGCCAGCCTCGGCTGCTTCGCCGGCAGAGACCGGCTTAAAACCGTGCTCGACGGCGAGATCGTGGTTCGGCGAGCCGCTGCGCTGCCCGACGATGACCTCGCAGCCGCTGTCACGCAGGTTCTGAGCCTGCGCGTGCCCCTGTGAGCCGTATCCGATGATCGCGATCGTCTTGCCTTTGAGCAGATCGAGATTCGCGTCGTCGTCGTAGTAAACTTTAGCCGCCATAATCAAACCTTCCGAAACAATTTGAAATTTGAACAAGCCGCGCACGGAGTCAGCGGATTTTTCAGCACCCCGCACACGCATATCCGCTGACTTCGTGCGCGGCTTGTCGCCGTTCTTCGAATCAGGCTTCGACAGCCGCGTCGACCGGAGTGTCCGAATCGTCTCGCTTGAGGGTGACGCTCTTGCGCCGCTGCAGCGCGACGCGACCGGTTCGGACAAGTTCGAGAATTCCGAATTGTCGCATTTGGTCGACGAATGCCTCCAGCTTCGATTCCGGACCGCTGATCTCGATCATCACGTGACCGGGGCTGACATCGACGATCTTGCCGCGAAAAATTTCAACCAGCAGTTTGACTTCGGCGACCTTGCCGCCTTCAGTGCTGACCTTCACGAGCATCAGATCGCGTTCGACGTAGTCTTCATTCGAAAAGTCGACGACCCTCACGACGGTGACGATCTTTTCAAGCTGCTTGCGGACCTGATCAAGGACCCGGTCGTCGCCGTTTACCACAAACGTCATCCGGCTGAATTCAGGCTGGTCGGTCTCGCCGACCGTCAAGCTGTCGATGTTGAAGGCCCGCGTGGCGAGCATTCCGGAGACCTGCGCAAGAACGCCAGGCTGATTCATTACGAGCGCAGAAAGAATGTGCCGATGCCGCATAGGACTGCCAGTTCAGTAATCATTTGAAAGAGCGGAAAGCCGGTTCCCGTCCGACCGGTTCGCCGAACGCACCCCGACCGCACTGGTCGAGTCAGACCGTTCCGCAAACCGGACCGAGAGTGTACGCCGCAGGTTCGGGGGTCACAAGCGGCGAGCAGCCTATGGGACGCACGAGCAATGGGCCGTGAGGGCGCTGGCGCAGAAAAATTCGAACAACCGGCACAAGCCCGAACCGCAGGCACGTCAAATCTCGCGAAGTCGTGTGTGGCCCGGACACCGTCCGGGCGGCGAAGCCGCATGAGAAGTCAGTCGCCGGTCCCAACCCATAATCGATGCCTGTACAGCCAGGCGACCTCGCACTGAATGCTCTTGTCGCTACGCGACACGGACGTTGTCCGTGCCACTCCTGCGTAGTACGACGATTGATGACGCTAACGCGGTTCCCCCTTGAACACCGCGTCTGACTTCCGATCGGCCTTCTTCAATTGCACGATCCCAAAGATCGCCAACAGCGTCGCCGCGGCTCCCCCAACCACAACGGCGATCATCCAGCGCGGAATCCCCTTGGGAGCATACCGCTCGCTGAGCCGCTCCATGCGGACCTTGCCGACGCGGACATCCTGCAGGCCGTATTTGTCCCAGAATCTTTGGTCAGGATCGTCGGCTGCTTCAACCCAGAGGGCCTCATCCTTCTTGATCCGCCCGAACCATTGCTCCGCTTCGGTGACCTCGCGGGCGAGTTGAGCTTCGATCTCTGACACCGTGAACGGTCTGTTTGAACCGTCACCGATGACTTGCAGCTCTAAGGCGGACTCTGCATCCTTGCGAAGTGCCTCAGCTTTATCAGGATCAGAGGTAAGTTCTGCTGCACGTAGGAAAGCACGTGCCGCAAGAAGCTTCGCGTCCTCCTCGGCGCGCAAATGTGGGAAATGCCAAATGATATCCCCCAATGCCTCCAGCAAGACTGGCGACTTGTAGTCGCCAAACTTCATCATGCCGAGTAGCCCATCGACGGCGTCTTTCAAGTCGGCGGATTCGTGCTCCTCCAAGAAGTATGCGAACGAGTAAACCGCCTTGAAGTCAGCAGGACTCACATCGTCGCGGCGCTCAATTTCGCGACGAAATAAAACGTACGCTGCCAACAGCTTCTGATATTTCTCCCGACCGAAGTGCGCCTCCGGATTGATCTCCAGTGCCTGATCGATCTCCGCAATTCCCTCCTCGAGTTGGCCGGAGTGAATCAGAAACGTGCCTCGGTTCGCGTGCGTTTCGTACCGGCCGGTCTCCGGGAATCGCTCCGCCTTGCGATCGATGACTTCGATCGCGTCTTCGTCACGCCCCAGCTTCGAGAGGGCAACGGCCCAGTCATCATACAGCCCGGCGACCTCGGCGTCCGACAGTTCCAATTCCCCCGCATCCACGGCGGCAATTTTCTCTTGCCGATCCTCAATTCGCCACTCGTAGAACACGTCGGAGTGTCGCAGGAACTTCCCCACGATCAGTTCCAGCGCACCTGGGAACCGGCTTCGCTCCATCTCGAGCGTGTCAAGATCCCACAGGCATGCGTTCGCATTCGATGCGACAACGCAAAGCAAAACGGCGGAAGCAAATCGCAACACAATATCCCTCCGGTAATCGGTCGCCCCATTATAGCGCGCGTTTAGCCGCGACCGTCAGGGAGCGCTCGAATTGCCACTAAGCTCTTCGCTCGAAGATTCGTCCCCTGGGTCCGCCGTGCCGCCAAACATACTCTTGGTCACCAACCGAGACCCCAGCAATGCGCCCCCGATACCGACCAGAACCCAAGTCGCCAGCATAGTGATCAATCCGCCGGAGATATTGCCGTAGGGATGGTTCGCGCTGCTATACCCCAAATTCATGCCTGCAAGGCAAGTGCAAAATCCCGCCCCGCCGGCTGCGCACGCGATCAGAACACCGATTCCAATCATCAGGCCGAACATCTTCAGCATTTGAATTGGAGCCGGCCACCACGACCCCTTTGGCATCTCATCGCGAGACTGCGTATACCACCGCGCCAGAAAGGGCGTCGCGATGAGCATCCAAACGATCCCAACCCCGTAGAACCCAGCCGCAAGCGTTCCGAAAAACGTCACGAGGGCGAACGTCCAGAAAAAGCGGGTCGCGAGGCTCTGCGTCGTTTCAGTCATGTGTCGTCGGTCCGGCCGGTTGCGTCTTCAGGTTCTGCGACCTTACCGGAGAAAACGCCTGCGCCGAAACACTTTTCCGTCATGCGACAGGTCAACTGCCAGACGACCGTCCCACCAACAACCAACGTCATGACAGCACTCAACAGCACGGCAAGCGTTACCTCCGGATAGGTGGGGTAACTTCCGTGCTGGCCCCAAAACAACTCGGCAACCGCGAAACCTGCCCCACAACCAACGGCACCGGCGATTCCCCCCGCGATCAGGCAACAGAATCCGACTCCGACCTGAGCGAAGAATAGCTGCACCATTTGCACCGGTGGAGTGTCAGCCGTCTCGACCCGTCGTTCGGATTGCGACTGCGTCCACCAGCGAGCCAGGATCGGCGTCGCGATCAGCATCCAAACGATCCCGACCCCGAAGAAGCCCACAGTGATCGTCCCGAAGAACGTCACGAGGGCGAACGTCCAGAAGAAACGTTTAGCGAGCGTGTGATTGTCAATATTCATCGCAGACCAAATTCTCGGGTGGCCCGGTTCCTATAGAACCGAGCGGCGCAGCCGCAGGAGGTCTCGGCGGGACTTCTCGAGCGAATCTCATCGATGACCTTACTCGAACCGCCCCTCCGAGACCTCTTGTCGCTGCGCGACCCGGACGTATAGCGTCCGGGTCACCCGCGTATGATTGTCGATCTTCATCGCAAACCTAATTTACGGGGCAGCCGCGACTGGTAAGGAGCGGATCATCTGGCGGCCGCTCTCTCCATTGCCCCGATGGCGGCTCCTTCCTTGATCCGCTTCCTGCCGGGCGCGGCTTTAAGATCTGTCGAGGAGCGGGTTGATTGGAGAGGTGCCCCAGAAAGATCTCTCGCGGCTACGCGACCTGGACGTATAGGGGCCGGGCTACCCGTGGATTTTGGGGAATTTATGTTTTTCGGGGCGTTGCGAACATCCGACCGGTGATCCGCTCAGCGAATCCGCGGATTCCGATGAAATACAGCACCAGCCACAGTATCGGGGTCAGAAATCCGAAATTATAGACGATTTCAGAGAAACCGATCTCGGTGATGAGTTCGAGCACTGTCGCAATAACTGTTGCGAGAATGTATCCCGCTATACTCGCACCAATTCCGATGCCGAGGCCAAGGCCGACAATCAAACGAATCGTTTGCAAAACATATTTCGTCGGCGGCATATATTGCCCCGGCGACTGTTCGCCGTGAGCCAGGGCGAGCCACCGTGCCATCGGAAACGATGCCCCGATGATCCAAACCAGACCCGCACCGAAAACGAAGATCGCCGGAATGCCGACGAACGTGATGAACGTCAGCGACCAGTAATATCGTCTGGCGAGCGTTTGATGGTCGGCACTCATTGAACTTCAGCCCCGACCGGCAGGAAGGGGATTGGCTAGCGGTTCCCTCAACCTGCGATGCTACCACGATTGTGGCGGCAATTCAGGGAGGGCGGGTTGTGCCCGACGAAACGCGGCAACGCTAGCGAACGCGGCGGGCACAGCCCGCACTACGTTGCTCGACGAAATTAATGCGAAGGGACTTCTCGATCAGCGAACCGGGGCGACTTTGAGGATCGTCGCCTTGGGTCGCGAGAGGTCAATCGTCAGCGGCTCAGGCGTCACGACGCGGGTGACATTTCCCGCGCGGTCGCGAGCGTTGAGGCGAACGAAGACCCGCTCGGGCAGACCGGTGCCGAGTTCCCAGAGGTACCCGCCGCGGTCTTCCATCCAAGGCGTGATCGGCTCCCACGGTCCCTCCGGCGAAGCCGAGTATGCCAGCGAGACACACTTCTGAGTGGGGTTGGGATCATCGACGGTCCATCGCAACAGAACGCGACCGAAGTTCTTACCGCGACCCTGCTCTGGCGCGAACAGGTCAGCCTTCGGCCCGGTCAGGTCGACGACAATTGCGATGTCGGGGTCCTCGCCCGGTTGCGGCGGGCTGTCAACCAGTCCGACACCGCTGCGGACGCGGATGCTGAAACCGTAAGCGCCCTCGGAAGGCACTTCGACTTCGAACGGACTTTCGCGATCTTCATCGACGCCGTAGCGAAACCAAGTCCGGCCTTCATCTTGCGTGACGAAAAATTCGACCGCTCCAATCCCCGAAGGCCCGACGTCATCGATCTGGTAATCGATCGTAAATTGCTTGGTGCCGACCGTGCGGACGCCCCCGGCGTCGATCGGGTCGGGTTGGCTATCCGGAACAAGTCCGTCCGATGAGTTGCCGAAGCTCTGAGAGCGTTCTGCTTTCTGTGAACCGTTCGACGTGAATTGCGGTGATGGCAACTGTCGACCCGGCATCGTCAACGGAGTCAACTGCGGCAGCGACCCGCCATCCTGCGAGATGTATCGGTCGCGACGGCTGGCGATCGGACCGTCCAATTCGTCCGGCGGGAGCAGCGGCACGGTTCCGGTATCGAAGAAAGGAGAGTCGTTTTCCGCTTGCGACGAAACAATGGCGTCGCTGCTTTCAACGGTGTTTCCGGCGAGATCCGCGATCGTGCCGCGAACGGCCACTTCTGTCCCGGCCGGGACATTCCAAGCGGTTTGACCGGCGGCTTGCGGGACGACTCGCACCGGCAGCCAACGCTGCTGCTGCCCCTGTTGGAACTCCAGGCGAATCGACTGCACGTCGAGGTAGGCATCACGACCCTGCCATGACAGGCGGACCTGATCAGGCCGGACTCGCCGAATTTTCACATCCAATTGCGGCTGAACGGTATCGACAACGACCTTTAATCCGGCGGTCAGTTGACGGGTCGCCGGGTGCATCCCTCCGGCGCGATCGATCGTCCGTACGGAAAACCAGTACTCCCCGTCGCCGTCAGCTTCATAGAGGAAGCGTGCCGTCGCCGGAGCGACTGATTGAGCCATCTTCCATTTCAGACCGCGGTCGGTCGAAACATATAGTCGGACTTCCCGCGCACCCAAGCGCTCCATCTCTGCTTCATTGAAGCGGTATGGAATGCGGAATTTGGATTTGTTGGTATGCACCGCATCGTCGGCGGTCGCGGTCGCTCCGATCAGAGCAAAACCGGCGGTCAGAACGATGATCCGGAGAACGTTGGTCATGGCAGTGTCCCGGTGAAACCGGTTTCATTCGACGGCCCGTCACGGCAAGGTTGCGCAACATCTACCCGCTGCCGGTCGGCGGCCTTACCGGTTGTATCGACCTTTCCAATCGGATCGCTTGAGCCGATCGTGTCAGTCAGAGGACGAAGTTCGAGACGATCCACGTCAAACCGATGCAGTTCCCTTGTCGCCTGTCGGGAGCTGCCGTTCCAAAATTCTCTGAACTTCAATCTTCGCGCGCATCGCGATTGCAAGTATTACACGCTCGGTCGATGGATGATCGCATCTCACCTCGGAGGAGACTGCTATCGAATTAGACCCTCTTCGCCAGCAAATTGGCTCGAAATAGAGTCGATGCCGGTCGAGAGTTTCTGTTCACATCGATCACTCAATCCGAATTGGAAGACTTCCGGCACGGGAATCGCGATCGTTGTTGACCGTTCCACGATGAATCTCAGGACACCGGGTTGTCGAGGCGAATCGATCGCTCGATAATCAAGTGGACCGGGTTTTGGAGTGGGTGAGGACTGTGCCAACGCTGCAAGATTATGCCGACGCGATGGTGAAAGGTTCACCGTCGGAATGGGCAGCCACGATTGCGGGGATGACTTTTGTCGGCTTTGCCGTCTGGGTCATGATGCAATGCCGTCAGTGGTGGCGCGATGATGACGATCCTGCAGCGACCGACGCACAGATGCTGATTCATCTTCGAGAATTGAAAGAGCGAGGTGAGATCACAGAGGAGGAATACCGATCTGTTCGAAGTCGGGTTTCCATCGACGCGTCGTCCATCGGGCCGGCCTCAGTAAATACTGAGTCGAGCCGGACGTCGAGATCGCCAACGGATTCAGGGGAACCCACACCAAACGAAGTCGGCCGGTCGGATTGAATGATTGATCCGACCGCAACCGCGAACATAGATTAGCAATTGATTCACCGGACGGCTGGCAACGGCGATTCAGCGGGCATGGAAGCGCGCAGGGAGGTCAAAGGGACCGTCGAAGCTCCGCACGCACCAACACCGAAGGATACCTGATGCCCTCGAGCAAAGATTTCGGGACCGGCACTAAACGCAATTCCGTTAGAAAAAAGGACGCCAACTGCTCGTTCTGCCGTAAAAGTTATCGTGAAGTCGGGCCACTCGTCGAAGGGCCTGACGACGTTTACATCTGCGGCAACTGCATCGAGCTATGCGAGTCGATCCTCGATCAGGAGCGCAAACGTCGTGGCGGCCGGACGCTCTTTAAGAACGTGCCTGCGCCTCGCGAAATCGTGTCGTTCCTGGATGACTATGTCATCGGTCAGACGCACACCAAGCGAGTCCTTTCCGTCGCGGTTCACAACCACTACAAGCGGCTGATGAGCCGGGAAGAAGAAGACACGGACGACATCGAGCTCGAGAAATCGAACATCATGATGATCGGCCCGACGGGCTGCGGTAAAACGCTGATGGCCCGGACACTCGCCCGGCAATTGCAGGTGCCGTTCGCCATCGGCGATGCGACGACGCTGACCGAAGCGGGATACGTCGGTGAAGACGTCGAAAACCTGCTGCTGAAACTGCTGCACGCGGCCGATTTCGACGTCGAAGCTGCCCAGCGGGGCATCTTGTTCATCGACGAGATCGACAAGATCGGCAAGACGAGCCAGAACGTCTCGATCACTCGCGACGTCTCGGGCGAAGGCGTTCAGCAGGCTCTGTTGAAGATGCTCGAAGGTACGGTGGCGAATGTCCCGCCGCAGGGGGGACGAAAGCACCCCGAGCAGCAGTACATTCAGATCGATACGACGAACATCCTCTTCATTTGCGGCGGCACGTTCGTCGGGCTGGAAGACATCATCGCTCGCCGCATCGGTGGGCGATCGATCGGCTTCGGACCGCAGGAAAACACCAGCAACATCGAACGGAGCACCAAGCTCCTCAGTCACGCGACTGTCGATGATGTTCTGGAATACGGCCTGATCCCCGAACTTGCCGGTCGTCTCCCGGTCTTGAGCAGCCTTTCGCCGCTCGGAGCCGAAGACCTCGTCAAGATTTTGACCGAGCCGAAGAACGCTCTGGTCAAGCAATATCAGAAGCTGTTCGAAATGGAGAACGCCAAGCTGGAGTTCACCGATGCCGCGTTGTTCGAGATCGCGAAGATCGCGATCGACAAAGACACCGGTGCTCGGGGCCTTCGCTCGGTCATGGAAGAGTGCATGTTCGAGTTCATGTACGAACTCCCCGATCACCCGAACGGAGCCCGATTCGTCGTCACGCCTGAGGTCGTCCACAATCGTGGTCGGTCGGTGAACCACGATGACTCGGCAGCGGCGTAAGCAGGTCGGATGATCACTCGAATACGGACAAGCCTCGCCTTCGGGCGAGGCTTTTTTTCGCTCAGAAATTTACCCAATTTAAGCCGTTATCCAGAACGGATTTGCGAATTCCATGAGTTTGGAGTTAAACTAAACGTATGCGATTATCTTGATTAAGGGTGCGAGTACCGATGCGTATCGAACTGGAACTCGCCCGCGCGGCGAAAGCAAGTGTGAAGCGGGTCGTCCTGCGGGCTACCACTTTGGTTGGTCGAAGCAAAGAGTGCGATCTGCGGATCGCCTCTTCACGGATTAGCCGCAAGCACTGCCGGATCCATATCGAAGACGGAGCTGTCCGCGTCACGGACCTCGGCAGCTCCAACGGTACTTATGTCGATTCCGACAAAGTTCTCAGCGGTGAAACGGTCACATTGCTGCCCGGCGCCAAAATCTCACTGGGCGGAATCAAATTTGTCGTCAATTATGATCCGGACGCGGTTGAAGAGACGGTTTCCGAAGCGAAGCCGGATGAATCGGCACACTCGACCGTCCAGTTCGACCACGACGAAATCGCAACGGCCGTCGCGACAACGCCCGATGCTGAAGACGAGTTACCGTACACGGCGGCAGTCTCTGACGAAGCCAGTGTTGAGGCCAGCGTCGAAGCCAATGTCGCAGCCCCTTCAGACAGCGATGTCGCCGGCGCGGAAACGACTCGCTTCAAGTTGGACGACATTGATATCGGCGATTTCGATGAGTCCGCATCCGGCGACGCGGACGGGGAAGAGCGATTCGATTCCGAAGAGATCGAAATCGACGCCGACGACCTTCTGGTCGAGGAGGATGAGAGTGAAGAGGTCGCCGCCTCCAGTAAAGAAGTTACCGTCGCTGCTGACGATTCTGATGGTGATCAGCAGGCGTATTTCGGCGGTGATGACGACGAAGATGCGGTGGCTGACTTCCTCCTGAATGACGATGATGGCGAGGGCGAGGAACAGTCGGCCGGGATGTCGGATGAGTTGGGTGACTTCCTCAAGCAACTCGAAAATAAATAGGGACGACCGCACGGTCACTATTCGACCGGGGCAAGTCTGTTCCCGATTGCGACCGAAAGTCAGCACCGCGTCGAATCACGATGAGTGAACCTTCTGTCGATCACGCTCCTCGTGGATTCATCGCAGTCAGCCTGAGTGATGATCTCTTTCTGGGGCCTGTCATCCGCTCCGCCTGTGATTCGGCCGGCGGTGAACTTCGCTCAATGGCCACGAGAGCGTTCCCGGAAACGCAGTTCGATTTCGATGTGCTTATCGCCGACTTGCAATCCGTGTCGGCGCATCTGAACGACGTTCTGGAACGGGCACATCAGGCAAATGCCCTGACCATTGGGTATGCCCCGCACGTCCGCGGTGATCTGTTTCAAGCCGCGCGCGGGGCCGGGTTCGACCACGTTCTGCCGAAGTCGAAACTGCAATCGGAATTGCCCAAATTACTGCGACTGGTCGAGCCACCGTCGAAATAGGCTGGCCGATTGCTCTCTATCGTGCCTTCAAGCCGAACGCGGCGGCCACTTTTTCGACGGCGGGCTTGCCGGCATCTCCGGCCACAACCGCGCTGAACCGGACTTCACTCGTGTTGATGAGCGATATGTTCGCCCCTTGCTCGGCGAGCGCGCGAAACATCACACGGCCGACACTGGTGTGCGTTCGCAGTCCGATCCCCGTCACGGAAATTTTGGCGATTTCTTTTTCGAAAGAGAGTTCGCAATTCGGCCACGTTTCACTGACCTCGCGGCCGAGCAACAGACACCGATCCAAGTCACTGCGAAGGACGGTAAACGAGACGTTCGCGCGCCCCTGCTGACTGACGTTTTGCACGATCATGTCGACGACAACGGCGCCCTCGGCGACCGCTTCGAACAAATCGGCCAGTACCCCGGGCCGGTCCGGAACGTTCGAAAACGTGACCCGGCTTTGCAAATCGTCGAGTCGCACTTCGCTCACAACGATGTCTTCCATCCCGGCTAAGCCGCGAACCGTCGCATCTTCGGTTTCCGCATCGGCCGCGATTGAAGCGGAACCGACTTCACGGCGAACGCCGACAGCCGGTTCGGCGGTAATCTCCTCGTGAAGCGCAAATGCTTTATGGATGGCTCGGACCGCATCGACGCTGCGATCACGATCGACGAGGACTGAGATTTTAATTTCACTGGTCGTCACGATTCCGATGTTGATGCCCGCATCGGCGAGGGTGCGGAACATCAGGGCCGCGACTCCGGTATGTCGCGACATGCCGATTCCGACTACCGACACCTTCGACAGGTTCGTCCCGCTGACGACTCGCCCTTGGCCGAGCACTTCCACGGCTCGTTCCGCGGCTGTGAGCGTTTCGGCCAATTCTGCTTCGGGGACCGAGAACGAGACCTCCGCCACTCCGCCGGAGCCGACATCCTGCACGACCATGTCGATCGGAATCTTTCGCTCTTCCATCTGCGTGAAGATCTGATCCATTACGCCGGGGCGGTCGGGGAGATCGAGTAGCGTGACGCGAGATTCACTTTTGACCAACGCCACGCCGGTGACGACCGGTGCGGTTTGGTCGTCGAGCGCGGTGATCAACGTCCCTTCGCCCTCGCCGAGCGCCGGGCGAACTCGAATGGGAACGTGGTATTTCTTCGCGAATTCGATGGATCGCGAGTGCATCACCCCCGCACCGAGACTCGCGAGTTCGAGCATTTCTTCGTAGGCAATTTTTTCGATCTTCCGAGCTTCGGCCACAACCCGCGGGTCGGTTGTGTAGACACCTTCGACATCGGTGAATATTTCACAGACATCGGCCCGCAAAACGGCGGCAAGGGCCGTAGCTGTCAGATCGCTCCCACCTCGCCCGAGCGTCGTGATGTTGCCGTGTTCGTCGTAACCTTGGAATCCGGCTGCGACGACGATCTGCCCGGCCTCCAAAGCAGCCTGGATCCGACCGGTATCGATCGATCGGATACGCGCTTTCGAGTGCGACCCGTCCGTCGTGATCCCGAGTTGCCCGCCGGTAAAACTCATGGCCGAAACGCCGAGAGATTGAATCGCCATCGACGCCAAGGCGATCGTTTCCTGCTCCCCGGTTGAGAGCAGCACGTCCATCTCTCGGGCCGGCGGCGTGTCCGTAATTTCAGCCGCCAGGCCGACCAGTTCGTCGGTCTTTTTTCCTCGAGCACTCACGACCAGGACAACCTGATGGCCCTCGCGATGGACGGCGACTGCCCGCGCAGCCGCGTTTCGAATCTTCGTCGCGTCGGCCACACTCGTGCCGCCGAATTTCTGCACCACAATCGACAAGGCGTACTCACTCCCGAACAGCCGCTCAAAGGACAATCCCGCGCCAAGATATCACGGAGGAGAGTCAGTGAGAATTCAGCGGGCCGTCACTGGAGCAACGTGCGATGCGAAAAAACCGCCGTGGAGTCGATGCTCCACGGCGGTCTTAAATTCGGCTACTTGTCGGCGCAAAGCCCGCCAACCTGCTGCCGCAGGCACAACCACACGAAGTGTGTTAGGCGGCGCGGCGGCGGGTCATTGGCAGAACGGCCGGAGTGCTGGCCTTGGTTGCTTCGAGGAGGTGCTCAAAGACCTGCATGTCGAGAGCGGAAGCGGTGCTGCTTTCGGGATGCCACTGCACACCGACACAGAACCAATCTTCATCGGTCGACTCAATACCTTCGACTACGCCGTCCGGTGACGAAGCCGAGACGGTGAATTCCGGTGCGACATGATCAACGGCCATGTGGTGCTGACTATTGACTCTGATTTCGCCCGGTCCGTAGATGCGATCCATGCGAGTCCCCGGCACGATTTCGATCAGATGCCGCAGCTCACCCTCGACCGAATCTCGGTGGTGCAGGGCCTTGGGGATGTCTTCGGTCACGTGCTGATACAGCGATCCGCCGCACATCACATTCAGCAGTTGCATACCACCGCCGATCGCGAGAATCGGAAGCCGCATTTCGACGGCGATCCGGCAAAGCCGACGATCGAAGTCCTCGCGACGCAACGGCATGTTTCGTGTCGCGGGATGACGCTCCATGCCCAGCCGAACGGGGTCAAGATCGAAGTTACAACCGCTGAGGATGACGCCGTCAGAGTCACCGAGCAGTTGCTTGAGGTCGTCATCATCGGCGACCGGGGGCACGAGCACGGGAATCCCGCCGGCAGCCAGCACCGAATCATAATAGCCTGAGTTGTACCAGCTCAGCGCTGAAAGCTGCTTGGCGCTCCGGGCATCGCGGAAATCACCATTGATGAGAATTTGCGGTTTGCGTGACATAGTAGCGGGTCCTTCCGAAGGTCAATGCACGTCTTGTGCACGGGAAATTGCGCAGGAAACATTCCGGCGCAGTCCTGTCAGCGGGTCAGCAGAATTGGGGATGTCGATTCGAGAAGAATCGAAGTCAAAGCTATGGCGCGGGGGAAGCAAAGCGACCGAGCGATGGTCAGAGACAGATGGCCTCCTCGTTGCCGGACCGATCGAAGTCGGTTCATTGTGCGGGATTCCTTTCCCATTTTGGGTCCGATCCTTCAGACCTTGTGGGCGACCAATTCCATCGGTCGCGGCGACAGTTCGCACTGCCTGAGTTGGCAGGGATAGTAAGTCTTGAAACCGCGTTGTCCACAATTTTCACGATCTTGTTGTGAAAAACTTATCGACATACAACAGATTGTGGTTTCAAAGGTTCATTCGAGACTGTGCGAACAGAGGGTCTCATCATGAATCTCTCAGCTCGACGCCATCCCAGAGCATGTCGAATCTGCCGATCGCAGTTCTGTCTTCAAAAGACAAATGGTGTCACAATACGATCGCTGATCCGCATGAAGCGTCGGCGGGCGTTGCGAGGGTAAAAACAATGAAAACATGGGATTTTGAAGCGACGAGCGTCGATGAGACCGCTCGATTTGGAACTGCGATTGCTGACTCCATCCGCGGCGGCGACGTCATCGGTTTGCGTGGAGATTTGGGAGCTGGCAAGACGACTCTGGTCAGTTCCGTAGCAGTCGCATTGGGCGTCCAAAGACACGAGATTTCCAGTCCGACGTTCGTGCTGTTGAAAGAGTATGCGGGGCGCATTCCGATCTATCACTTTGATGCGTACCGGCTGGGTGATCCGGATGAGTTCACCGCTCTGGGTGCCGATGAACTGCTTGCTGACGAGGGGTTATGTCTGATCGAGTGGGTCGATCGGGTCGCCTCGTTGCTTCCGGCGGACCGATTGACGATCGATGCGATCACAACGGGCGTCGATTCGCGTCGTTTTCGACTGCAGTCGGGCGGGACACGTTCGACCGAGTTGCTCACATCCATTGCCATACATTGCAAAGATTGAATTTTGATTCGCGGCTCGACCGCCTATGCTGACAAAGTTGCGTCTGTTCATCCAAGACTGCCGCCCTCGGAATTTCCCTTGTCCGACCCTGACCTGCAATCTCCGTTTTCGATTGACCTGCGCGAATATTGCGGGCCGCTCGACCTGCTGCTGCATTTGGTTCGGCGAAGCGAAGTCGATTTGCGGGAGATGCGACTGGCCGAACTCATGGGGCAATACGTCGCCTATGTCGATCTCGTCCGCACGATCGATGTCGATCTTGCCGGCGACTTCGTTCAGGCGGCCGGTACGCTGCTCGAAGTCAAAAGCCGAGTCGTTCTGCCCGGCGATGAGGTAGAGCAAGATGAAGAAACGCTGCTCGATCCTGCGGGAAGCGAAATCGTCGAGAGGTTGCTTGAATATGCCCGCTTTCGCGAAGCGGGGCAAAAACTGGCTTCGCAAGCTCAAACGTGGCGAGAGCGTTATCCGCGTCTCGATTCCGGGCGACCCGGCGTCGGGAAAGACCCAACGGCCGACCGGATCAAAGAGGTCGAATTGTGGGACCTCGTCAGCGCTTACTCACGGATGACTCGTCCCGCCGAAGCGGAATCGGGATCGACGGCGATGGCCAAAGACGACACGCCGGTTTCCGTGCTTGTCGAACAACTCGCCGAACAGGCCCGACGGGATGGCTCCGTTCGGTTCAGCGAATGTATTCGTGACCGCCAAGATCGCGGACGCGTCGTGGGGGTATTTCTGGCAATTCTCGAGTTATTGCGGCATCACCAGTTCCGGGCCGTTCAAACCGGGGATCACGGTGATATCGAAGTCACCCCGCCTGACACGCCGACCGACACGCCGACCCCGACGCTTTCGATCGCAGACGTCGGCAACGATGACGCGTAAGATAAATTGACACTTAAAAAGTCTGCGGACGCTCATCTTTAACTTTGAGACTTAACTCTCACCACTCTACCAACGCCTTGCTTCAATCGACCAATGCCCAAATTTGAGCTCGTTAGCGATTTTGCACCCGGCGGCGATCAGCCTAAGGCAATTGATTCGCTCATCCGCGGTCTCAAAGACGACAAGCGCGAGCAGGTGCTACTCGGGGTCACCGGATCGGGTAAGACGTTCTCGATCGCGAATGTCATTCAAAGCGTGCAACGGCCGACGTTAGTTCTTTCACACAACAAAACTCTTGCCGCGCAGCTCTACGGGGAGCTTAAAGAGTTTTTCCCGAATAATGCGGTCAGCTATTTCGTCAGCTATTATGACTACTATCAGCCGGAGGCCTATATCCCGCAGCGGGATATCTATATCGAAAAAGACTCTTCGATTAATGAAGAAATTGATCGGCTCCGGCTCCGGGCGACAAGTTCGCTAGTCAGTCGCCGTGACGTGATCGTCGTCGCGAGCGTCAGTTGCATCTACGGCCTCGGTTCGCCGAAAGATTATCTCGACATGATGGTCCCGCTCATCGTCGGCGAGGAGATCGAGCGAGACGACTTTCTGCGCAAATTAATCGACATTCAATATGAGCGCAAAGACTATGAACTCTCGCGGGCGACATTCCGAGTCCGCGGAGACGTTATCGAACTGTGGCCCGCGTACGAAGAATACGCCTATCGAATTGAATTGTGGGGCGACGAGGTCGAATCGTTGGCGGTGATTCATCCCACCTCTGGCGAGTCGCTAAAATCGCTTCAAGAAATTTATGTCTATCCGGCCAAGCATTATGTGTTGCCGCAAAGCAGCATTGATCGGGCGATGGGGGAAATCGAAGGCGAGTTGAATGATTCACTCGAGGCGTTCCAGAGAGAGGGCAAGCTCCTTGAAGCCCAGCGACTGGCGGCCCGCACGAGGTACGACGTCGAATTACTAAAAGAAGTCGGCTTTTGCCCGGGCATTGAAAATTACAGCCGCGCACTGTCCGGCCGAAAGCCGGGAGAGCCGCCCTATACACTACTCGACTTTTTCCCGGACGATTTCATCACGGTGGTCGATGAGTCGCATGTGACGATGCCTCAAATCCGCGCCATGTTTAACGGCGATCAAGCGCGAAAAAAAGTTTTGGTCGAGCACGGGTTTCGGCTCCCGATGGCCATGGACAACAGGCCGTTGCAGTTTGACGAATGGCTCGGTCGCACCAAACAGACGATCTATGTCTCGGCAACTCCCGGGGAATGGGAACTTGAACGAACTGAAGGCGAAATCATCGAGCAGGTGATTCGTCCGACGGGACTGATCGACCCCTTAATTCACGTCATTGCAGCCCGCGGACAGGTACCGCATTTACTGGAAGAGATTAAAAGGCGGACCGAGCGAAATGAACGTGTCCTGGTCACCTGTTTGACGAAACGGCTTTCCGAGGACCTGACCAACTATATGCAGGAAGAAGGGATTAAATGTCAGTGGCTGCATTCAGAAATGGACGCGATTGAACGGGTGCAGGTACTGCGGGAACTTCGCGAAGGAAAGTTCGACGCCGTGGTCGGCGTCAACCTGCTGCGAGAAGGCCTCGACCTGCCGGAAGTCTCGCTTGTCGCAATTCTTGACGCCGATAAAGAAGGGTTCTTGAGAAGCGAGACCAGTCTGGTACAGACCATCGGCCGCTCGGCTCGCAACGTCAATGCCGAGGTCATTCTCTACGCCGACAAGGTGACCGAGAGTATGCGGCTGGCGATTGAAGAGACAAACCGTCGGCGTGAAAAGCAGTTGGCCTATAACAAAACGCACGGCATCACACCCGCCACCATCAAGAAAGCAATTCGTCGCGGCATTGAGGACGAAATTGAGGCGCGGCAGATCGTCCAGAAGGCAGCTGGAACCACAGACGAAACTCAATACGTCACCCAGGAATATATCAGCGAGCTCGAGGCCGAGATGCTCGCGGCGGCTCAGAATTTGGAATTCGAGCGGGCGGCACAGTTGCGAGATCGCATCGAGCAACTTAAACAGCAGATCGGGCAACCGCTGGAGGCCGAATCGTCGCGTTCGAACGATCGCTCAGGGGGGCGCGGTCGAAAGGGCAGGCGACGCGGAGGGGGCAGCCGTCGATCGGTTCCGAAACCTTCGCGGGGCGAATGACGACGTGAGACATCCCCGATCATCGACCGCCGAGATTATTCAGAGCACCCAAAGCCCGACATACCAATCGACGAATCGTCCGAAGGGTTCGAACTCACACGCCAAAGCGAGCGGATAAAAGTATGCGGCCGCCAAACGACTGCCGTCGACGTAATAGGCGTCGTAAACTGTCCAATAGAGCGGCCCGGCGAGTATGAGGATCGTCACGAAGTACAGAACGAGCGAAATCAAAAGATACGCCGGCAGCCACATCAGAAAATGTCTGACGGAGAATCTGCGCTGTTCGTTGTTGGTGACCTCTGACATGGCCTTACAATAACAGGTGTTGTCTCAGCCGAAAGCGTTGCCGCGCGGTTTGCTTCCCATTCTTCATGCCGCGTGCCGGGCAGCCGCGGTATCGAGTATCGCCTCACAGACTCGCTGACTGGCATTCGGTCGTGCGAGTTTCGCCATGGCAGCCGCCATTTTGCGACGCTTCGCCGCATCGCTGAGCAGCCGCTCCATCGCGGCAGTGATCGCGCCGGTTGCAGTCTCCGACCGCTCCGAGATGACGTCAGCCGCGCCGTATTTCGCCAGATGCAATGCGTTTTTCGTTTGATGGTCGCGAATCGCACCGGGGTACGGGATACAAATCGCAGGCACTGCCGCGCAGGCCAGTTCGGCCAGACTGGTCGCCCCGGCCCGCGTTACGGCAAATCCGGCGGACCGATAATGTTCGGGCAAGTCATTAAAGAATGCTCGCACTTCGGCGTCGATGCCCAATGTCTGATAACGATCGCGGACCATCTCCACATCAGCCGACCCGGTCTGATGAATGATTCTCCAACCGGCGAGCCGATCTCTGAGCCGTTCGGCGGCCACGAGCGCCAACTGGTTGACCCCACGAGCCCCCTGACTTCCTCCCAGTACCAATATCGACGTGCGAGATCGACCAAACGACTGAGCGTGCAGCGCGGCGACAGTTTGATCAACAGGATTTCCTGTGCATTGCGTGGCGACCGACCGCGGCAGTAGTTCGGCGGTCTCCTCAAACGACGTGCAAACGAGGCTGGCTGTCCGGCTGAGCCAACTTGTCGCGCGGCCGGGCACGATGTTTTGCTCCATGAGTATCCGCCGGACTCCCGTCATAGAAGCCGCGGCAACGAGCGGGACCGAAGCGTAACCGCCGAGCCCGATCACCGCCGCCGGCGATTTCTCGCGTAGCAACCGAACGGCCGCCTGTAACGCTTTTCCATTCTTGTAGGCGAAGCGAACCGGATTTCCGCGTAGCGAGGTCGACGGTTCGAGCGGAAGCGAAAGATGTTCGAACCCGGAATGTGCCAAAACGGTCGATTCGATCGCGCGACCGGAGCCGACGAAGATGATTCGGGAGTGCGGCAGCGATGCTCGAATTTGATGCGCCACCGCGAGCCCCGGCATCAAATGGCCCCCGCTGCCGCCGCCAGCGAATAGGAACGTCGGACCCAGTTCAACTCGGATCGGAGTCGCCGGCAGAGAGATCAACGTCATCGGCCAACTCCCGAGTGAGCGGGAATGGCGACACGTTGCCAGTGCGGTCCGGTCAGCATTTCAGGCTCGGCGGACAGTTCGGCATCTTCGCTGCGTGTCGTCTTGACCCGTTCGAGCCCCGCCATCGAGACGATCATCCCCAAGGCGGTCAAACTGACGACGAGGTTGCTGCCCCCGTAACTCAGAAACGGATGCGGAATGCCTTTCGAGGGAAGCAGCGCTGTTGCAACCCCGGCGTTAATCGTGGCCTGCAATGCGAGTTGGCACAGCAATGTGACGCCGACCAATCGGCGAAACCGACCGATCCCCGGTCGGGAGAGCAATTTCAGCCCCGACACGAACAGCACCATCCAAGTCGCGATGAGACCGAGCGTCCCGACGAGGCCGAGTTCTTCACCAAGGACGGCAAACACGAAATCGGTATTCGGCTCCGGCAGGAAACTGAGCTTTTGCCAACCACGGCCTAAGCCGGTGCCGGTCCATCCCCCCGATCCCAAGGTGATCAGCGACTGCCGAAGTTGATAGGGGGCTGATTGCGGATCAGCCCAGGCTTTCAAGAAGCCTGTGATTCGTTCCCACTGATAGGGCCGAAGCATAGCCAGCGCGATGGCCGCCGGGATGACTGCCGAGCCGAACAGGGCGAACCGCCACAAGGGGGCTCCGGCTGCGAAAATAAGCACCGCCAAGCCGATCGCCAAGAACAACGATGTCCCGAGATCAGGCTCCAAGAATACGAGCGGTATCAACACCCCGGCCGGCACCATGAGTAGCGGGCCGCGAAGCAATTGAGGAACTTTCATTCGCGATCGCTGCGCGATGAGAAACGCCGTCATCAATGGAAGCACTAATTTCGCCAGCTCGGATGGCTGAAGCGAGACGCCAGCGAATCGGAACCAACGGCGGGCCGCATTGACCTCGGTTCCGATCCCGGGCACCAGAACCAGCAGCAGGAGCACTGCGACCGCGGCAAAGGCGAATGGACTGAGACGAAACCACCACTTCGGCGGCAGCAGGGCGGCGGCGACTCCTCCGACCAAACCGATGCAAAACTGAGCCGCGTGTCGCCAGAGATAGGCCTCTTCGCGGTCCGTCGGACGCGACGTGATACTCGCACTCTGCACGAATAGCATTCCGCCGGCGACAAGAATCGCCGCGGCGCAGATCATGACACGAGCTTCGGGACGGAGAGCCATGCCCGAGTGATCGCGAAATCAGGCCGTTTCGGCAATCCCGATCTGTCACCCAGAAGCGATTTCAATACCAGCCAGAGGCGCAAGCCGATGGTCGATCAACCAGCGATTTTCCCGACGTCTTGCGCCTCGGGCTTGTATACGAGGCGATTTGATACCGCTTCTAGCCGGATGGTACGGAACGTCTACGTACTGCCATCGTCCTGGTGATCGACGGCAGGTCTGCCACTGGTTTCGTAGGTTTTTGACGTCCCGTCTTCGGGTTGATATGGGATCGTCGGGGGAAGGGTGAGGCCGCCTGACATCAGTAATTTCCAGACGTCTTTTGTCGGCCAGTCGGTATACACAATTTTCTCTTCTGGAAGGATCAACGTGTAACCGGATGGCGGAAACAAGACCAGTGGTACGTAGACGGCGACGAGCGAACTGCCGTCGGGTTGCTTCGACTTCGTCATCAGATAGCCGGCCATCCGCGTCTCCGGTTGAGGAAACGGGACCAGCACGACGGTATCGACATCAGCCAGGCCAGGTCTCCCCGTCATGGCATGGACGGTGTCCCGAATGGCTGTGTACAGCGTCGAAATGCCCGGAATCTTTTCGAAGAACCAGTTCATCAGCTTTTGCAGCCGCAGCCGCGCGAGCAGTCCCATCAGAAATAGAAACGCGACCGCTGCCACGATCGACAGCAACGGCGCCCAATAGGCCAACGCCGTGTCTTCCGCGCTCTTGGGCAGCACCAGCTTGAGCAGCGGATCGATGAAGTACGAATTGATCAGAAAATAGATGTATTGGAAAATTGCCAGCAGAACGACGATCGGCAGGATAAATGCCGCCCCACCCATCAACGTTCTCACGAGCCAACCGACGCCACTGCTTCCGATGGATTTCGAAGTCTGCTGTTCGGGTTGTTCGTCATTGCTGTTTGCCATGGTGATCCTCTGAGAACTTTGCGCGGGCTGCTGACTCATCCTGCTCGGACGGGGGCGCGGTCACAACCGGGGCATTACTGATCTGCGTTGAATCGCTTCCCGACGGCCTCCATCTCGGTTCTTGAATCACGGTTCAGCCCGCCGAGGTCTCCCGGTATCCTGCGTGCATGATGAGCTCATCGGAGTCGACGCAGCCCCCCGAAGGGCTCCCGATCGCCAATATTGCCGCCTACAAATTCGTGTCGATCACCGGATTGGCCGAACGACGGTCGATGTTGCGCGAGCGATGCAAGGACCTCGGCCTTAAGGGGACGATTCTGCTCAGTCCGGAGGGCATTAATCTGTTCCTCGCCGGGCGTCGTTCGCCTGTCAGTGAGTTCGTCAACGAAATTCAGATAGATGCCGAGATCGGTGAACTCGACGTGAAGTGGAGTTACAGCGAGAGCCAGCCATTCAGCCGGACGCTTGTGAAGGTCAAGCAAGAGATTATCGCCTTCGGCGTCGACGGAATCGCCCCCGGCCGCAGCACCTCGCCCAAGCTCCCGGCGAAAGAACTTAAGCAGTGGCTCGACGAAGGTCGACCGATCACCCTGCTCGACACGCGGAACGACTACGAGGTCCGGCTCGGCACTTTCGAAGGGGCCGTCCCGATCGGCGTTGACCACTTCCGCGACTTCCCCGCAGCCGTCGAGGAGCTGCCGGAGGAAATGAAGGATCAGCCGGTCGTCATGTTCTGCACCGGCGGCATCCGGTGCGAAAAAGCGGGGCCGATGATGGAGCAGGCCGGCTTCCGCAGCATCTTCCAACTCGAGGGAGGCATCCTCAAATACTTCGAGGAATGCGGCGATGCGCATTACGACGGCGACTGCTTTGTGTTCGACCAGCGCGTCGCCGTTGACCCGGATTTGCGTGAAACCGACACGAAACAATGTTTTTCGTGTCAGGCGCCGCTGACTTTGGAGGAGCAGCAGTCGGAGCTTTATGAGCCGCCGGTGTCGTGTCCGCACTGTCATGAGTCGTCGCAGGAGAAGATGCAGCGATTACTTCGCTACCGCGAAGAACAGATGAAAGTCATCGCCTCGCCCCTGCCGGGAAGCAAGCCGTACGAGCTGCGCCGCCCGATGCAAATCGCCGCGAAACATGCCGGGCGGGCCTTGCGAGACGTTCTGATCGAGATGTTCCCGGGCGTTTCGACCAAAGAGTGGGACGATCGATTTCGCTTGGGTCGCATTGTGTTTGGCAATGAAACAGTCCTCCCCGACCGCATTGTCACGGCGGGCGAGCGGTACGAAAACGTGAAGCCGGAGGCGGTCGAGCCGAACGTGAATGCCGACATTCGCTTTCTCTACGAAGACGACGCGATCGTCGTGGTCGACAAGCCCGCCCCGCTGCCCATGCACCCGTGCGGGCGATTCCAGCGCAACTCGCTCACCTATCTGCTCAATGAGCTTTACGCCCCCCAGGTGGTCCGCATCGTTCACCGGCTCGATGCCAATACCACCGGCGTCGTCGTGCTCGCCCGCACAAGAGATGTGGCCCGCAAGCTGCAACCGCAGTTCGCGCGAGGCGAAGTCGAAAAGACGTACATCGCTCATGTACATGGTCACCCGCCAAGTGACGAATTTACCTGCGATGCCCCCATCGGCAGCGGCTCCGTTGAAGCGGGGGCCCGTGAAATCGATGAATCCGGCCTCGCCTCTCTGACCCGTTTCCAAGTCCGCGACCGCTTCTCCGACGGTACGGCTCTTGTCGAAGCGATGCCCGAAACGGGCCGCACCAATCAGATCCGGCTCCACCTGTGGCACTTGGGCCACCCGATCATCGGCGACCCAACTTATCAACAGGATGGCGTCCGAGAGAACCGGCAGACGCTATCGGTTGATGAACCACCGATGCGGCTGCACGCGGTCGAACTGCGCCTCCGGCATCCGACTACTGGCACGCCGATCCGATTTGAATCCGCGTTGTCGAAGTCCATGGGCAGCAATACGAGTCTCTGACCGAGTCACCTCATCTCCGGCACGACGCATCCACAGCGAACCTCCCCAGCCGCTGGCTCGTGCTGAAGCAAGAAGACGGCGCGATCGACGAACTCTACGACCACGAGAATCTCGGCAACACGGCCGAAAAGGCAGAGCCGCGGTGCTCGATTACAAAGGATGTGCTGGGGTGGGAGCTACCTGCGGTGAACTGATCAGTGACTGGCTGCCTCGGATTTGAAACGACGGATAGAGAGGGCTCGAAGTCAGACAACTTGCTCGTACTCCATCGTGATCCCCGGTGCTTTCGCGTCCGCATCGAACCAGTGTTTGTTGACGGCACTGACTCTCACACCGAGATCAACCACTGTTACGCCGTCGCGGCTGAACCGCCGTTTCGACAACTCAACGACATTGAGTTCCGTTACGAGGCGAGATAGCCGCAATAGGAAGTCGACAGTACCGTCGTCGATGGCAAAGACGCGGAATTCGCTCTCAAACTCAACGGGCGGCATTGGCGACTCCTCATTCGGTAGAGGAATGCGAAGGTAACGATTTCTGAAGAGCATCATACGGTTCTCTCTAACCGTTTCGATCCTCCTGTCCACCGGCTAAGATCACGCCGTCCCGCCCATCCGCGTTGACGGAGCAACTGCCTGATGCCTGAGTCTCGGCCCTTTGCCCACCTGCACTGCCATACGCACTACAGCCTGCTCGACGGGATGACGCAGATCCCCGATCTGGTGCGGTCGACTAAAGAGATGGGCATGAATGCCGTGGCGATCACTGACCACGGCAATATGTATGGGGCTCGAGAGTTTTACTCGGAGTGCCGGGCGAACGACATCAACCCGATCGTCGGCATGGAAGCGTATATCGCACCACGTTCACGCAAAGAGAGGGGGGGCGCCAGCCGGGTCAAAGAAGCGAGCTTTCACCTCACACTGTTGGCGATGAATCGGCAGGGCTTCCAGAATTTGGTGAAGCTCTCGTCGCTCGCCTATCTGGAAGGCTTCTATTATAAGCCGCGGATCGACAAAGAGATTCTCGAAGAGATGGGCGAGGGGTTGATCTGCCTGTCGGGCTGTGCGGCGGGCGAGCTGTCGCATTACATCCTCGGCGAGCGGCAGGACGAAGCGACGGAGCTCGTCCGCTGGTATGAGCGGGTCTTCGGCGACCGCTTCTACATGGAAATTCAAGACAGCGGCACCGAGATTCAACGCATGTGTAAGGAGGGGACGGTCGACCTCGCCCAAAAGCTCGGCTTCCCGCTCGTCGCCACGAATGATGCCCACTACCTCTGTGAGCACGATGCCAACGCGCATGACGTCTTACTATGCGTGAACACGCACGCGCAACGCGGCGATACGAATCGCATGAAAATGGAGACGGAACAATTCTTCGTCCGCTCTCCCGAAGACATGTACGCCGCCTTTCCGGGCTTCGAGGACGCCGTCGCCCGAAGTCAGGAAATCGCCGATCGCTGTGACATTCAGCTTGAAGAGAACCCGAAGTATTACCCGGTCTTCACGCCGCCGGATCAGAAGACAGACACCGAATACCTCCGCGAAGTCTGCGAAGAAGCGCTCGTATGGCGATACGGCGAGGGCTACGACCAGAAGTATCAGGACCGGCTCGATCTTGAACTCGGCGTGATCGAGCATATGGGCTATTCGAGCTACTTCTTAATTGTGTGGGACTTCGTTCAATTCGCGAAGAAGAACGATATTCCCTGCACGGCTCGCGGATCGGCTTCCGGGGCGATCGTTACCTATCTCTTAGGCTTAAGTGACCACTGTCCGATTGAATTCGGACTGCTGTTTGAACGATTCTTGGATAAGAGCCGCAAAGAGCCGCCCGATATCGATATCGATTTCTGTCGAGACCGTCGGCAGCTCGTCATCGATTACACGAAAGAGAAATACGGCGAGCAGTGCGTTGCGCAAATCGGCACCTTCGGCACATTAAAAGCAAAGGCAGTCGTCCGCGATGTCGGCCGTGCCCTCGGTGTGCCGCTGCCGCGCGTCAATGAAATTGCGAAAATGGTCCCGGATACACTGGGGATTAAATTAAAAGATGCGGTCAACGAGACGGCCGAACTGAAGCAGGCTTATGACAGTGATCCGCAAATTAAAGAGCTGATCGAGATCGCATATCGGCTCGAAGGCCTTGCCCGCAGCGCCGGAACACACGCGGCGGGCGTGGTGGTCGCCGACCAGCCATTAATGGAGTTGCTGCCGCTGCAGGTGATCACGGGCAAGGCAGACATCATCACGCAATGGGATGGCCCCACCGTCGAAGACGCCGGCCTTCTTAAGATGGACTTTCTCGGCCTGCGGAACCTGACGATTCTCGACAAAGCCGTGAAAAATGTGAAGCAGCACCGCGGTGTTGAAATCGTGCCGCACCTGCTTCCGCTTGAAGATGAACAGACTTACCAACTTCTCCAACGGGGCGAGACGAAAGGCATCTTCCAGTTAGAGTCGGGAGGAATGCGCGACCTACTGACAAAAATGAAGCCCGACTCGTTTAACGATATCATCGCCACCAGCGCGCTGTACCGTCCCGGCCCGCTTGAGGGCGGGATGGTGATGGATTACGTCAACGTGAAGAACGGCCGACAGGAACCGGCCAAGGTCCATCCTCTTGTCGACGAGGTCCTGGAAGAGACCTACGGCGTGATGGTGTACCAGGAACAGGTGATGCAGATTCTGAACCGCGTCGGCGGTCTGGAACTGGCCAGTGCGTATCGCTGCATTAAGGCGATCTCAAAGAAAAAATTAAAAATTATCGCCGACTTCCGAGAGGAATATGTCAGCGGAGCAAAAAAGCAGGGGATTGACGAAAGAGTCGCGGTCGACCTGTTTGAATTGATTGAGAAGTTCGCGGGCTACGGTTTTAACAAATCACACAGCACGGCTTATGCGGCGATTGCGTATCAGACGGCTTACCTGAAGGCTCATTATCCCGAAGAGTTTATGGCCGCACTGCTCTCCTGCGGGATGGAGAGTAGCGATCGAATTAATGAGCACGTCGACGATGCGCGACGGATGAAGATCGAAGTGCTGCCGCCCGATGTGAATACGTCTGACGTCGAGTTCAGCGTAGTCGTCGTCGACAAAGGGGCGGAAGGCGAACGCCGGGTGATCACATTCGGCATGGGGGCCATCAAGGGCATCGGCGAAAACGTGGTGCAAGCGATCGTCGACGAACGGACGGCAAACGGCCCATTCACAGACATTTTTGATTTGACGGAGCGAGTCGACCCGAAGGTGCTAACGAAAGGCATGTTGGAGATTCTTGTGAAAGCCGGCGCTCTCGATTCACTTGGAGGAACGCGGGCTCAATATTTTCTGGTCGTCGAACGAGCCGTCCAGGCGTCGATTCAGCGAGCCAAGGACAAAGCCGCCGGTCAGAAGAACCTGTTTGGTGGCGACGACGAGCCGGACGGGGAAGAAGAAACGGCGTCCATGTCCCTGCCCGAAACGCCCGACTGGGGCCGGGCGCAGAAGCTCGCGGCCGAGAAAGAAGTCCTCGGGTTCTACCTCACATCCCACCCACTCGCTGAAGCGGGGGATCGAGTCAAGAAATACTCCACGCACGACATTAAGCACCTGGCGGACCTTGATGACGGAGCCGAAGTGCTGATCGGCGGCATGGTCGGCGCAATCAAGTATGCCCAAACCAAAAAACCCAGTCGCAACGGACATTCCAAGTACGTCAACTTCGACTTCGAAGACGAGTCAATGACCGTCCGCTGCATCATGTGGCCGGAAGAATTCCACCGATACGGCGAACAGGTGAAGGCCGAGGAAATCTTCTACCTGCGTGGTCGGGTGGACCGACGGGGTCGAGAGCCGAACATTATCGTCAACAAATTGCTGACGCTTGATGATGCCGAGCGGGAATTCACGGCGCAGGTCGTCGTGCGTTTCCGCAAAGGGCTACATGAGCAGCGGCAATTGACCGCCGCTCGCGACGCCTTGCAACGATTTCCCGGTGAGACCGACATTGTGATCCTTGTCGAATCGGCCGACCCGGCCGACCCTGATGCGGTCGTTCGATATCGATTGATGACCCCCGGCTATCTGCGGGTCACCGCGAATGCGATGCTGCGAAGGGAACTGACGGACATCCTCGGCGAGGAATTTGTGCGATTTCATTCGCCATCGAAACGTCGCGTGAGCGACTCGGGTAGCAATGGGCAGGGACGCACGGGCGATGCAGCCTGACGCGATCTTCACACGAAATCGCCCCGGACCTACCATACCCGCAGTCAATCGAAATCGCCGTTCGGACTGGGCCATATGTCAGAGACGCAGACACCACCACGCACGCGGGACGAGGAACCAGTTTCTGCAGGCCTCGGCCGTTCGATAACGGGTGTCATAACGCGTTCGGCGTTGGTGGCCGGGCTGCTCATCGGAATCGTCGGGCTGGTCGCCAATGCGTGGATGACCGACCGGTCGACACCCGAAGTCGCAGATGTCGGCCGCGACTTGATCGTTGCCCCCGAAATCGTGCCCTCCAATACCGGCGCGGCCTCGACTCGCGCAGAAACTGATGACGAAAATCCGCTCGCACGATTGGATGCGAGTGACAACGAACTTCCTGAAGTCCCGTCTCAGCCGCGGAATATTGATCCTGACGCTGCGTTGATTGAAGCCGCGATCGGAGTCTGGACGCAGGAGAATACGGGCACGCGGACGTTGACCGTCGCGCCGGACGGGACGGCAACGATGCATGTGAATTTCGATTGGTTGACCGCTTTGGCGATGGGCTCGGAGGTCACGATCGACATTCGCTGGTCAATCGATGACCGAGTATTGACCTTCGAATCGGTCTCGGGTCGGCCGGAAGCCACGTTCAAGACCATCACCAACAATTATGGCAGCCGGATGGTCCGCGAGATCACGAAACTTGATGAGAGCCTGTTCGTACTCAAGAGCCTGACCAGCGGCAAAGAATCTGTCTGGTATCGCGTTTCTTCGCCGTCGGCGTCGACAGGCTCCGACCCTGTTCCGCTTCCGCCGGCGTCGGTAAACTCCGGGCGGGAATAATGGTTTTTCGGCGAAGGCGGAACTGGCATGACGGCACAACTGACGGAAACTTGGGGCGATATCGCTGCGCGTGCTCTAGAGGGCCGAAAGCCTTCTCGCGATGAAGCGTTACAGATATTGCGAGCTGACGATGACGCGGTCCCGGCTCTGGTCGCCGCGTGTTACGAAGTACGTCGCGAGTACTTCGGCCGGCAGGTGCAGTTGTATTACCTCAAAAATGCCAAGAGCGGATTGTGTCCGGAGGACTGCGGCTACTGCTCTCAGGCGATCGATTCCTCGGCCGACATCAGCAAGTACACGATGCTGAACGAGGCGAAGCTGATGGAAGGGGCTCGCGCGGCGGCCGCTTCGAATGCGCGGACATACTGCATCGTGGCGTCGGGGCGCGGGCCGTCGAATCGCGAAGTCGACCACGTCGCCAATACTGTCACTAAGATCAAAGACGAGCTCGGGCTGCATGTGTGCTGCTGCCTCGGCATCCTCAAGCCCGAGCAAGCCCTGAAATTGAAGGCCGCGGGCGTCGATCGCATCAATCACAATCTCAATACCAGCCGACGTTTCACCCCTGAAATCGTGACCACCCACAGCTATGACGACCGCCTCGACACGCTGCGGATCGCGCGGGAAGCCGGCATGGAGCTGTGTTCCGGCATGATTGTTGGAATGGGAGAATCGGACGAAGACCTCGTCGACGTGGCGTTCGAATTACGAGAACTCGACGTCACCTCGATTCCGATCAACTTCCTGATTCCGATCGACGGGGCGACGATCGAATCGTCGACCGAGCTGACGCCACGCGACTGCCTGCGGGCACTCTGTCTGTTTCGCCTCACCAATCCCCGTTCGGAACTCCGCATCGCCGGTGGTCGCGAGGTGCACTTGAGGTCCCTGCAGGCGATGTCGCTCTACGTCGCAAATTCGATGTTCGTCAGTGATTACCTGACGACGCCGGGGCAGGCGGCGCAGGAAGACTTCAAGATCATCGATGACCTCGGCTTCGAACTGGTTTACCCGGAAGGGAAACCGGGAGACGCATCGGAAGCTACCGGCAGGCAAGCGTGCGAAACTTCCTGCCGAGCGTGAGCGCGTTCACGGTCCGTGTGTCGTGAGCTGATAATTTGGTCCCTTGATTCACCTGAAACAGGCATGGAACCGACGTCATGAACGACAAGCAACGAGCACTGTGCAAAGCGCACGATTACGACTTCTCCGATCTCTCGGCGGTCTTGATCAATTGCACGCTCAAGCCGAGCGGGCAGTTGTCTCACACTGAGGCGTTGCTCGACGTCCCGAAGTCGATCATGGAGGCCAATCAGGTCAATGTGACGGTCGTCCGAGCCGTCGATTTCGATCTGCCCCCTGGCGTTTATCCCGACATGACGGAGCATGGCTTCGGCAAAGACGATTGGCCTGAACTTCGTAAGCGAGTGATGGCCGCCGAGGTTCTCGTCCTCGGCACGCCGATCTGGCTCGGCGAAGAAAGTTCGGTCTGTCGCCGCTTGATCGAGCGGCTCTATGGTGAATCGGGCGATCTGAATGCGCAGGGACAATACATCTACTACGGCAAGGTGGCGGGCACGATCATCACCGGCAACGAGGACGGAGTGAAGCACTGCGCGATGTCGATTTTGTACGCACTACAGCACCTCGGCTACACGATTCCGCCACAGGCTGATGCGGGGTGGATCGGTGAAGCCGGGCCGGGTGCTTCCTATGCGGACGATGGTTCCGGTGGTCCCGAAAACGACTTCACGCAGCGGAACGCGACCTTCATGACGTGGAATCTGATGCACATGGCCCGACTCCTCAAAGATGCCGGAGGAATCCCCGCACATGGAAATCAGCGGAGCGAGTGGGATGCGGGATGCCGGTTCGATCATCCCAATCCCGACTATCGCTGAATGAGGTCGGGTAAGCGAGGGAGTCTGCGACGAGCACATGACAGTTCGCATAAGCCGTTGGCAGGCTTCGCCTTGAAGGCCAGCATCGCACAGAATACGATCCGCGCTGCGAAATACGCATTCCTGCGCATGAGCCATGGAAGGGCTGAGAATGGATTTCTCGCACCGACGGATCGACCGATTGACGTTGCCGGACGCTGACTCGGCGACGATGTCGGTCGCGACCGACCAATCGGACCGGCTAACCACTGGCATCGAGAAAGCCAGTGAATGGCTGCTCGCTCAACAAAACGGTGACGGGCACTGGTGCGCGGAACTCGAAGGGGACTCGATCCTCGAATCCGAGTTCTTTCTACTGCTGACCTATTTGGGTCAGCAGCAGACTGATCTGGGGCGGCGTCTCGCAAACGAGTTACGGTTTCGGCAGGCAGACCACGGCGGCTGGGCCATTTACCCGAACGGACCTGTCGACGTCAGTGCGTCGGTCAAAGCGTACTTCGCGCTCAAGATCGCCGGCGACTCGCCCGATGCCCCGCATATGCGTCGCGCGGTCACCGCGATCCGCGATGCCGGGGGCGCAGAGCGGGTCAATAGTTTTACGAGGTACTACCTCGCGTTACTCGGCGCGATCGCCTATCAGCAATGCCCGGCCGTTCCGCCGGAACTCGTGCTGGTGCCCAGTTGGTGCCCGTTCAACCTCTACGAAATGTCGGCGTGGTCGCGGACCATCGTTGTTCCGCTGAGCCTGTTGTGGGCTTTCCAACCGGTCCGCGAACTGGCTCCAGAATTTCATATCCGCGAGCTATTTCTTCGATCGCCCGAGGAGCTACCGACCTGCATGCCGCCCGATTTGGTCGACGAGCGCGGTGGGCGGGACTTTTGGAAATCGTTTTTTGGGAGGGTCGATTCGACCTACAAGTTCTGTGATCGGCTTCGATTCCGCCCGCTCAGAGCATGGGCGGTCCGGCGCGCGGAGCGCTGGCTGCTTGAGCGATTCGAGGACAGCGACGGTCTCGGGGCAATTTTCCCACCGATCATCTGGAGCATCGTCGGCCTGAAATGCCTCGGATACAAAGACGATTCTCCTGAGGTCTCGTCCCAATTTCACGAATTGGAACGACTTTGCATCACCGAGGATGATCGAACCCGGCTCGAACCGTGTCGTTCTCCGGTGTGGGATACGGCGATCGCTTCGCTCGGTTTGCGAGAGGCAGGGATCGAGCCGACAGCAGAGCCACTACGAACCGCTTCGAAATGGTTGCTCGACCGCGAGGTTCGCCGGTTCGGCGACTGGGCCATGCGTTCGGAAGCCGTGGAGCCGGGTGGTTGGTGTTTCGAATACCGCAATGCCTTCTATCCCGATGTCGACGACACGGCGATGGTACTGATGGCGCTGCTTCGTTCGCTCCCAATCGATAGCGATGCAGAATGGACGGCGGAATTGCTGCTCGACACGACGCAGCCTGATGAAATTGCGGATCGATTGATCGTCTCCGCTCAGGATGTCCAGCCGCAGGAAGCGGCGCGAAACATTGATGCTGTCGTTCCGCGGCTCGCCGCGATGAAGCGGGGACTGCGCTGGCTATTGGCGATGCAGTCGAAAGATGGGGGTTGGGGTGCGTTCGACAGAGACAACGTTCGTCATTTATTCACAAAAGTTCCGTTCGCCGATCACAACGCGATGATCGACCCGAGTACTGCGGACCTGACTGGGCGACTTCTCGAAATGTTCGGAATGTTCGGCGTGCCGAAAGAGCATCCGGCGGTGCGACGTGCAATTCGTTTCGTACTCGATCAGCAGGAGCCGGACGGCTCATGGTTCGGTCGCTGGGGCGTCAACTACATTTATGGCACTTGGCAGGCGCTGGTGGGACTGCACGCGATCGGCTTCCAACCGGATCACCCGGCGATGCGCCGCGGCGCTCAGTGGTTGATCGACTACCAGCAGGCCGACGGCGGCTGGGGCGAAAGCGTGGCCAGCTACTCTGATAAAGAGTGGCGCGGTCGCGGAGTCACGACCGCTTCTCAAACGGCATGGGCCTTGATGGGTCTGATGGCCGCCGGGCAAAGTGATTCGATCGCTGTTCGTGACGGCATCAATTATTTAGTGGAGACGCAGAATGCCGAGGGCGTTTGGGATGAAGCGGAGTTCACCGGGACTGGATTTCCAAAAGTCTTCTATCTGAAATATCATTACTACCGAGCTTATTTCCCGTTGATGGCGCTCGGTCGATATCGGCGCCTGACCCGGCAGGAAGAGTTTAAGCCGACGTGTTGACGCGGCGTGTCAGTATTTTGATTGTCAATCCGTTCGCCGGCGCGGCCCGGTTTCACGATTTGGCTTACATATTCTTCGAAAACAAACCGCAGCAGTACGACCGATGAGTAAGCTTCCCGGACGACTCGGACGACTTGCAGCCCGCGATGTCATGACGACAGAAGTCATCGCGCTCCGAGAAGACTCCACGATCGCCGATGCGATCGCCATTCTGAAGCAACACCACATTACGGGTGCGCCGGTCGTCTCACCGGATGAGCACAAGTTGGTCGGCATATTCTCGACGAGCGACGTCGTCGAGCCGTCGAGTACCGTAATGGTCGACCCGCGGCACACCGGCCGCACGACATGGGCGCTGCTTGAGAAAGCAGGCATCAGCACTTTCACTGACGATGACCATGAGTTGCTCGTCCGCGACCGCATGACCCGCACGGTTGCCTCAGTTCAAGAACGGGCTCCGATCGTCGATTGTGCCCGCATGATGTGTCAGGGACATTGGCATCGTCTGCCGGTCCTCGATGTGAACGGCCGATTGATCGGCATCGTCTCTACCATGGACCTCCTCGCCGCAATGGTTCATGCCGCGGACGAAGACGCTTAGGGCGTATGAACCCTCCACCGCGCTTGTGAGGTCGCCCCGCGACACCTATCATCCGCCGCATGTCCGAGCCGCTCGAAGTCTCCGTTCATTTGTTGCCCAAGCTCGTCGAGCCGAAGGACCTCCGCGGACGGACGGTGATCATGATCGACGTCCTCCGCGCTTCGACAACGATCTGCACCGCATTGAGAAACGGTGCCGAACGAGTAATTGCCTGCGGCTCCATCGAAGAAGCCCAACAGCGAGCGGCCTCGCTCTCACCGCGACCGCTTCTGGGCGGTGAGCGTGGCGGAGTGAAGATCGACGGCTTCGATCTCGGGAACTCGCCGCTGGAATACGTCCGCGAGGCCGTCGAAGGTCGCACGATTTTATTCACAACGACTAACGGCACGGCCGCGCTTCTGCATGCGAAAGAAGCGAGCGCGATTCTGATCGGCGGGTGTGTCAACGCGAAAGCAGTCGCCGTCGCGGCAAAATCGCTCGGAAAACCGATCGCCATTTTGTGTGCCGGCACAAACGGCCACGTCACGATGGAAGACACGCTGGCCGCGGGGCTGCTGGTCGCCGAACTCGCGCAGACACCGGAGGAAGAACTCGCCAATGACGAGGCGATGATGGTCCTCGGGCTCTATGTCTGGGTCGGGAAGGTCAACAAGGAGTTCGCCGGTTCGATCGAAATGAGCTATGGCGGCCGGAACCTGCACGCGATCGGCCGCGAGGAGGACATTCCGATCGCCGCGGAAATTGACAGCGTCCCGGTCGTCCCGCGGTTCGACCCGAACACGAGTGAAATTCGCGTTGTCGAGTAATTGAAAAGACACAAGCCCGACGCGCAAGCGATGCGCGTCGGGCTTGTTTGAGGAAAAGGAACATTCAATGTCTAAGCCCTCGATGGAAAAGATCGTCGCCCTCTGCAAACGGCGGGGCCTGATCTTTCAAGACTCGGAAATCTACGGCGGCCAGAACGGCTTTTGGGATTACGGCCCGCTCGGCGTGCTGCTGAAGCGAAATGTTCGCGAGGCGTGGTGGCACGACATGGTCGGCAGCCACGACGAGTTGGAAGCACCCGCCGGTGCGCCGTCGCCCTTCGACATGGTGGGTGTCGAAACCTCGATCATCATGCACCCGCAGGTCTGGAAGTGCAGCGGCCACTACGACCTGTTTCACGACTTTATGGTCGATTGTCGAGAGACCAAGAGCCGCTATCGCTTCGACCATGTCGTCGGTCAATTTGCGACTGCGAAGCACGCGAAAGAAGACGATGCCGAGCCGGTGACACTCTTCATAACAGTGGCGGGCGACTCGGATGACACCGGCGACGCTCTGATTACGCGGGCCTGTGAGGTCTTCGGTCTGAAGAAAAAGAAGGCCGATCGCATCGAGTGGAGCGGTTCGATCACACCGCTGAGTAATGCCGTCGAGCTTCCGGAGTTCTCTTGGGACACGACGGTCGGTCCCGAAGCATCCAAGCCGGGCACGTTGACGGAACCCCGCGAGTTCAACTTGATGTTCAAGACGACGCTCGGCGCCTTGGGTGGCGACGCCGACGCGGCATTCCTTCGTCCGGAAACGGCGCAGGGCATCTTCGTCAACTTTAAGAACGTGCTCGACAGCAGCCGGGTGAAAATCCCCTTTGGCGTCGCGCAAGTCGGCAAGAGCTTCCGCAACGAGATCACGCCGCGGAACTTCACGTTCCGCTCCCGCGAATTCGAACAGATGGAAATCGAGTTCTTCTGCCATCCCAACCAGTCGTCTGACTGGTACCAGTACTGGCGCGAACGCCGATTCGCCTGGTACAAGGGCCTCGGCATCTCGGAGGAGAACCTGATTCTGCGGGAGCACCACAAAGAGGAACTGGCGCACTACTCAGTCGGCACGGCTGATATCGAGTACGCATTTCCGTTTCTTGATGACGGCGAGTACGGCGAATTGGAAGGCGTGGCTCACCGCGGCGACTTTGATCTGCGTTCTCATACGGAAGGCAAGCTCGTCAACAAGGGCGGCGAACTCGTCGTTGAAGAGGGTGAGGATGGCAAGCCGAAGTATCGCGGCAGCGGCAAGGACCTTTCATATTTCGATGATCAGTCACGCGAGAGGTTCATCCCGCATGTGATTGAACCCTCCGCCGGTGCGGACCGGGCGACATTGGCGTTCATTTGCGAGGCCTACTACGAGGACGAGCAGCCGGACGACAAAGGTAACATGCAGTCGCGGACGGTGATGCGATTTCACCCGCGGATTGCCCCGATCAAAGTCGCGGTCCTGCCTCTGATCAAGAAAGAAGGCATGCCGGAGAAAGCTGCGGAGATCTATCGTGGTTTCAAAAAGGCCGGCATTGAGGCCTTTTATGATCAGCAGGGCGCGATCGGCCGCCGCTACCGTCGGCAGGACGAAGCCGGAACGCCCTTCTGCGTGACGATCGACGGCGAGACCGCCTCGGATGGCAAAGTCACGCTCCGCGATCGCGATTCCTTGGAGCAAAGCCGCATAGCCGTCGACGAGATTGTCGCTGCGATTTCGGAGAAAGTTCGCGGATGAACCTTGGATTCGCCGTGAATGATTCGACGTAGTGCGTTGACCCTCCCTCCAGCCCCCCGATAATGCGGTTGAGGGGCCCGTTACGCAGGGAGTCGAACAATGTCATTTCGCGGTTTGTCGTCCATCGTTGTTTTGGCAACGCTTGTCGCTGCATCGACCGCGGTCGCGCAGACGCTGAATTCAGGCGGGGACCGCGGACGTACACAAGTCCGCTCACCCACCCAACAGATCAGCCCGGGCAACTACCAGCAGCCACCGCAACAGTTCGCCCCCAGTCAACCGGCTCCGAATCAGACTCGCGGCTACCAATACGATGGCCGTAACCAATCCCGTGGTGGCTACGACTATCGCCAGAGCGGTGGATACGGTTATGGCCGAGGCAGGTCTTACGGGAATTACGGCTTCGGTGGCGGGTACGGACTTCAGGGCGGATATGGCTACCGTTCGTACGTCGGTGGATTTGGCGGCATCGGCGGATTCGGTGGCATCGGCTATTACGGACCGTCGTCCGTATCCATCAACGTCGGGCCATTCAGCTATTATCGCGGTCCCGTCGGCGGAATCGGATTCGGAGGGATCGGATACCAGCCTTACATACCGCAAACGATCAATTCGCAGCTCGGCTACGGATATCAAGGCGTCAATCCGCTTGGCAATCCGGCGTTGCAGGAAGCCTGGGCCGAAAACGATCAGCGGTGGAATCAGCCGATCAACCCCGGCGATCCTGCTCAACTGCTCGATGGAATCCCGGATCCTCCTTCGACCGAAGCGATGAAACGCTCGTTCCGCCTTGAGGCACAAGGGGACGAATATTTCCGGCGGCAGGACTACAGCGAAGCCTACAAAAAATATCGAGATGCGGCCGCAGCAGCACCGGGACTGGGCAGTCCGCACTTTCGGCTCGGATTTGTGCTGATGCAGTTGAGTCGATTCGATCGGGCCGGACGGGAGTTTGCCCTCGGCACGAAGGTTGATCCCACGCAAGTGACGATCGGCACCTCACTGGATGAGTTGTACGGCGATAACGAAATTGCAAAGTCGGTGATGAAGGATCGGCTCACCACATGGGTGACGGAAGACATTCGCGATCCGGACCGCCTGTTCGTGTTGGGTGTGATGATGCACTTCGATGGTGATGATCGTGCCCGCGAACCTTTCGAAGCAGCTTGGCGGCTTAGCGGTGGCAGTAAAAAACTGTCGGCGTACTTGAACCCCGTGAAAATCGAAAAGGCCGACGCCAACGATGGTCTGCCTCGAGCAGCTGATCCGAACGCTGGCGAACTCGGACCACAGTTACCGCAGGAGCAAGGCGCACCGTTACCGGAAGACGGTGGTCTCCCACCGCTGCCGGCACCGGTTGAACCGGTCGAAGAGATCAGTACTCCGACGATTTGAGAGAATTCGTCGGAGAGACGCCAGAGCGGGCAAGGGGTCCGTCTGACAGATCGCTCCTGACTCGTTAGACTCGCTTGGACTGTCATCCGGCGACGTTGCCGGAATTGCCATTCCATGAAGGTCGGTCGATTGGACGAGTCACAACGTACAGAGAGTGACGCAGCCGCGACCACGCCAAATTCGCGACGTCTCCTCGTCACAGTCTGCACGTACAACGAGCGAGAGAACTTAGCGAAATTGATCGAAGGGGTCAGTAAAGCCGCACCCGATGCGGATATCCTGGTGCTCGACGATCTTTCTCCCGACGGTACCGGCGAACTGGCCGACGAACTTAAAAATAGTTATCCGCGACTTAATGTGATTCACCGTGGCGGCACGCGGGGACTCGGTCGCGCGATGGTCGAGGGATTTCAATTCGGCATCAAACAGGGTTACGACTTGCTCGTGAATCTTGATGCCGACCTCAGTCACGACCCGGCAGCGATCCCGAGCCTTGTCGCCGCAATCGACGAAGCAGATGTCGTGATCGGCTCGCGTTACGTGCCGGGCGGCGAGATTCGGGGGTGGGGACCGCGTCGACATTTCATGAGCCGCGGAATTAATTTCTATTCCCGCGTCGCCCTCGGCTTGTCGTCACGCGATATCAGCGGTTCATTTCGGTGCTATCGCGTCAGCACGCTCGCGAAAATCGACTTCGACCAAATCATCTCGCACGGCTACGCCTTCATGGAAGAGATCATTTTCCGCTGTCGGCAGACCGGAGCGAGGATCGTTGAACGACCGATCATTTTTCTCGATCGCGAAGAAGGTGAGTCGAAGATCAATTTGGCCGAGTGCTGCCGCGCCGTGGTAAACATCGCGACGCTTTGCTTGGAACGCCGCAAGACGCAGCGCAAGTCGACCGCCAAAGATTCGCCGGCCGAGGTGCCTTCGGATCCCTCGGTCACGACCGTGAAGTCTTGAGTTACGGTCAGAACGCCATCAAAAGTTTGTCGCACCACACCGTTTGATCGCGTTACTTGAACCACGCTAATCGTGGGAATGCTCGTCGGTCGGAAAATTACCGCTTTGGACATCGGCAACGTATCGGCCGGCCGCGTCTTCGACGATCGTCGCGAGATCGACATACTGCTTTAGGAATTTCGGGCGAAAACCGGTGAGCCCCAACATGTCGGGGCCGACAAGTACCTGGCCATCGCACTCTGGACCGGCGCCGATTCCGATCGTCGGGATTTCGAGAGATGCGGTGATTTCGGCGGCGAGGTCTTGCGGGATCAATTCGAGGACCACGGCGAACGCGCCCGCCTCTTGTGCTGCGAGCGCATCGCGTTTCAGGCCGGTCGATTCGCGTTGGATACGGCTCATTCCGCCGAGTGCGTGCACCGCTTGAGGCCTTAACCCGACGTGCCCCATGACAGGAATGCCTGCATCGGCAATCGCGCGGATCGTTGCCGACTGCTCGCGTCCGCCCTCCAATTTGACCGCGGCAGCGCCGGATTCCTTGAGGATACGTCCTGCGCTTCTCAGAGCGTCTTTCGGGCCGACCTGATAACTCATGAATGGGAGGTCGGCCACAACCAAGGCCCGACGCGTCGCCCGAGCCACGATCTCTGCGTGGTAAATGATCTCATCCAATGTAACCGGCAGTGTCGTCGACTTGCCCTGCACGACCATCCCGAGCGTGTCGCCGACGAGAATCGCGTCGACGCCGCCGGAATCGAACAAACGGGCCAGTGGTTCATCGTAGGCCGTCAGCATGGCGAGTTTTCGCCGACCTTTGGCTTCTCGGAATTTTGGAACCGTCATTCGCGACCGCCGCGATGGGGCTTCGCTACTCTTAGATGACGAACTGTCGGGCTTCTCGGGCATTGCGGGTTCTCAATTCAGGATCGCGGAGCGCGTTCGCCAGAAGGGACGGCTTGCCGCTAAGACATGTTCGCGACCTGTCCGCACTCGTCAACTAAGCCGCGGTATCGTGCAATATTGCCGTTTGAGCAAAATTGCCTGATCAAAAACGCCACACTTACGGCAGGGTCACCCAATGTCGTCAGAGATCACTCGGACGCCGATCGGCGCAAACACCTGTCGCACTGTATGTTAGGTAGAAGCACAAATTTGAAAACGGATTAGGCATTGCTTGTGCATGGTAGTTAAGCACCGTTCGGCGGAGTTTGGCCCGCATTCGTCCGAGCGGGATGGGAATGGCGTCTCGAGGATGTTCCTCGAGACGCCTTTTTTTGCGCCATGCCGGAAAACGTCTGACTCTCGCCGACGCAGAGAAGCGCCTGCGGCCGGGCGGTCAGTTGCCGGACTTTCAAGCCCCCGCTATCGTGCCTCAGAGACTTTGGAATGAGCTGACAACGGCGCAAAATACGGAGCGGCACGTGGCAGAACGGGTAGTCATCATCGGATCGGGTCCGGCCGGTTGGGCCGCGGCGATTTATACGTCCCGCGCGCAGTTGAAACCGCTGTGCATCGAAGGGGCTCAGACCCAAGAAAACTACGTGCAAGGCACGTTGCCCTTGGGACAGCTCGCTTTGACGACCGAAGTCGAGAACTATCCCGGTTTTCCCGCGGGCGAGTTGAGCGGTTACCTCTCGAGCTCACTCGACAAGGCCGAGCTGGATCAGGTGCCGGTCCTCGATCATCAAGAGACGGTTACCGGTCCGCAGTTGATGAATCTCATGCGGAAGCAGGCGAAGAATTTCGGCACGAAGGTCATGACCGACGATGTCGTTGACGTCGATTTCTCGGAACGCCCCTTCAAGCTCAAAACGCTCAGCGGAGAAACGGTCGAAGCCGAATCGGTCATCATCGCGACTGGGGCACGGGCCAACTGGCTCGGTTTGGAGTCTGAAAACAAGTTCAAGAACAACGGCGTCTCAGCCTGTGCCGTCTGCGATGGGGCATTACCACGCTTTCGTGAGAATCCACTGGTGGTCGTCGGTGGCGGCGACAGCGCGATGGAAGAAGCGACCTTTCTCACGAAGTACGCGTCGAAGGTCTATATCATCCACCGACGCGAAGAGTTTCGCGCCAGCAAAATCATGGCCGAGCGAGCCCTCAACAATCCGAAGATCGAGGTGAAGTGGAACTCGGAAGTCGAGGAAGTCCTCGGCAGTGATGACAAAGGCGTCACGGGAGTTCGATTGGCAAGCACGGTCGAGGAGGGCAAGACGGAAGAACTCGACGCGACCGGCATGTTCACAGCGATCGGGCACACTCCCAATACCGAGTTCTTAAAAGGTCACGTCGATCTGTCTGAGAGTGGCTACGTCGTGTGGACCAAACCGTTCCGCACGAACACCAACGTTGAAGGTGTTTTCGCCGCCGGGGATGTCGCCGACGACCAATATCGCCAAGCGGTGACCGCGGCCGGCACAGGATGCATGGCGGCCCTTGATGCGGAACGCTGGCTGGCCGCCGAAGGAATTCATTAGCCTCGGCAACGGCATCAAGTCGTTGAATTTGCGATGAGCGTGCGGCTGATTCTTGTAATGAACACTGCCTCAGCGGGTTGATTATGCTGACAAAAGATGGCTGCCTCGAACGTCGAAAACGATTCTGGGACGAAGTCCCCGACGAAGCCGAGTGGGCTCTGATCGCCGACCCGCGGCATTTGAATTACTTGGCAAATTTCTGGGTGCAGCCGCTCAGCTTTTCATTCGGAGAGCGCGGGATTTTGCTCTTGGAACGGGAAGGGCGAGCGACGCTTCTTGCCGATAACTTCGCTTTCCGTTCGGCATCCGCGGAACCGTACGTCGATCGCGAGCAACTGACCTATTGGTACGACCACAAGCATTCGGTCATCAATCGCGATTACGCTTTGTTTGAGGCCGTCAAATCGATCGCGCCGGAGTTGACAGCTCGATCGGGCGTCATTGAATCGACTTGGTTACCCGCCGGCATTGTGCCCTTACTTGAGAGCGCGAACGTTCTGGAGGGTGTCGAAGTCGGGCCGATCTTGCGGACGCTGCGGCGATCAAAGCACGACGATGAAATCGTACTCTTGCGAAAATGCATGGCGGCGGGCGATGCCGGACACGCCAGAGCACGCGAGGTGATTCGACCGGGCGTCTCCGAGCTCGACGTGTACCGCGAGATTCAATCGGCCGCGATCGCCGAGGCGGGGCGAGCCGCTATCGTCTACGGTGACTTTCGCGCGACAAACGCTGCTGAGCCGAAAGCGGGTGGACTGCCGACCGAGTATGTCATCAAAGAAGGCGACCTGTTCATTGTCGACTATTCGGTGATGCTCGACGGTTACCGCAGCGACTTCACGAATACGTACGCCGTGGGTGAGCCAACCCAGCGCCAACAGGAGCTCTTCGATGCCTGTGTCGCCGGTCTGGAGGCGGGTGAGAAAGCGATCGCTGTCGGAGCCAAGTGCGCCGACATTTACCAGACCGTCTCGAAACCGCTTGAAGAAGCGGGCGTTGGTCCGCTGGCCCATCATGCCGGACATGGCCTCGGCATGGGTCACCCCGAACCCCCGATCCTCGTGCCCGAAAGTGTCGACGAACTACTCGAAGGTGACGTCGTCACTTTGGAGCCGGGAGTCTACGTCGAAGGTGTCGGGGGGATGCGCATCGAGCACAATATCCTCGTGACTTCTGACGGCGCAGAGCGGCTCAACGGTCAAACCATCTCGCTGACGTGACGATGCATGTGGCTGAAGCGACTCCTCTCGGGCGAACACCGACGGAACGGCTTGAATCGCTAGCGGCGGCCAATCTGCGTCGTGAGCGCCGCACTGTTCGTCCGATCGATGTTTGCTCCATCGAAATCGACGGGCGAACGCTGCTGAATTTCGGCTCGAACGACTATCTCGGCCTGTCGAAACATCCGGACGTGCTCGAGGCCACAATCGAAGCTGTTCGGACCCACGGTGTCGGTTCGACCGCCAGTGCGTTGATCTGCGGCAGAACCGAATGGCACGAGCGGCTCGAACGCCGGTTGGCCGAGTTCGAAGGCGCCCAATCGGCCGTGCTTTTTCCGACTGGATACGCCGCGAATTTGGGAACGATCGCGGTTCTAGCGGGGGCCGCGGACACCGTTTTTTGCGAGCGCACCAATCACGCCTGCATCATCGACGGTTGCCGGCTTTCGGGAGCTCGACTTCGAGTGTTCCGTCGGGATCGTCTTGATCGGTTAGCCACGGAGTTGGATCGGTCGAAAAGTGGTCGGCTCATCGCGGTCGACGGAATTTTCAGCATGGAAGGTGATGTCGCACCGCTTCGTGAGTTACATGAACTCGCCGTGCGATATGACGCAACGCTTCTGATCGACGAAGCGCACGCGACGGGGATTCTGGGTGAGACGGGTCGCGGCTCATGGGAGTCATGCGGGATTGATGACGATTCGGTCATCCGCATCGGAACCATGAGTAAAGCGCTCGGCGCGTGCGGTGGTTTCGTCGTGGGGCAGACCGACCTGACCGACCTGATCTGGAATACGGCCCGAACACAGATGTTTTCCACAGCATTGCCGCCGGCAGTTTGCGCTGCGGTCGTCACAGCGATCGACGTGATCGCCGCGGAACCGAACCGCAGGTTGCATGTCAGAACATTGAGCAGGCGACTGCGGTCCTGCTTGGCCGACGTGGGGATCGAGACACTCGGCGATCCCGAGATTCCGATCGTTCCGGTGGTCGTCGGCGACCCGAAACGGGTGGTCGAAGCGTCGTCTCAACTTGCAGATCGCGGGTTCTTCGTCCCCGCCATCCGACAACCCACCGTCCCGAGATCAAGCGATCGATTGCGGATGTCCCTCACAGCCGACCACAGCTTTGAAGAGGTCGAGCGGCTCGCAGCGGCGGTTGCTGACGTGGTTTCGAATGGGGGTGCGACGTGAAGCCGACTCGCGACAAACTCGCCGACGAATACCCGTTCGAATCGAATTTTCTCGACATCGACGGGCATCGATTGCACTACGTCGATGAGGGGGAGGGCGAGCCGATCCTCTGCGTACACGGCAACCCGACGTGGAGCTTCGCCTGGCGCCGCATCGTAAAGCGCTTCAGCGATAAGCACCGAGTGATCGCGATCGACCACATCGGCTGCGGATTATCGGACAAACCGCAGGACGCCCCATATACGCTCAGATTTCACATCGACAATCTGAAGCGATTGATCGAGCACCTCGACCTCCGCGGCGCGACGTTGGTCGCTCACGATTGGGGGGGGGCGATTGGCTGCGGAGCAGCGGGAGAACTGCCCGATCGATTTGAGCGCCTGGTATTAATGAATACGGCGGCGTTTCGTTCGCAGCGGATTCCCTTTCGAATCGCGGTTTGCCGGTGGCCCGTCGTCGGCCCGCTTGGAGTCCGCGGCTTGAACTTATTCGCTCGAGCTGCGTTGACGATGGCGGTCGAACGAAAGTCTGACTTCAGTTCCTCGGCCAAAGCGGGGTATCTTGCCCCGTACGATTCGTGGTCGAACCGAGTGGCGATTCAACAGTTCGTCGAAGATATCCCGCTGAAGCCGAACCATCCCAGCTACGGGACGCTGGTCGGCGTCGAGCAGGGGTTGGAGCGGCTCAAGTCGAAGCCGACACTCTTGGTCTGGGGCATGAAAGACTGGTGCTTCTCGCCCTATTTTCTAGACGAATTCGAACGTCGGTTTCCCGACGCCAAAGTCGTTCTGCTCGACGATGTCGGGCACTACGTCTTTGAGGATGCCCCGGAAGAATTGGCGGGAGCAATCGAGGACTTCCTCAATTGACCCTCGCATCGTGGGGCTCATCTCGTCAGTGATGCTGCGCGATTTAAGCGTGCGAATACACTGAGGACTTTGATGACTTCACGCCGGAATACTCGGTCGACTGCTTGTCGTCGACGTGCCCGGCCTTCTTCTGAGCCCGGACCGGTTCGAAGCCGCGTACTTCGTACTGTTCGAGCAGTTTGTTGACCCGCATTTCAATGTTGGTGAGCTGGTCACCCTGATCTCGGCAAACGAAGGTAATTGCGCGCCCCTTCGATGCGGAGGAAAGTCGCCCCGTCCGCCCGATGCGATGCACGTAGTCATCGCAAAATTCCGGGATATCGTAGTTGATGATGTGCGAGACTCCGCTGATGTCGATCCCGCGTCCGACAACGTCGGTCGCAATCAACATCCGCACGCTGCCGGCTCGAAACTCTCGCAGCACGCGGTCTCGCTTCGACTGGGCCAGGTCGCCATGGATCAGTTCAACGCCTTTGAGCTTCCGCATAAATTTCGCACCGAGCGTGTCCGCGCCCCGTTTCGTTCGGGTGAAGACGATGACCTGCTTCGGACGCTCCTGAAGCAACACGCGGGTGAGCGTGTCGAATTTCCGATCGTGATCGACGGTGATGATGAATTGCTCGATCATCTCGGTCGAGACGAGCGCATCTTCAGACATGTCGATCCGCTCGGGGTTCTTCATGAACTTCGCTGCCAGTCCTTCCACTTCATTCGGCATCGTCGCCGAGAGTAGAAGCGTCTGCCGATCGCTGGGGCATTTGCGAAGAATTTTTTCGATGTCGGGGCGGAACCCGATATCGAGCATTCGATCCGCTTCGTCGAGCACGGCGACTTCGACTTTCGACAGGTCGAGTTGTCCGCGGCCAATTAAATCAATAACGCGGCCTGGTGTCCCGATCACAACCTGCGCCCCGGCCTTGAGTGCTTTCACTTGTCGGTCCATTGATCGGCCGCCGACAATGCACGCCGCTTTACAGCGATCGTCGGACAGGCGTTCGAATTCGTTTGCGATCTGCTCGCTGAGTTCGCGTGTCGGCGAGAGCACGATGCCGTGGACGCCTTTTTTCGAAAGGTCCAGTCGTTCGAGCATCGGTAATGCGAACGCAGCAGTTTTTCCGGTGCCTGTGCGTGCTTGGCCGCTGCAGTCGCGTCCGGTCAGGGCGATCGGAATAAACGCCGCCTGAATTTTGCTGGGGGTTTCAAAACCGATTTTTTCCAGCGTTTTCAGAGAGTCAGGGCCGAGCCCGAGTTCTTCAAAGGTAATAGGGGCGTCCGCAGACACGGGCGTCTTGGGGTGATCAGACATTCAATCTCAAAAACAAGAGGGGAGCGCTGCTCGAGCGCTGTTTGGGTCCCGGCGTTATGCGGACCACGAACTACTTGGCAGAAGTGTAGGCTATGCCTACGTTTAACGTCAATGCGACGTGCTTGTCACGACGGTCCGGCGCGATATCGGGGACCGCGTCCGGGCTGTAAGCATCAAATTATACCTTGCCGTTCGTCCTCGCGACGTCCCGCTCACCCAGAAGACTGATCATCTCCTGTTTCCCGATGCTTTCGTGTTCCAGCAACGCATCGGCTACGGCATCAAGTTTGGCATGGTGTTCGTCGAGCAATTGCGTCGCGCGTTCGGAGGCTTCCATCATAAACCGCTGGATTTCCTGATCGACCTGCCGCGCGGTGTCCTCACTGAAGTCGCGGGAGTGCTGCATCTCTTTGCCGAGAAATGGGTGCTCCTCCCCCTGCCGAAAACTGACGGGGCCGATCACATCGCTCATCCCCCAGCGTGCGACCATGCGCCGGGCCAACTGCGTTCCTTTGCGAATGTCATCTTCAGCGCCAGCTGAGGTCTCATCAAAAATCAGCTTCTCAGCTGCACGCCCGCCTAAAATCATGGTCAATTGATCGTGCAGCTTCCGCTCTCCAATATTGTATTGCTCTTCTTCGGGAATGAATTGCGTGAGCCCGAGTGACCGACCTCGAGGTACAATGGTGACCTTGTACACGGGATCGAGCGTCGGCAGCAGCCAGGCGAGCAACGCGTGCCCCGCTTCGTGATACGCGGTCATTCGGCGTTCGTGATCGCCGAGGATGTCTTCACGCTGAGGCCCCATCAACACCTTGTCACGAGCCTCATCGAAGTCGTCCATCTCGACGACCGACTTCTCTTTTCTGGTGGCCAGCAGAGCCGCTTCGTTCACGAGATTGCGGAGTTCGGCGCCTGAAAATCCGATCGTACTCGCCGCGACGGATCCGAGATCGACCGTATCGGCGAGAGGCACTTTGCGGACATGTACTTTCAAAATGCCTTCACGGCCCTTCTTGTTCGGTTTATCAACGGTGATGTGCCGGTCGAATCGTCCGGGACGGAGCAGGGCGGGATCGAGAATATCAGGGCGGTTTGTCGCCGCCATAACGATCACCGTTTCGGACGGCGTAAAGCCGTCCATTTCGCTGAGAATCTGGTTGAGCGTTTGCTCGCGTTCGTCATGCCCGCCCCCCAGACCGGCCCCCCGTTCGCGACCGATCGCATCGACTTCGTCAATAAACAGAATGCAGGGTGCGGCTTCTTTCGCGGTCTTGAACATGTCACGGACCCGGCTTGCCCCGACGCCAACAAACATCTGTATGAACTCGGACCCGTTGATGCTGAAGAATGGCACGCCCGCCTCCCCGGCGGTCGCCCGCGCCAGCAGCGTCTTCCCCGTACCGGGAGACCCCATTAGCAGCACGCCCTTGGGAATCGTCGCGCCGAGGCGTTGGAATTTCGCGGGACTTTTTAAGAAGTCGACGACCTCTTCCAGTTCGGCTTTCGCCTGATCCATTCCGGCAACGTCGTCAAACGACGTTTCGGTCTCGGAGCCTCGAAATCGTTTGGCGGGACTTCGCACGAAATTGCCGAGCATCCCCCCACCCGACATGGGATCCGATGCCCGACGCATCATGAAGATCAGGAACCCGAAAATCAGAAAGGGCACGAGCAGATAAAGCATCACTTGCGTGCCGACGCTCAGTTCCGTGTTATGAGCGGTGACGACCGGCGCATCTTTGCCGGAGTCGTTTGTCATTTTATCGAACAGGTCCGTTTGCTCGAACCCGTTCGGAGCCGTGGCGTAAATCTTCTCCCCTTCGGGTTCTTCGTCGCCAGCGGTCGATGTCTTTTCAGGCTTGAGTTCCGCAGCAACCTGTTTGCCGTAAATATCGATCTTGGCGATTTCGCCCGACCGGTAGAGAGCCAGAAACTCGGACCACGATTTTTCCTCGCCGGGAATTCGATCCCAAGGTCCGAACAGGGCCAGCAGTGCGATCCCCACAAAAGCGGCGACCACAAGGGCGGTACTGACCCCCGAACGCTGGGGCTCGTCGTCCTCCGGTTGCGTGCCGCCTTTCGACTTGCCGTCCGACTGCTTGCCATTCGACTGCTTGCCGGGGGACGGTTGGTCGGAGTTTGGTGGCGGCTGAGAATTTGGCTTCCGAGGGTCGGCCATAATTTGTGAGTCAATTCAGGAAGAGATTAAGTTCAGGAAGAGATCGACCATGCCGCCGGTCTGCTTCGGTGTCGGCTACGATTCGTCGAGCGGCAGGAGTGTGAGTCGAATCGCAGTATTGAAGTCAATCAGCTAGACCGTACCGCACAATGCACCACAGAGCCTTGAATCCGTCGCGGATTCCGATCTTCTTGCCGTCCTCATACGTCCGTCCCGCGTAGCTGACCGAGACTTCGTAGACTCGGAAATTCCTTCTCGCAATCTTTGCGGTGACCTCAGGCTCGAAACCGAACCGGTTCTGCTGCAACGTCGGATGAATGGCTTCAACGACGTCGCGCCGGAACAACTTGTAGCAGGTCTCCATGTCGGTCAGATTGAGGTTGGTAAAGCAGTTGGAGAGCAGCGTCAAAAATTTATTCCCGAGGTAATGCCAAAAGTAGAGCACCCGATGGGCTCGGTCGCCGAGGAACCGGCTTCCATAGACGACATCTGCATCACCGCGAATCATCGGCTCGAGAAGCCGCGGATACTCATCGGGATTATACTCGAGATCGGCATCTTGGATGATAACTGCGTCGCCGGTCGCCTCCATTAGACCCCGTCGCAGCGCCGCTCCCTTACCCTGATTTTTCTCTTGAAAGACGGCTCGGATTCGATTCTTGGGGTCGTCAGCCCCCTCCATTTCCAAAGACCGCATGATTTCGCCGCTTTGGTCTCGGCTGCCATCGTCGACGAGGACGATCTCTTTGGGAATCGGGACACCGCGAACGCGATCGACGATCTCTCGGAGGGTTTCCTGCTCGTTGTAGACAGGAATGACGACCGAAAGCACGAAGTCATTCGGAACGGCATAGAAACCAAGCTGAGAGCAAACGTGCCGCCCGAATGCCGCTTCGGCGGAGCGGTACCAATCGGCGGTGTAGGGTGTTCCGTCAATGGTGGGCAGCATCACATCCGCGGACATTGAGCCGCACTCCTTTACGCTTGAGAGATCTCCCCGCGGACTATAGGAAAATCGCTGGCAATTTTCCGCGCTGCCCTGAGAATCAGTCGTTTTCGAGGGAACCAGACGCCAACGATCAACCGGACTTTCGATCCGGTCATTGATGGTCTCGCCGTATTCGAACGGTCTTCGGTCTTGTAATCGTCTTCTCTCGTGATCCTTCAGTCTCGAACGTCGGTCGCCGTAGCACTCATCTCCAGGAGCCCCCGTCGTGTCTCGCAGAGTCATCTCACTGCACGAATTGACCGAGCCGGTTCATTGGGAAGTCGGCAATTCTCTTTCGTCGATCAGCCGAACGACCCTGACAGGTGGTGTGTCGGAGGGTGTCGAGTTAGTCACGCTGAAGAATCCGTCAATCGAGATATCTGTTATCCCGACGCGCGGAATGGGACTGCTGGGCGGTGCCGCGCTCGGGTATCCGCTGGGCTGGCAATCGCCGGTCCAACGACCGGTTCACCCTTCGTTTGTTGACCTTTCGGCTTCAAACGGACTGGGTTGGCTCACGGGATTTAACGAGTTTCTGTGTCGCTGCGGCATCGGTTGGAACGGCCCGCCGGGAGATGACGATGAAGGGTCCCCGGTGGAGAATCCGCTGACGTTGCACGGTCGGATCGCCAACATCCCCGCCGACAACGTTTCCTTGTTTATTGATGAATCGGACGGTTCGGTCGGGATCACCGGGCAAGTGCGTGAATGCGGCCTATTTGGTACGAATCTGACACTCGAGGTGGAATACCGACTCCCAGCCGAGGAGCCGCGGTTTCACGTGCGCGACGTGATTACGAACGATGCCTCGCGCCCTGCCGAAGTCGAGTTGCTGTATCACATCAATGTCGGGCCGCCGTTCTTGGAAGACGGCTCCGTGATTGCCGTATCGGCCGACGCCGTCGCGCCGCGTGATCCGCGGGCGGCAGAGGGGATCGAAGATTGGTCGAAGTGCGGGCCGCCGGAGTCGGGCTTCGCGGAGCAGGCGTACTATTTCAACACGTCCCGACTTCCGACCGGCCACGCCGCGATGGTGCTCGCCAATCGAAATCGCGACCTTGCGGTTGAGGTCGCGTTCGATCCCGATGTCTTGCCGCACGGGGCGGTTTGGAAGAATACCGCCGCCGTCGAAGACGGATACGTCATCGGATTGGAACCGGCAACCGATTTCCCCAACCACCGGTCCTTCGAACGGGCGGAAGGTCGGCTCAAGTCGATTGCGCCGGGCGAACAACTCGTCACGGAACTGTCGGTGTCTGTCCTGGCGAGTACTGACACGATTCAAAACACAATCGCGGCCGCTGAATCGCTTGAACCGGTCATTCATCGGTCCGCCGGCAATGGATTCTCCCCTTCGTGACGCAAAGGCGCAGAGCAAAGGTTTCGACCGCCGTTGCTCATCGCCGGTACGAAATCCTCCCTATATTGGCTGCCAGTAAAGGCCCCGGTCGTGATCGATGGCCGACGATTTGTTGGAATTTGTTGAAAAATTGACGTGACAGGTGTTTCGACCCCGCTCCGAGGTGGAGACATAACCGCACATTTGCCTATACTCCGCCCCTCGGCGATGCCCATTGTCGGAGACGGACCGCGCGGTCCGCGGGGCTGGCCTCTTCTCTATTGGACTTCGAAGTTCGTCAACGCTGACTCGGAAGCGTTATGAGGACGAACTCGGAGCAACGTGCTACGGAATGGTAGATCGGAATCTGTTTCGGGAATTTCAGATCAATGACGACGACCTCGTCGCAGTCCTCGGCGAGGACTTTGAAGTCCCCGATGAGGTCTATGTCAAAGAGACGGTCGACGTTAACGAAATCGTCACCGGCAAAGTCTTGCGGATCAACGGCGACGAAGTGCTCGTCGACATCGGCTACAAGAGCGAAGGCATCGTTCTACTCGACGAGTGGGACGAAGAGGAAGGGGAGCCTGAACCGGGCGATACGGTCGACGTCCTGCTTGAAGACGTCGCCGACACCCACGGCCTGATTTTACTTTCGAAGCGGAAAGCCGATCGCATCCGCGAATGGGAAGCCGTCACCGCGAAGCACGGCGAAGGCGATGTCGTCGTCGGCGAAGTCCTTCGCAAGATCAAAGGCGGTCTGCTCGTCGATATCGGGGTCAACGTCTTTCTTCCGGCGAGTCAGGTCGACATCCGCCGCCCGCCCGATATCGGTCTGTGGGTAGGCAAAGACATTGAATGTCTGATTCTGAAAGTCGACGAGTCCCGTCGCAACATCGTGGTCAGCCGGCGGAAGCTCATCGAAGAGCGCCGCAAGGAGATGAAGGACAAGCTCCTCACCAAGATCAACGAAGGCGACAAGGTCAAAGGGGTCGTCAAGAATATCGCCGACTTCGGTGCATTCGTGGACCTCGGCGGAATCGACGGTCTGCTGCACATCACCGACATGAGCTGGGGCCGCATTGGTCATCCGACCGAGATGGTCTCGATCGACGAAGAGCTCGAAGTCGTGATCCTCAATATCGATCACGAGAACGAGAAGATTGCACTCGGCCTGAAGCAGAAGTTCCCCAGCCCGTGGGACAACGTCGAGACCAAGTACCCGGTCGAGACCAAGGTCAAAGGCGAAGTCGTCAACGTCATGCCTTACGGTGCCTTCGTGAAGCTGGAGGACGGCATTGAAGGTCTGGTCCACATCAGCGAGATGTCGTGGACGAAGCGGATCAACCACCCGACCGAACTCGTCAACATCGGCGACGAGGTCGAGGTCGTCGTTCTGGGAATCAACAACCAGAAGCAGGAAATTTCGCTGGGGATGAAGCAGACCCAGCCGAACCCGTGGGACGAGGTCGCTGCCAACTACCCGGTCGGCAAAAAGGTGACCGGCGTCGTCCGCAACCTCACCAACTACGGTGCGTTCGTCGAATTGCAGGAAGGCGTCGACGGCCTGCTGCACGTCTCCGATATGTCGTGGACGCGAAAGCTCTCGCACGCCAACGAGATGCTTAAGAAGGGCGACGAAGTCGAGTGTGAGATCCTCAGCGTCGACGAAGAACGTCGACGGATCGCGCTCGGACTCAAGCAGCTCGAAGGTGATCCCTGGGCGACCGACATCCCGACCCGTTACGCGGCCGGATCAATCGTTAAGGGAACGGTCACGAAGATCACCAATTTCGGCGTCTTCGTCGAATTGGAGACCGAACTCGAAGGTCTGCTGCACGTCTCTGAGCTGACCGAAGACAAGGTCGAGAACGCCGAAGAGGTCGTCGAAGTCGGTCAGGAGATCGAAGTCAAGATTCTCCGCGTGGATACGGAAGAGCGGAAAATCGGATTGAGCCGTCGCCTCGACGCCCCAATCGAAGAACTCACTGCGGCCGCCGGCGGCGGTGGTGGTGGCGGAGACGCGAAGACTTCGCAAGAGCTTCGTGGCGGAACCGGTGGAGACAGCGGACCGCTCTTCAGCATGGGCGGCGGCGGTACTGCGACCGAAGAACAGGTAGAGGCTGAAGCGCAGGTTGAAACTGAAGAAGAGGTCGAGACCGAAGCAGTGGATGCCGAGGCGACCTCAACTGAAGAGGAAACCGAGGTCGCCGAAGAACCCGCTGCAGAAGCCGAAGCGGAAGCCGAGACCGAAACGTCGGAAGAGGTCTCAGCAGAATCGGAAGCAGAAGAGGTAGCGGAAGACCCGGCTGACGAAGCTTCAGATGACGGAGCCGAGGACGAAGAAAAGTCCTGAGTGCGGCTACCCAGAGAGCGACTTCTCTGACAGTAATTTGCTGAACTCTGAGCCGGCCCGTCATGACGGGCCGGCTTCTTTTCTGCGCTGCCTGAATCGCCCTACCGTCACAAAGGTCAGATTTTCCGCAGAACCGTCAACATCGCTTAATCAGGACGGATCGCCCCGACCTCCTGCTCGACGCAGACTTTCCAAGTTCCTGCCCTTCGCGCGTGCAGGTTCTGAGCGTATCTCGACGATACGAAGGGCAACGGTCGCCTGAACCCGCTCTCTCGCCGGGCGGACCGAATCTACAGCCCCGCCTCAAAATGAGTCGAATCCATCGTGACGAGCTATCGCATCGATAAGCCCATGACCAAATCGCGCAAGCCTTCGTCGGTCCAAAACCCGCTCGAGACCTACCTGCGTGAGATCAACGAAACCGCCTTGCTCACCGCGCAGGATGAGAAAGACCTCGCGAACCGCATCGCCGAGGGCGACCAAAGCGCCCGCGATCGAATGGTCCGCGCCAACCTGCGGCTCGTCGTGAACATTGCCCGTGCCTACACCGGCAAAGGCCTGCAGTTGCAGGACCTCATCGAGGAAGGCAATCTCGGCTTGCTCCGCGCCGTCGAGGGATTTGATCCCGACATGAATACGCGGTTCTCGACCTACGCGAGCTACTGGATCAAGCAATCGATCAAGCGCGCTCTAGTCAACAGCGCGAAAACGATCCGCATTCCGGCCTACATGGTCGAACTGCTCAGCAAGTGGCGCAAAGCGACGGCCCACCTGCAGGATCAATACAATCGCACCCCGACGCCGGAGGAAGTCGCCCGGTATCTGGAGTTGCCGAAGAAGAAGCTGAAAATCGTCAAGAAGGCGATTCAGCTTTATAACTCAACGCCCGGCCAAGACCAGCAGGATGGAGGCTGGACGCTCGGAGAAATGATCGCCGACGAGCGCACCAGAGGCCCCGAAGACGAACTCGTTAACTCTGACAATATTAAGCACGTCTTCGAGCAGCTTGATCATATGGACGAACGCGAAGCATCGATTCTAAGAATGCGATTCGGCCTCGACGACAGCGAGCCCCGTACGCTTAAAGAGATTGGCGAAATCCTCGGCCTCACCCGAGAACGCGTCCGCCAGATCGAAAGCGAAGCCCTCGGTCGACTTAACCGCAGCCTGAACGGCGAGAAGGTGTTTTAGCGGAATTAGCTGGAACGCCACTTCACGAAACTGACGGCGAGCCATTCTTTGACCCGGACGCATTGAACGCCGCCGACTCTCCTCCGTGGTCTTTATGGACAGTGGTCATTCTGCCAATTGCGGAGCGGCCGATTGTTGGCGAGCCTGTTCACGTTTCTTTTTCACTAAGAACGCGTGCAGGCACTCAGCCGACAAGCCGTGGAGCATCAGTCGATGACCGGTCCCGAGTGTCGACTCAGGGATAATCGGGTGACGGTTGTTGACCAGGCCGAGAAACCTGTGGTCACCGATCAGCGTCGTCGCATAAAGAGATATCGTCTCGTCGAGCTGAAGTGAATTGCTCGCGCGCCAAAAGTCCGCATCGGTTAGAAGCATCTGATATGCGGGCGTGTATATCTCGATGGCTGACTCCAAGTCGAGAAAGTTCAGCCAGCCGTTCGGCAAAGGTTCAATGGGAAACTCGCCATCGGTAATGCAGCTATAGTCGAGTTCCTCCTGGGCTTCGAACTCGAGTTCTTTCTCATTGAGTTGTCGATTGATTTCGATAATGAAATTGTAAATATTTAAGTCGTGTTTAAGGAACACATCCGCCACTAAATCCTTCAACGCGCGAGGCCGGAGCGGACTCAACTCCATATCGACGCCCTTCGTATTATTCGCCACGAATGCCAATAGTTCCGATCCGATATGAAAGTGCCGCATAATTAAGTGATTCGCATACGGCGACACGAAAATCCGAAGTCCGTGATAGATCGAATGGTGCAACAACCAGGATGAATGCACCGCATTGGGAATCAGCGTCTTAACAACTTTAAGCAGGCAAATAGTCAGTCGGCACAACGGGCGAATGAGCGGAAACAGGAACTGCCGCGACCGGGATGACACGTCGACAAGAATACTCGCCTTGGCACATTCGTTGAATGGCACGCTCGTGTCGAGGTAAAGCGCGACCCACGGGTTCGGATCACTCGGATCGTGATCAACATTTTCGAGTCGCCCGATCGCATCGTTCGGGCAGCCTCGATCGTGCGTCACCGTTGTCAATTTTTCGTTCATCTTAAATACCGTGCGAATGATGCTGACGGAGCGCTACTCTGCCAAGCGGCAGCGCAGGCCGAAGCCCGTGACTGTTTTAACTGTTGCCAAGTTCTTCAAGCTGCAACGCGTAAAGACGCGCGACGACCTTGGCTGCCTTTACAATTTCTTCCACCAAAGACGGTGTAAGAACTCCCGACTGCACCGTCGCATCCAGCCTTTGAAAATGAATGTCATCACTTTCCGAGTGATACATCAAGAATGAAACTTGGGACTCATCGAGGTCGAGTTGATCACGGATTCGCTCACCCCAGTCGCGTGCGACGCTTCGGCCCAAGCCTTCGATGATAAACATCGCCCCCACGAGATCGAACGGGTTTTCCCGGCTGGCTCGACTGAGGATGTACTCCGATAGCGCAGCACTTCCGATGTTCTTCGTACCGGACTGAATTGTCTCAAGCTGGCCGCCGATCGACACGTAATCTCGCTCGATCATTTCGAAATCGCGATGCTCATCGCTCGAATGCCCGATGAATGCCGAACGAATCGGAAAGTTCTCCGACGTAACATTGGAGGCCGCGCGGGAAATCCACCGCGATCCGTCAATGACCTGTTGCCGTAAATTAAACAGCAGTTCCCGGTATTCCTCGATCGTTAACCCACCATTATAAATTTTGCTGACGATTGGCACATCTCGGAGACGATTTTGGAAATCGTTCCACACAATAGCCAGTTGCCGCACTAGTGTGTGCTCAAGTTCGCTCCCGCAAGTTTGAATATCGGGTACCGGCGGCACTCCGTTGGCATGAAGATTCCGGCTCTTGCCCGCATCCCCTCGCTTATCGGCCTCGTCACCGGCATCTTCCCCGATAACTTTCAGAACGACATACCCGAAGCTGAATCGCCCACTCTCCGGCACGATGCACAGTATCCGCTGCCCCGCCTTGAGTTGGCCACTTTGAAGAAGACCGTCGATCATTACCGGGAACGCCGCGGAACCGATATTGCCCACCGTGGCGAGGTTGCTGAAAATCCGGTCTTCCGGAATGGGCATTCCGCCGCGTTCGAAAAGCTCGAGCGCCTGCTCGCGAAAAATATGTGACGAATAATGAGTGCACCACCAGTCGATAGAGTCGGGCTTAATCTTTTGGGCTTCGACCAACTCAAACACACCTGAGACACACATTCGAACGACATCGGGAAGCAGGTCGACCGTTTGCTGCAAGTTAATAGCTCCATCGGAAGACGCCGCCTCGTAAGAGGGATAATCGAGCCAACTTTGGGGAACCGGCTCCGTTCGATTGGCCTTTCTTCCCACAAACATACAAGTCGGGTATTGATGCGCGTATGACTTTAATTCGATGTGCTCAATGGCCAAAGAGAGTTCGCGTGGGCGAGGCCGATTTGAAATTAAGAATGCACCGGCACCGTCCGAGAGCATCCACCGAAGAAATTCCGTTTCGAACGGCAAGCGTTTTTCGGCTCCGTACCCCTGCGCTTCGAACCGGGATGCCTTCATCAGCCGACTGGCGAATTCGCTGGCAACCATGACAGCCTGTTTTACGTCGCCGCCACGGACGGCCATCGACGCATGTCTCAGTGCGGCCACGCTGCTTGCACAAATTCCGCCAAAAGAGGCAATCTCGCAAACATTCGCTGCCAATTCGCCATGCACCATGCTGGCGAAACCAGGCAGCGGGAGGTCGGCCTGCGATGTCGCGGCCGCGAGAAGTTCAATCGAATTAAAGTCGACGCGGCCATGAGTCAGTGCTGCCCGCACTGCCTCGGCGGCCATTGCTGCATTACTAATCTGCGTTTGCTGGGCAGAATCAATAGCGTAGTACCGCTCAATAATTTTATTCTGATTGAGCACGCGATCCCGAGCGCGAGAAGGCCGTCCGCCGATCAGGCCCAATCGCTCTTCAATTTCGTCGTTTTTCACTGGCTCGCCCGGGAGAAAGCGACCCGTCGCCGTGATGTAGCTTTGATTATGAGCCATTGGGATTTTCGGACGTATTACTCAATCTTCGGTTATTCAAATCAAGGAAAGAGCCTGCAGGCAAAGTTAGAATGCTAGATTGGGCGGCGATTATTGATCGCTCTTAGCCCACCAAATAGCCACCCGCTAGGCTCGCGCCTTATCTGAGATATCCTTGCGGCACCACGCGCCCTGCCAACGAATTTTCTTAACCGCGGAATAGGCCTGAAGTTTTGCCGAGGTAATGTCGTCTCCGAGAGCGGTCACGCCGAGAACGCGGCCGCCGTCGTTAACGACCGTATCACCACGAATCTTGGTCCCCGCATGAAAGACCTTCACGTCTTTCATCGCGTCGGCTTCTGCAAGTCCGCGGATGGGATGCCCTTTCTCGTATTTGCCGGGGTAACCTTCGGACGCCATCACCACACAGACGGCCGGGCGAGAGTCCCAAGTCAAGTCGGGCAGGTTATGCAATTTGCCGTCGGCCGCAGCGACAAGTACGTCAATCAGATCGGTCTTAAGCCGCGACAAGACCGGCTGTGCCTCCGGGTCACCGAAGCGAACATTGTATTCGAGAACTTTCGGCCCCTGACTCGTCAAAATTAAACCGGCATAAAGCACGCCCTTAAACGGACGTTTGAGCCGTTTCATTTCATGGACGGTCGGGATGAGAATTTTGGAATAAATGCGTTCCATCATCTCCGGCGTGACGATTGGGGCGGGGGAGTAAGCTCCCATCCCGCCGGTATTCGGCCCTTCGTCATCATCGTACGCAGGCTTATGGTCTTGAGCGGTCTCTAGCGGCAAGATCGACTTTCCGTCGATGATCGCGAGGATGCTCGCTTCCTGACCGACCAATTTTTCCTCTATGACGATTCGCCCTCCGGCATCGCCGAACGCCCGGTCGACCGCGATTTCACGAACCGCCGCGAGTGCTTCGTCCCGACCGGAACAGACCATAACTCCCTTGCCCGCGGCCAGACCGTCTGCCTTCACGACGATCGGCTCATCCTCGCGCTCCTCCAAATAGGTAAACGCTTCACGAGCCTCCGTGAAGACTTTGAAATCGGCCGTCGGCACGCCGGCCTGCCGCATCACCTGCTTGGCGAACGCCTTGCTTCCTTCGAGTTCTGCCGCGGCCTTGGAAGGACCGAACACGCGTAACCCGGCGTCGACGAGCGCATCGGACAATCCAGCGACAAGCGGGACTTCCGGCCCGATCACGGTCAGGTCGAACTTTTCTGAAGTGGCGAACGCGATCAGTTCGCGGACGTTGTCAGCCGCGATATCGACATTCTGAACATCGGCAGCCGTCCCAGCATTGCCCGGCGCGCAGTAGACCTGTTCGACTTTCGGCGATTGCGCAATTTTCCACGCGAGAACATGTTCCCGACCGCCCTGTCCCACCACCAGTACTCGCATCGATTCGGCTCCCGCCGTTTGTAGGCCGCTCCGGTCCGTCAGACCGTGCGACCGTCGTATTTAGCTCGTAAGGCGTGCAGTATATCGCCTGCGGCCCGTCGTCTGTAGCAGCCCGATTGCGACAGCTTGGCTCCGAACCGATCATTGAGACTCGGCGTCCGGGCGGATATACCGTGCCGTTCGGTTATTTGAGCGTGATACCCAACTTTATCTGCCCTACCAGTTGCGCATACCGTCTGTAGAGGAGTGGCCCGGACAGCGTCCGGGCGGCGAAGCCGCAAGAGGATTTAGCTACCGATCTCGAACGGCTTTTCAGGCATGTTCCGTCGGCATATTTGAAGCTGAATGCTCTTGTCGCTCCGCGACCCGGACGCTGTCCGGGCCACACCAGGCGGGGATATGTCAGCACGTAGCGGTTTTCGCCTTAGGCTTGTGAATTTCTGGAGTTCGTTGTGATCAAGACAGTGACCGTCGTTGGTGCTACCGGGGCCGTCGGCCGCATCATTATCCGCCTTCTGGAAGAACGCCGATTTCAGGCGGAGAAGTTCCGATTTCTCGCCTCGAAGCGAAGTGCGGGCAAGACGATCGAATTTCGCGGCGAGCCTCACACGATCGAAGAGCTCACCCACGATGCGTTCGCCCCCGACGAACTGGTTATCGCCTCGACCCCAGACGATATTGCCGCCGAGTACCTGCCGCACGCGATCGAGGCCGGCTCGCGTGTCATTGATGAGTCGGGCTATTGGCGGATGAATCCCGATGTCGCGCTGGTCGTGCCGGAGATCAATCCGCAGGCGGCGCTCGACGCAAAAGGCATCATCGCCAGCCCGAACTGTTCAACCACGCAAATGGTCCTCGCCCTCAAGCCGCTGCACGATGCGGCCAAGGTGACCCGCGTGATCGTGAGCACCTATCAGGCCGTCAGCGGAGCGGGGCTGCAGGGAACGGCCGATCTCGAAGAGGGAAGCCGGGCTCATCTCGCCGGACAGGCTTATACCTACGAAGCGTTTGCGTTTCCGATCGCCTTCAATGCGATCCCACAGATTGGCTCTTTCAAGGATGATGGCTACACCAGCGAAGAACTGAAGATGGTCCGCGAAACGCGGAAGATCCTCGGCGACGAGTCGCTGCAGATCAACGCGACCTGCGTCCGCATCCCCGTCGCCAACTGCCACAGCGAGACGATTACCGTTGAGACGGAGCGGCCTGTCTCGCCCGAGGAAGCGCGGGAACTGTTCTCGAATTTCCCGGGGCTCGAAGTCATGGACGACCTGTCGACCGATCTCTATCCGATGCCCGCGACCTGCACCGACCGCGACGGCGTCTACATCGGCCGCATCCGCCGTGACATCTCGCACCCCAATGGCCTCTCGTTCTGGTGCGTCAGCGATAATCTCCGCAAGGGAGCGGCAACGAACGCGGTGCAGATCGCGGAATTGCTGTCGAAGAGCAGTTAGTTTTTGACGGCTTGGGTGGCGGGGCTGAACCGAAGGGCCAGCCCCGTAAGTGCGATGCCGATCACTCGCCCCGCCTACGGGACACCATAGAGCCACTCGGGAGGGATTGGATCGACCAGAATCGGCGCTGTTCCAGAGCCGATCAGTTGAGCGGCGCTCGACCATTCCCAATCGATCGCTCGCCGACAGAGTCCGCGCCGAACCGGGTTTTCGTGAATATAGTCGATCATCGTTGACAGCGTCTTCGGTTCGTAGACATTGCGATCGTACCCGGCACCCTTCTGCCAGAAGCGACGGCGAACTTGTGCACCTGAGCGAACGCTAATTCGCTCAAGCCATTCCGGACTATTTTCTGTAAGGTAGGCCACGGCCTTTTTGGCAACTGGCTCTTTGATGGCCTTTCGCATCACAGTCACGTCATGGTCCTGGCGACGAGGATGGACCATAAGATGCACGTGCTCCGGCATCACAACGAACGCCCAAAGGTCAAACTCCCACCGCTTGCGAGCGGCGTCGATCGACTCGCGGAGCCAGTCGCGTGTGCGGTTCTTCGTGAGAAACGGATAGCCGCGATAGCACGAGAACGTCAACTCGTGCGCGTGGCCCGGAAAATTAAGCGTGCGACGCGACTGCATGGTCAAAAGTGTAAAAACGATTCGTAGACGACGCCACTTCCGTCGATTCGATCGCTGATAGGATCGAAACTCTACCCTCCGGGGCTGGCCCTTCGGTTCAGCCCCGCCACCCGGCATATCTCAAAGCGTCAGTCACGCCTCCTCGCCGTCTTCCTGCTGCCACGGCCATTTGCCGGTCATTTCGACTTCAAGGGTGAAGCTGAGAAACGTTCGGATCGCCACGATGATCGCGAGGACGCCGACGCTGGTGAAGCTGAGTTCGACGGCGACCGTGTGAATGATATCGGCGGCGACGAGTAGCTCGAGCCCGAGCAGAATGCCGCGGATCAGCCGACTTCTGGTCTCCCGGAAGACGAGGCGGGAGTCCTTTGTCGTGGCGGCTCGCCAAATGCCACGCAATAGGGCGTGGAATGAAAGAACGACGAGCAACGTCAGGCCGACGGTTTCGACGATTGCCGCCGCCCACTCCGCCAGCGGATGCACGAAACTGGGTTTCGCCCAGCTTCCGTACGCATCACCGTTCGATGTCAGGTCGGCCAATAACGATGGTATGATCGTGTCAAACATAATGCGCTTATAAGGAGTCCGCCTTGCGTTGTCAGCCCGCGGCGGTCGTTCCATTACGAGGAGAGCATCATGCAGAGAATCCATGTACTCCAGCACGTCCCGTTTGAAGGCCCGGCGGCGATTGCGGATTGGGCGCTGGAGCGCGGGGCGACGGTTGCCGTCAGTCACGTCTACCGCGGCGACCCGCTGCCGGCACTTGACGAGTTCGACATGCTCGTGGTGATGGGCGGGCCGATGAGTGTCAACGACGAAGCGGAGCACGACTGGATCACCCCGGAAACCACGTTGATTCAGGCGGCGATCGAGGCCGACAAAATTGTGTTCGGCGTCTGCCTGGGGGCGCAATTCATTGCAAAAGCGCTCGGTGCATCGATCTACAAAGCATCAGAAAAAGAGATCGGATGGTTTGCCGTGCGGCGGGTTGAGTCGACCAAGCCGGAAGCGTTTGCCGGATTTCCGGAGACGTTTACCCCCTTACATTGGCACGGCGAGACATTCGATCTGCCGGACGGTGCGATACGACTTGCGGAGACCGATGTCTGTCCGAATCAAGCGTTTCAGTACGGCCGACGCGTGATCGGTCTCCAGTTCCACTTGGAGGCAACGCCGGGGAGTGTCGCCTCATTGGCAGAGAACTGCGGCCATGAGATTGGGGACGGGCTATTTCAGCAAAACGTAGAGCAGATCAGCGACTGTCATGAACTTTGCGACAATGCTGGACAAATCTTGCGGTCATTGCTCGAATACCTCAGATCCGCTTAATGTCTTCTGACAGTTCATCACTGCTGAAATCACATCACTGCTCAACTTTCACGATCAAAATGGCAATTGAGATGACCTGCCCGCACTGCGGGCGTCCTTACAAGTTTGGCGACGACAAAGCGGGGAAGAAGTTCCGTTGCAAGAAGTGCGAAAAGCCGGTCACGGTCCCAGAATCAGACCCTTGGGCCGAAGATTTCAGCGAGGACTTCAGTGATATCGAATCGGGACCGGCGGCTCGGCCGACTCGCCGGAAATCGGCCAGTCCGAAAAAGCGAAAGAAGAAACGTCGTCAGGAATACGACGGCGGTGTCGCGATCGACACGCTCGTGCCTGCGATCTTCCTTTACCTGTGTGCCTTCGCCTCAATCTTCTTTCAAGCGTGGGGGCTTGTGGGCTCACTTGCCGGACCGCCTCCACGCCCGCGGAATCCGAACATCGATCCGCAAACACTGCAAATGTACATATACCTGGGCATGGCGATCTCCTCGTTCGTGTGGATCGGCGGGGGCCTTGTCGTCGCCGCTGGCGCTTACAATCTGCACCGACACTTTTCACGGGGTTGGGCGATGACCGGTGCTATTCTTGCCTGCATCCCGGTTTGCGGGCCGCTGTTGGGCCTATCGCTGCCGTTCGGGATATGGGCGTTGATCGTAATGAATCTTAAGGATGTACGCAGTCGCTTCGACTAATCGAAGGGCGTTGCCGATCACCGATTCGAAAGCACATCTTCTGGAACATTATCGGCCGCATTGTGAGATTCGAGGAAACGGGCGAGCTTGTGGAAGTCGCAGTCGGTCTTGATGAACCGGACGACGGTGACAAGTGTCTTCGGATCGACCAATTCCGCAAACGGCACGTAGTGGAGATCGAGCTGACCAGCGACGGAGACCATCACGCTCGTTCGCCGTTCTTCAACTAGTGCGCGGTAGGCTCCGACGCCGAGTTGGCTGCCAAGCATGACGTCGAAAGCGTGCGGCGGAGAGCATCGGCTTTCATATCCGAGTTGCAGCGGTTTCACACGTTTTTTGATGCCGGTCGCTTCGCGGTACGCCTCTTCGACACGTTCGGAGAGAATGCGTGAGAGGTTGATCTGGCTGATCGAGATGTGCCCGTGGGCGTCACGGGGGACGTCTTTCAGAGAGTCGGCTGAGAGCAACTCGGCCAGACCCTCCGCCACACAGATCACGCCGTACTCTTTGCCGTCCTCTTTCTGCCGGGCCATCATCGTGGCTACTATTCGCTGCACGACGGCGTCGATATCCATGATCTTTCGTTGACGAGATTCGCCGTTCTCGTCGACGGTTTCGGTGGTCTCGTAGTCTCCGACGATGTCCTCCACGCTAATGACAAGACTCGCCCCGCCCGCGATCGCCGCCCCATAGGCGAGCCAACCTGCGCTGCGACCCATTGTCTCGACGAGAAAGTAACTGCGATCCGAAGCAGCGTCTTCGGCGAGGTTGCGAATTTCGTCGGCGAGGACTTCGACGGCGGTGAAGTAACCGAACGTGAAATCGATCCCGGCGTAATCGTTGTCGATCGTCTTGGGAACGTGAACGACTTTGATCGGCTTGCTGCCCGCGGGCAGGTGCTCTTGGAACATCGCAAATTTGTTGGCGGTCTTCAGCGTATCGTCGCCGCCAATCGAGACGAGAGCGTCGACCTCCAACGAACACAGCGCCTCATAGACGGTCTTCATCGGGGCGGTGCGCTCGGCGTCCTGAAGGTGCGCCGGATCGCTGATCTGCTTCCCCGGATTGGCCCGCGCGGTACCGATCATGATTCCGCCGGTGATGCGGGCGCCTTCGAGTCCCGGCAGGTCGAACCGCATATAGTCGCGGCCCTCCTGCATCGGATTGTCGGGGCCGAATTCCATCAACTGCGAATAGCCGTGCTTGATGCCGATCGCATCGACCCCGCTGCGGAGGAAGGCGTTCGCCGCGGTGGAGATCACGGCATTCGCACCGGGAGCCGGCCCCCCAGAAAACAACAATGCGACGCGGCGGATGTCCGTTTCCGGGGCGGTCGGAGGGGCGAGTGAAGTTGATTTGCTATCAGAAGACATGGGCGAGCACTCCCAGCGTGTCAGAATCCTTAAATTGTTGAACGTGCCATCGTAAGAGAACGGTCACAATCATCAAAACGTGCCGGGAGCTCGAACTTGCGAGCTGCGCTCGCGGGTGAGAGGTTAGAGGTGAGTGGCCCACCCGCAGACTTCTTCCCTGACCTCTCATCTCTAAACTCTAAACCATTCCCGCAGCGAATCGCGGCTTAATACGCACGGGGACGTCTATTGGCCGACCGCGGCTGTGCCGACGCCGCTGAAGTCGAGTGTGGAGAAATAGTCGTCGAGGGTCTCGGCCCGACGAATCTCTTGAAGAGAACCGTCCTCGCGGACGAGTATCTCGGCCGAGCGGAGCTTGCCGTTGTACTGAAAGCCCATGCTGTGCCCGTGGGCCCCGGCGTCGTGAATTACCACGATGTCGCCGCGCTCGGTTGCAGGCAGCGGACGGTCGATCGCGAACTTGTCGTTGTTCTCGCACAGCGACCCTACAACGTCAAACTCTCCGATGGGCGCGGCGTCTTCCTTGCCGAGTACGCTCACATGGTGATAGGCCCCATACATGCCGGGCCGCATCAGGTTGGCCATGCAGGCATCGACGCCCACGTACTTCTTGTAGATATCTTTCGCGTGGACGACCTTCGAGACGAGGACGCCGTACGGGCCGGTCATGCAGCGACCGTTCTCAGTGAGGACGTCAAGCGGATCGAGTCCTACCGGTACGATCATTTCGTCGTAGGCCTGCCGAACACCGTCACCAATGACTTCGTAATCAACCGCGGTCTGCTCCGGACGGTAGGGAATCCCGATGCCCCCGCCCAAATTGACGAAGCTGACCCTGACGTCGTGCGACTCGGCGAGTTGAATCACAAGTTCGAACAGCATCCGAGCCGTCTCAACGAAGAAGCTCGGGTCCAATTCGTTCGAGGCGACCATCGCGTGCAGGCCGAAGTACTTCACGCCGCCGTCGCGAGCGATGCGATAGCCTTCGAAGAGTTGTTCGCGCGTGAAACCGTACTTCGCTTCCTCCGGCTTGCCGATAATGACGTTCCCCTCGCGAAGCGGTCCGGGGTTGTATCGGAAGCACAACGTCTCAGGCATGCCGATATTTTCGGCGAGGTAGGGCAGGTGACTGATGTCATCGAGATTGATCACCGCCCCGAGTTCGTCCGCCTTGGCGTAATCCTCGGCGAGCGTGTTGTTCGACGTGAACATGATGTCGCGTCCGCCGAGGCCGACCCGCTCACTCAGAATTAACTCGGCGAGGCTGGAGCAGTCTGCCCCGCACCCCTCTTCAGCTAGCATCTGCACGATGTGCGGGTTGGGCGTGGCTTTGACGGCGAAGTATTCCCGAAAGCCCGGATTCCAGGCGAACGCAGAGTTCAATCGACGGGCATTCTCTCGAATACCTCGCTCGTCGTAGAGGTGAAACGGCGTTTCAAACTCGGAGGCTGCTCGCCGAATCACATCGACGGAGAAGGGAAGCGGTTTGTCAGACATGGGAGAACAGGCCGGCAAAGAGCGGTGAAATTTGAGTACGCGTCGTAGTCCGTCGGACGAGGGTATCATACCCGACAGCGCGCAACGGCTATGGAATGAGCGCAGCGAGACATCGTAGGTTCGCCGCCACCGGTCCGCCACCGAAGGATCGGTTGCGAGCGACCGAATGCCCGAAGGCATCAGAGACCGCAAGACCGTCACGACCGACAACCGAATTGCCTTGTCCCGCCCTCGCAACCACGACACAGCGAAGGACATCGACGCGGACGCCGATTGTTCCCGTAGCGGATTCCGAACGAATTGGTAGCGCGCAACGAACCGGTACTGCTTGCATCGCCCTGTTGTAAAGCGGGGAAGGTTGGCAGTTTTGCGTTGTCTTTCCCGGATAACCCGCTTTACGATGCCAAGGGCCAAGACGTGATGCCTGTTCGGGGCGACTATCGAAGTCACTCGGTGCGGCTTCCCATCCTTAGACGACATCCGGGTTCGGAAAGACTCAGTTCATGCGCCGTTCGGCCCGCTTGACGATTCTCGCCCTCAGCTTTCTGCTTCCCGCTTCGATCAGTTCGATGGCGTCGGCTCAGAATACCGATCCGCTTCCGTCCGGTGAGGCACTCGAAGAATCGCCGCTGCTGACCGAACCGGAGACGCCGACCGCCTTGTTAGACGCTGTCGACCTGATGACGCGACTTGGGCGCCCGAGACTGGCCAAGGCTTATCTGCAGCAATTGCTTGAAGCTGATCCGGACGATGACACCCTTCTGAAACTCAGAGACGAGAACGGACCGGCCGTTTTCGCCAAACTCGCGAACAACCGCGACCTCGCCCCATATGGGGGGCGACTTGCCGACCGCGTGACCGAGGCGTTCCGACGGCGCGGAAGCGACCCGGCGAGGATCAACTCGTTCATCGACGACCTCCAGAAAGATCCCTCGGTTGCCGGGCCGGCACGTGAGATTCTGATTTCCGGTCGCGAAACAGTTGTGCCCGCGCTGGTCGCTCGGTTGGCGAATCCGCGACCGGGCGACGACATCTCTGATTTGGTGGAGATATTGGGCCGGATTGGCGAGCCGGCACTCGGTCCGCTCCATGCCGCGCTGACTGCGACCGACCCGAATGCGGCCGGCAGAATCGTCGAGGCCGTTCGTCGGATTGGAAGCAGTAAATCCGTTCCTTATCTTTCGATGATCGCGTTCACGCCGGAGCGTGCTCCCGGCCTCAAAATCAATGCCCGGGCGGCAATCAGCGATATCGTTGGCAAAGATGGCGTGGTACCTCGTTCGGCAGCCGACGCATCGCGATTGCTGATCGACGCGGCATTGCAAAGATTTGAGCAGGCAGGACGTGCAAAAAGCGGCGCTGAAGACTCGATCGTGTGGGTCTGGAGCGATACTGCTCGCGGCGTCGGTGCAGTCGCGATGTCACCGGCACGGGCCGCCTCTTACGATGCCGTCCGCTTTGCTGAGGAAGCCTTCCGCCTGACGCCGGAGTCACGGCAAGCCATGGTCGTCTTCCTCGCCACGTCGTTTTCATTGAAGGGACGTGATACGGGCTTGGGCAAACCGATGCCCACTGGACCGGGAACGGTCTTCGACATCGCGCTGAGCGTTGGTCCGCAACTGAACGCCGAAGCGCTCGACCTGGCCCTAAAGTTTGGAGACGCTTACGCAGCGACCGGCGCGCTGAGTGTGCTTTCGCGAAATACGCGGGCTTCCGACCTCGATACGACCGTCGGGCGATCACTACTGGCCGCCCTCGATTCGTCCTCGACGCGTGTCCGACTCGGGACTGCCATCGCGATCCTGAAGATGGACCTTGATGAGCCGCATCCCGAAGCGCATCGCGTCGTCGACATTCTCGGTCGACAGTTGAGGACGGAAGAGAAGACAGCGGTCATCGTCGATCCAAATCCCAGTCGCGCCGCGACCGTTGCCGGCATGCTCAACGGGATGGGCTATATGACGATCGTCCGAAGTACGGGTAATGGCGGCTTCACTGCCGCGGCTGAACAGAGCAGCGGTGACATAACGCTTCTTAATTTAAATGTCAGCCGCCCGACGCTTCGAACGATGTTGGCTGCGTTTCGAGCCGACAGCCGAACGAAGGCCATGCCGATCATTGTTTACGGCCCCGGCGAGTTGCGAAATCGGGTGGAAGCCATCACCTCGCGTGAAGAGCGGGCAGAGTATCTGACGTACACCGACGTTGCCGGTGCATTTTTGCGACAACTTCGCCCGGTTGCCCGCGAACTTCAGGAAGAGCCGGCCTCACCCGAGGAGCGGGCGGAATTTCGAGACGCTGCCGCGTTCTGGCTCGCGAGGATTGCACTGACCGGTCGTCAGAACGCCTACCCGCTGCAAAGAGCCGAACCCGGACTCCGCGAGGCCCTACCCGATGTGAAGCTCGCTCCGAATGCGGCGTTCGCCCTGGCCGCGGTCCCCACGCCGTCCGCTCAGGGGGCACTGGTCGATGCGCTCAGTTCCCAGCAAGTCCCGGAGGTCGACGAGGATATTTCACGAAGCCTGGTCGAACACATCAAGAGGTTCGGGGTTCTTGTGGAAGGTGTCCGTGAAAAAGCCCTCAAGGATTTGATCAAGAACCCGCCCTCACGAGAGGTCGGCACAATCCTCGCTCCGATTCTCGGGTTGGAGAATCGCGATCTCGATTCGAACTCCGAGCAACTCGAGCAGCTTCTGGGGCAGCCGCTGCTCCCCCAAGGTCCGTAAGGGATTTTCCGCCACGATCTACGGCGCCGACCGGCGTAAGTCTCAGGTCGAGAGTCGTGGTCGCGCATCGCCTCGCATAGTGCCTGCGACTGTCCAATCCGGTCGACAAGATCGGCTCGGGCGAATTGGACGTGCTGCGAAGCAAGAGTTTACCGCTTCTCATGCGCATTTCGATGCATCTTCAGCCGCCGCAGACCGCCCCACGCATCGCCGCCTACGCAGTAGTCCGACATGCACAATCTTTAAGCAATCCGCCCAGCCTCTTGACATAAACGCGAATCTCAACTCGTGTGATCAGCGAGATCAAATCCGAAGCCGTGCGAATCGCACATTTTTTCGACGCAACGCTTAACAATCGAGCTTCCAATCGACTACAATCTCGGTGGAATTACCTGCTTCGAAGTAAACCGTCGCCCGCCCCATGAGCCTGCATGCCCCGATCGAGCAAGACAGCGCTTCGTTTGAGGGCATGTTCGGCACGAGCTCGCAAATGCGAGAGGTTTACGCGTTGACGCGGCAAGTCGCCGGCTCATCCGCGACGGTCCTGCTGACCGGCGAAACGGGGACGGGCAAAGAACTGATCGCCCGAGCAGTCCATCGTCTCAGCCACCGAGCCAGTGGTCCATTCATACGGGTCAACTGCGGGGCGTTGGCTGAAAGTTTGCTCGAAAGTGAGCTCTTCGGGCATGTGAAGGGTGCGTTCACGAGCGCTAACGAAAACCGCACCGGGCGTTTCGAAGCCGCCCACGGGGGAACGATCTTTCTCGACGAGATCAATTCGGTCAGCCACCAACTGCAAGTCAAGCTGCTGCGAATTCTCCAAGAGCATGAGTTCGAACGTGTGGGCGACACGAAGACAATTCAGGTCGATTGTCGGATCGTAGCTGCGACGAACCGCGATCTTCTCGATGAAATCGACGAAGGGCGGTTTCGAGAAGACCTTTACTATCGTCTGAATGTGATTCCGATCGACCTTCCGCCTTTACGCGAACGCAGCGACGACGTTCCTGAGTTGAGCCGGCATTTTGCAAAGATTTACGCCAGCCAAAACCGTCGTCCCGTCCCCGCGATCGACGACGAGGCCTACTCCTATCTCAAGAGTTACGCATGGCCCGGTAACGTGCGGGAACTACAAAATTACATCGAACGCGCGATCGTGCTGGGCGACGGGAATCGAATTACGGTCGATTTGCTTCCTCCCCACGTTCGCGGTGTCGCGCCCGCCCGCCGGAAGCGGCCGCAGGGGTCGGAACTGGAAGACCTCTGCCGAGACTTCGTCGCCCAAAGGATTGAGGAAGTCGGGCACGATGGAGCGCTGCACGATGCCGTCGTCTCCTACGTGGAGAAAGAACTGATCGCCAATGTCTTGCGAAGCTGCCACGGCGTGCAGACCAAAGCGGCGACAAAGCTTGGCATCAACCGGAACACGCTCCACAAGAAGATCGACGAGTATCAACTCGACGAGACTGGCTGAATTCGCTGCAAACAGAATTCGCTCCAAACAGAATTCGCTCCAAACAGGGGGAAAGACGGCAGCCCCGGGAATTGAAGCGAAAACCGACGGCTGCTTCGACCCGGCCCTGACGGTATAATCGCGGGACACAAGTTCCGCGGGACCGTTATGTTGCAAGTCACAATCTTTTGCTTCGTCGCCAGCTACGCGGTTGCGTTCGCGTTCGAAGCGACGCGGCTTGCCAAGTCGCACGCGATCCTGCGGGTCATCGCGATCGGCTTTACGGCAGCCGGCCTGCTGGCCCATTCGCTCTACCTTTACAACGTCAGCCAGAGTTCAGAGCTGCCCCCGCTGCTGAGTTCAACTCAGGACTGGCTGCTCATGCTCGCTTGGACGGTCAGCGCGTTTGCGCTCCTCATTGCGGCCTTGGATCAAAAGGTGGCATCAGGATTGTTCCTGCTGCCGGCCGTGCTGGCACTTGTCGGATCTGCACTACTACTCAGTGGCGAACCTTCGGTACTTATCGCGTCCGCCGATGAAGTGGACCACGTCGTCACCCGACGCTGGGTGATGCTGCACGTGTCGCTGTTGATGCTCGGAATCGCCGGGGTTGTGATCGGCTCGGTCTTTAGCCTGATGTATCTGTTCCAGCATCGCAGGCTGAAGCACAAACAGGCTCCCACGGGTCGAATCAACCTGTTCAGCCTCGAACGTCTGGCCCGCTGGAATCGATGGTCGGTGCTCGTTTCCGTGCCGTTGCTCACACTCGGCTTGGCAGCGGGTTATGTTTTGGGAGCCGTCGCCGATTATGACGGAGAGAATCTGACGTTTCTCGATCCGATTGTCGTGGCCAGTTCGCTGGTCTGGCTCGTGCTTGCGGGTCTGTTGGGGTGGATCCTCCGCTCAGAGACAGCCAGCGGTCGGACGATCGCATTTCGTACCCTGCTCGCGTTTACCCTGATGCTCGTCACCCTGCTCGGACTGCAGATTTTGTCCGGCGGGCTTTCTTTAAACAGTTGGCACAATTAACCCGACCAAGACTCGGAAAAATCCGCTTCGTGGAGCGGCAGAACGTCCCGGCCAAATCACCTTCGCTCGGCGAAATGAACTTCAACGTCGTTTATTGTAATCATCAGTCGGCAGATCTCGAAGTCCGAGAGCGGCTCACGCTCTCGACCGAGGATCAATTTCAGCGCGCCTACGAAGCACTTCTTTCGCGATTTCCAGGCTCGGAAATGGTGGTCCTGTCGACATGCAATCGAGTCGAAGTCTATTCAGCCGAACCGGACGGACGGCAAACGCCGCGGCAGTCGGACGTGGCAGAATTTCTCTCCGATTTTCATCAAATCCCCGTCAAAGAGTTCGCGGATGACTTATTGGAACATCGCGGGCCGCAAGCGGTGAGGCATCTGTTTGAAGTCGCGTGCAGTTTAGACAGCATGGTTCTGGGCGAACCTCAGATCATTAACCAAGTCAAACAGGCTTACGAACGAGCCTTTCATTTTGAAGCCTGCGGGCCGTTAACACACACCTTGTTCCAAATGGCCTTTCGCGTTTCGGCGCGGGTGCGAACCGAAACCCGGTTGGCCGAGGGACGAGTCTCAATCGCCAGTGTCGCGGTCGGCGAATTCGGCCGAAATATATTTTCGCGATTCGATGATAAACGCATCCTTGTCATCGGGGCCGGCGAGATGGCTGAGGAGACGGTCCGCTACCTCAATGATGAAGGTGCCCGCGAGGTGACCGTCGTGAATCGCAGCCTCGACCGTGGAAGCGCTCTGGCTCAAAGTGTCGGAGGGAAGGTCCGGCCCTACGAAGAGCTTGATGAGTGCCTGCAAACTGCGGACATCATCGTCAGCGCGACCGGTGCCGATTACGCGATCATCGACTATGAGCGATTCGCCCGTCTCCGAGCATCATCCGACCGTCGAACGATGTTCATACTCGATCTCGGGACACCTCGAGATTTTGATCCGCGTATCGCCGCGATCGACGATAACGTCTTCCTCTACGATGTCGACGACTTAAAAGCCACTTGTGATCGCAACCGCAGGCTACGGCATAAAGAAATTGAGAAGGCACACCGGATTATCGAGGCCGAGACCGAACAATTTATGCACGAGGTGTACCACCGTGCGACCGGACCGGTCGTTAAACGCCTGCGTGAACAGTGGCATGATATAAGGCAGCAGGAGGTCGACTTGCTCCTGTCGAAACTTTCTCATCTGGGAGAGGAAGATCAGGCGGCGATTGAGAGGACGATTGAACGCATCGTCAATAAATTGTTGCACCCGCCACTTGAGGCTCTTAAAGCCGAGGCCCGCGTCGGTCCGCCCACGGGCTTAATGGAAGCACTGAAGCGACTATTTCACTTGAGCGACTCTGCTGATTAATTTTGGCAGAAATTTTTATCGCTTCGGCAGATTCGTCCCGCCACCTGCCTTCGATCTTAACTCAGCACAAGATTTCGTCCGCTATATGATCAGCATCGCATCTCCGTAACTATAGAAGCGATAGCCCTCCCTGATCGCTTCCTCATAAGCCCGCATGATTCTCTCATGCCCGGCGAGCGTGCTCACGAGAACCAGCAGCGACGATTTCGGTAAATGAAAATTCGTCAGCAACGCGTCGACGGCGTGAAACTGATGACCGGGCCGAATAAAGAGGTCTGTCTCGCCAGCGAAGGAACTCAATTCACCTGACGCCGAGGCCGATTCGAGCGTCCGCACGGAAGTCGTGCCGACCGCAAACACGCGCCCCCCTCGACTGCGACAAGCATTAATGGATTCCGCGGTTTCTTTGCTGAGCACGCACCACTCGGAGTGCATGTTGTGGTCGTTTAAATTGTCACAGGCAATCGGACGGAAGGTTCCGACCCCCACGTGCAGTGTGACATACTGGAGGGTCGCCCCCGCTTGCTGGCAGCGGGAAAGTAATTCTGGCGTGAAGTGAAGCCCCGCTGTCGGCGCCGCGACCGATCCCGGCTGCCGAGCATAAACGGTTTGATAGCGTTCGGTGTCCTCGGCTGAGGCATGTCCGTCGCGAATGTACGGCGGAAGAGGCACTGATCCGAAGCGGTCCAGAACCCCAAAGACTTCATCGGAGTCGGAAATCCTCTCACCATTGACTACAAATGCGACGATCCACTTGCCGTCCTCGGCACGTTCTAGCAGTTCCAGTTTCAGCGCAGACCCGTCTTGCTCGTCAGGTCGCTTGTGCGGGGGAGTGACTTCGATCCATTCGCCGGGATTTAATTTACCGCGAGTTTGGCTGAGAATCTCCGCAACCCCGGCATCACGGCTCCTTAAGAAAAGGCCCTCCCATTTGCCGCCCGTCGCCGCGCGAGTCCCATACAATCGGGCCCGAATGACGCGGGTGTCGTTGAAGACAAGTACGTCGTTCGGGCACAAGTAGCGGGGAAGATCACCGATCGATCGATGTTCGAACTCTCCACTCGATCGATTGACCACCTGCATCCGCGCAGAATCCCGACGCGCGGCGGGAGTCGCTGCGATACGATCGGGCGGCAATTCATAGTCGTAAGCCGCGATTTCGTTCAAATCACTCATGGGCAGATGGTAGCGAACGACTGATTTCGAGGGCAGGCACTCAGACTTCCGTCGGCAGGTTTGATGAAACTGACTTTTTGCATCACCGAACTTGACCCCGGAGGCGCCGAACAGGCAGCCGTGCGGATCGCGCTCGGGTTGGCCGAAATGGGGGTCGACGTCTCATTCGTCTGCCTGAAAGGCCACGGCGAACTGGGAAAGGTACTCGAATCGAACGATATTCCGGTGCAGTATCTTGAAGCTCGCAACCGTTTCGACGTCGCCGTAGTGCATCGCCTGACGCACGCACTGCGCCGCATTCGCCCCGATATCGTCCAAACGTATCTCTTCCATGCCAATATCGCCGGTCGGATCGCGGCTCGTCGCGCCGGAGTGCCGCTGGTCGTATCGGGAATCCGTGTTGCGGAGCGACGGAGAGTACCGTACCTGTGGATCGACCGGGTCACGGAACGGCTCGTCGATCGCCACATCTGCGTCAGCGAGTCGGTGAGGTCCTTTTCGATTGAAGCCGGCAAATTGACGCCGGACAAATGCGTGGTCATTCCGAATGGAGTCGACTTCGAAAAGTTTGCGGACGCTAAGCCCGCCGATCTTTCTAAGTTCGGCATTCCACCGAATGTGCCACTGGTCCTTTTCGTTGGTCGGCTCGATCCCCAGAAACGTCCCGATTGGATTCTTTCCGTACTTACGATCAAATCGGCGGGACCGCTCTCTGACTGCCACGCCCTCTTCGTCGGCGAGGGGCCCCTGTATGACAACCTTCAACAACAGGCGAACCGAAGAGGCGTTGGTTCACGAGTTCACTTCTTGGGACGACGCAACGACGTAGGTGAACTAATGAAGTCATCGACCGTCTTGGCCCTCCCATCGGCTTGGGAAGGAATGCCGAATGTCTTGCTTGAGGCCATGGCCTCAGGTCTTCCGGTCGTCGCAACGGCGGCGGAGGGCATCACAGAGTTACTCGGCGATTCCGACTTGGGTTGGGTTTCCGAACTCGATTCGTTGAAACGGTTTGCAACGAATCTCAAATCAGCGCTCGATCACCCTGCGGAACGGAACCTGCGAGCAAAATCTGCACAAAGCTATGTTCAGAAAGAGTTTACGTGGGACCGCGTCGTCCAGACTCATCTCGAACTATACAGTTCGCTACTAAATCAGGCCGAGAATCTGAGATCGAACGTGACGACCGACCGACTTCCGGAACCCCCGGAAAAATGATCCGAAATTTCCAATTCGGTTCGGTGTAACAGCCTGCGTTCATCGGGGTGCCGACCTGCCGCCAATTGCGCACGCATTCTATTGACCGGCTGACGGCGACTGTTAGATTCTGGCGGGAGAGCGAAAGACAGCACGACTTCCGCTCGCTCAGCAAAAATTGATCTATCTCGTTTTTGGTAAACAGGTTGCGTAAACCCACCTGTTTTCTGCGGGCTGCCGACCGGAGGCGGCCCGATGCGATGTTCCGCTGGCTACCGGGCTTTGCGGACATGGTGAACATGGATCGTTCATCAGGGAATAGTGCGGATCATCCAACCCCCAATGGTTGACCCGTCACGATTCGCTCCGGAGGACGGCAAGGATGTCGTCCGGAGCGGGTCGTCCCATTCTTCTATTCACCGCCGCGCGGTGAAGCGATAAAACCCCCGCAGTGGCGTTCGGTCGTTTCGGATTCCCGAGTGCTAATTCCTTGTACTCTCATTTCTCGACGTTCAGTGACTTCAACCGTGTCATCACCGTTGCACCGCCCAGTTCTCGTCCGCGAGACGATGGCCGCGCTCGACCTGAGCCCCGGCCTGTTTGTCGTCGACGGCACACTCGGCGCCGGTGGTCACTCAGCATCGATTGTGGAGAAACTTGGCCCAAGCGGCACGCTCCTCGGAATCGATCGCGATCCGATGATGCTCGATCACGCAACGCAAGAGCTTCAAGACGCCCAGTGCCGTACCGTTTTCGCTCGCGGAACATACGCGGAACTTGAATCGCTGCTTTCAGATAACAAACTCTCAAAGCCTGATCGCGTACTGCTCGACCTCGGTCTGTCCTCCGATCAGCTCGCCGATGAATCACGCGGCTTTTCGTTTCAGGCCGAAGGGCCGTTGGACTTACGATTCGATACGTCATCCGGTCGCCCCGCGTGGCAGGTCATTGACGAATCGAGCGAGTCCGAGCTGACGGAGATTCTGCAATTATTCGGCGAAGAGCCGGCCGCCGACGAAATCGCGTCCGCACTCGTTCAACGACGTCCGGTCGCCACCGCTACTGAGCTGACACAACTAGTCACGGCGGTCAAATCAAAAACAAGTCGCGAGAATCTGCATGACGCGACACTGACGTTCCAAGCCCTTCGAATCGCGGTCAACGAAGAACTTCGGCACGTCGAGCGAATGCTCAACGATGTCCTACCGGCCGTCCTGGGTCCCGGCGGACGCGCTGTTGTAATCAGTTTTCATTCGCTTGAGGATCGCATCGTCAAGAACGCGTTCCGCAAGACTGACATTTGGCAAAACCAAACTGCAAAACCCGTAACGGCAACCCCGGCTGAGTCGCGTCTGAATCCTCGGGCCCGCTCGGCAAAATTGAGGGTCGCAGTCAGACGATAACTGCATTTTTGCATCACTTATTCGCGGACACCCCATAAGGCTTGGCGACAGGATGTCGCCGGTTCTATTCAAGGAGTCGACAAGGATGGCGACGGAAACAAAGATCGGCCTCGGGTTGATGATCCTGCTGGTCGGCGTGTTCGGCTTTGTGGTCTATAAGAAGTGGGACGACCGGCAGCAGGAACTCGCCGCGGCCGGGGCCTCGGCGGGTGAAGATGGGCAATCTTCAACGCCGGAAAACGAAACCGATTTTCCCGACGGCACGACCACACCGCCAGTCATCGACGGGCCGGTGGCCGATACGGAAATCCGAGACATCGACGCGGGTTCAAACGCCCCGTTCTCACGTCCCGGAGATTCGACCGGAACCAATCCTTTCGGTCAGTCGCCTGAGACCATCGCGTCCAACGGTCAAAATGGAAGCCCGTCCGGCTCAGCCGATGCGCTATTCGCGGATTCTGCTCCGGCTGAAGTCAATCGCGGCGGAAGCGGTATGTCGGCAGCGTCGTCTGATCCGTTCGGCGATGGACCAACCGAGATGGGAAATCCGAACTCGGTCGCGGCATCGCCATCGGAGCCGGTCGACGACTTCGGTTTCGCGCCGATCGAATCTTCTTCTCCGTCGGCATCGAACATCTCTCAGACAGACCCCGGATACTCTGGCCAGGGCGAATTCGATAGCGGTCCTTTCGCCGGCGACCCGACCTCAACCTCCGAACCCACAACCGACGATTTTGCGCTCACGCCGGTAGCGGAACCCGAGATGGCTGGGCCGCCCGCTCAGGACGAGCCCCTCGCGACTGATCCATTTTCCGACCCGGGCATGGTCGCCGGCGAGGCCGGTGCTGCTCCGCCGAGTTCCAGCGATCCCTTTGCGAACGGAAACGATCAGTTTGCCGACTCGGCCGCACCGCCAACCGCGCCGGCACCGGTCGAAGATGACTTTGCCACCTTTGAGCCGGTCAATCCGACCGCGGAACCGGCACCGACCGACCTGTTCGCCGAGTCGTCGCCGACCGCGGCTGCCCCGCCTCCTCAAACACGCTCGTTGTTCGATGGACCGGAACCGGAACCGACCGAGCCATATTCCGACACTGGAAACGAACCAATCTCCGATCCGTTTTCCGCGGGACCGACCGTCGCCGAGACCGCCGCGCCGACCGCCCCGCCTGTCATGAACTCCGAGCCGGCATTTAATGACTCGGAATCCGAATTGGTGCCTGAGCCGTTCTATCCGGAACCGAACGTCGCCGAAATCGGCGGAGCCGGCGAGATCAGCCCGACCGGAGCAGACACCTACGATGCCGACGATTTCGCTCCCGTGACGCAACGCCCCCGAGATGCCGACCCTTCCGGGGTCACCTTGGAGTCGCCGACGAACGGTCAGGGCAACGGACCCAAGGTCTACGTCGTCGAGAAGAACGATTCGTACTGGACGATTTCCAAGAGAGTCTACGGCGACGCCCGGCTCTTTCAGGCGCTCGCAAAATTTAATCAACCGCGGGTCCGCGATGCGAAAGAGTTAAAGCCGGGGATGATGGTCCTGATTCCAAAGATTTCTGAATTACGAAGTAGGTTTCCTCGATTCGTTCCGAGAGCGGCCCCTGATCCGGACGATCCCGATAACATCGGTGGATTCTTCATCGACGCTGACGGACTTCCCGCGTACCGCGTGATGAAGGGCGAAACGCTGACGCACATTTCACAGGATCACCTCGGTCGGGCCTCGCGCTGGGTACAAATTTATGAAATGAATAAAGACCGACTGAAAGACCCTCAGAAGCTCAAAGTCGGACTTGTTCTTCGACTGCCGCCCGATGCGAGCCGGGTCCGCTTTGTCAGCCGTCCCGACTCACGAAACTGAGAGTTGTGTGTGTTTCGATTCCTCGGGATCGTCGCCTTGATGACCGGTGTCGCCACGGCGGGCATCGTGCTGGAGAAACGGGCGCTCGAAATCCGTCGACTCAACACTCGACAGCACTTTCGACTGGAAGTGCTTCGTGATCGCCGAGCGGAATTGCAGATGCAGACTCAGCAACTCTCCGGAGCTCGCCGGCTGACGGGTCCGCTCCGCGAAGGTTTGATCGCACCGCGCCCCCAGCCGACCGGATCGCAACCACTCGCGTTGCCGCTGCCGGAACTTCGCATTCCCGTTCGAGACCGTGCGAGCAGCCGATGAACGTCGCATCACGACCGGGCAGGGCAATTGGCAATCAAGGGCGATCAGGCAATACCCGCCGCTTTCGCACCCGGCTGATATTGATTGGAATCGGGATCGCGACTTGCTGGGTCGTGCTCGCCGGACGGCTAATTCAATTACAGGGCTTCGACCGAGTCGCGCTTTCCCAATCAGCTGCCGAACAGAGATTATTAAGGCATACGATTCCCGCACGCCCCGGCGACATTCTTGATCGTCGAGGCCGCCTGCTGGTGACGAGCGTTCGCGAGCCAAGCCTTTACCTTGTTCCACGAAAAATCGACGATGCAGCACAGTTTGCTGCTCGTTTGGCGACAGTCTTAAATCGTGATCAGTCCGACCTTGAGCAGGAGATTCGCTCCCACTCGGAGCGATGGTTTCACTGGCTTGAACGACGAATGCCGGAAGAAGTCGCCGAAGCCGTCCGAAATCTCGATCTGCCGAACGGCACTTGGGGAATCGAACGGGAATTTCGCCGGCGGTACCCTCAAGGTTCTCAAGCCGTCCACCTGCTGGGGCTCCGCGACATCGACAACGTGGGGCGGGGCGGGATCGAGCAGGTCTACGATCGATTGATCGGCGGTGAAGATGGCGAGCTTGTCGCATTGCGTGATGCGCACGGTCGCGTGATCGATATCCGTCACGAACTCGGACGAAAGCCGGTTCCGGGGCGGTCGTTGGTATTAACGATCGATGCCCTAATTCAGCTATTTACTGAAGAGGCGCTCGACGAATTAGAGAAAGATGAAAACCCCCGAGGCTCCGCGGCCATCGTGCTCGATCCGCGCACTGGCGAAGTCTTAGCAATCGCATCGCGTCCGGTCTTCGATCCTGAAAATCCGAGCTCAATCAGCGAAGGTGCCTGGATCAATCGCGCGGTGGCCGCTGTCATGGAACCGGGCTCGACCGTGAAGCCCCTGTTCGTCGCATGGGCGCTGAACCGTGGCGTTTTGCAGTCCGATGAAATCATCGATTGTGAGAACGGCTCGTATCGTAGCGGGTCGCGATTGCTGACTGATCCCGTCGCGCACGGTCGATTGAGCGTGACCGACGTGCTTGTGAAATCGAGCAACATCGGGATGGCGAAGATCGGCGAGCGGCTGGGCAACGACGAACTCTTTCACGCGGCCGCGGCGTTCGGCTTCGGACGTCGCACCGGGTCGGGACTGTCCGGTGAAGTCGCAGGATTGTTGCGTCCGGTGTCCCGTTGGGATCACTACAGCACCGGTTCGGTCCCGATGGGGCAGGAGTTTGCAGTCACGCCCTTGCAGTTAGCCGTCGCGCACGCCGCAATCGCAAGTGACGGCGTCCTGAAGCAACCGCGTTTCGTCAAAGACGTACTCGATCCGGTGCGGCTGTTGCCCGATGACTCGGCTGCGGGCAACCTGTCGACGCCGGTGAGTTCTCCCGTGATCTCTTCCGAGATCGCACGCTGGATTCGGACCGAGCCGATGTCAGGGGTCGTCAGTCGGGGAACCGGCCGACGTGCCCAGATCCCCGGACACGAACTATTCGGAAAAACGGGCACGTCGCAGAAATATGACCCGGAGGCCGGACGCTACTCCCACGAACGGCTGGTCTGCTCTTTCGTTGGCGGCACCCCGGCGGACGAACCCGAAGTCCTCGTTCTTGTCATGATCGACGAACCACAGGGAGAAAACCCATCGGGCGGCCGGACCGCGGCCCCGGTGGCGAAGCGAATTCTGGAACGGACCCTGCCCTATCTCGGCATACCGCCCTCACCGGTCAAATCATCAAATTGACGGCGACTCTTCGCTCAGTTTGAATCCTTTGTGCGCGATGCTTGCCACGGCGTATGCTGCCGGGCCTCCCGCCTCGCCCCTGATGGTCCGTTTTCGATCGATGCGATGAATCCGATAAGAATTAAAGCCGTTTGCTTCGATTTCGACGGCATCATGTTCAACACCGAAGATGTCTTCGAAGAGGCCGGAACAGAACTGCTGGCGAAACGTGGCCACGAGTTGACTATGGAAGTCCGGCGGGGGATGACGGGACGTCGCGAGGAAGAGGCCATCGCACACCTGATTGAGCAACTTGAGCTCAGCGACACCATCGCCGAGTTGCGAAAGGAAGCTCGAGAGACCTTCCTGCGGTTGCTCGAAGGACGGCTGGCCCCCATGCCGGGGCTATTCGAACTTCTTGAACTCATAGAAGGAAGCGGACTTCCCAAAGGTGTCGCCACGTCGTCAGATCGTGCCTATTTAAGGAACCTGCTCGGACGCTACGAACTCGCCTCGAGGTTCAACTCGCTGATGGCGGCTGAGGACGTCGACCGCGGTAAACCCCACCCCGAAATTTATCTGAAATCAGCCGCTGCGCTGAAAGTTGACCCGGCTGAGATGCTCGTGCTGGAAGACAGCGAGAACGGGGTGAATGCCGCCTCAGCGGCGGGAGCCTATGCCGTCGCCGTGCCCAACCGCCACACGCGAGAACACGACTTCTCACGTGCACATTTTATCGCTGATGGGCTTGGCGATCGACGGATCGCAGACTTAATCGACCGATAAATCGGCGACTATGCGGGCGGCAAATCAGCCGGGGATGCCGCTGGGTTTAAAGCGTCTAATGGTTTGTCATCACCATCCGGCAAGTTTGCGCTTTGGCCCCCCGTTTTGATACGGTCGGAGAAAGTCAATAAGAACCCAACGGTCACGATTGCCGCAAGGCCCGCAGGGTAAAGCCAGATCGCATGCCAATCATATTTCGTCGGATCGGCGGCGTCCGGATAAGCGCTCACAATCCGTCCTGAGATCACCGAGCCGATGAACATTCCGACGCCAAGCGTTGCAAGGGTCAGAAAGCCTTGGGCTGAGGCCCGACGTTCCGGCGGCGCTTTCGAGTCGACGAAAATCTGTCCGGCCACGAAGAAGAAGTCATAACAAATACCATGCAGTAAAATGCCGCCGTAGAGCATCCAGACAAGATCGCCCCCGTTCCCGAATGCGAATAACAAGTACCGCAAAACCCAGGCGGCCATCCCAGCGGCGAGAATCCAACGAACACCAAGGAAAACAAACGCGAGCGGAAGCAGCAGCATAAAGCCGACTTCGGAGAACTGACCCAAAGTCATTTTCGCAGCGGCCGCCTCGACGCCCAATTCATTTAAAAACCGATTGGTCCATGTGTAGTAGAATTGAAGTGGAATACAGATCAAAAGCGATGAAATAATAAATGACAACATCGCTGGCTTCTTAAACAGCGAAATCGCATCCAAGCCCAGCACATCTTTAACTGTAACCTTCTCCCCCTTGGCTTTTGGCGGTGTGTGGGGAAGAAAGAACGAATAGATACCCAACACGACTTGAACGGCGGCCGCAATCTTAATGGGTAATGAAGTGGCCTCAATCCCTTCGAACTGCTCGCCCAGACTGCCGAGCGTGTAACCATTATCAGTCACCTTAATTAATCCGACGATTAATCCGGCGACAATCCATCCGATCGTGCCGAACACGCGTACGACTGGGAAAACCTTGTCCGGGTTTTTGAGGTTCTCCAACGACAACGAAGTCGACAAAGAGATCGTGGGCATATAGCACACGAAGTGGGCGAGCAATCCAAGATAAAGTAAACTGGGGTCGGTCACGTCAGACACCAGGTACAACGCGCCTGCTCCTAACAGGTGCAGCACCCCGAGAACGCGTTCGGAGGCAAAGAATCGATCGGCAATCAGCCCCACCAGAAAGGGCGTGATGATCGCGGCTATGGCAGCCGTGCCGAATGCATCTCCAACCAACGCATCGCTGAAGAGCCGGTCGCCGTCGGTGCTGACTGCGGAGGACAAATACGTCCCCAATGTGACATACCAAGCCCCCCACACGAAGAACTGTAAGAACATCAAAATCGCTAGGCGGGCGAATGTCATCGAGTATGGCACCAATCGAAAGTAGCTGGTCAATGAACGGCGAGCGGTGGATACGGGCAGTTTAATGCGGAATCACGAGCAATTGCCAACGGAGCGGTGCGGAACGTGCGGCTCAAAGTCGTTCGCACGGAAAATTACGAAGTAAATTCGTCTTTGACGGCGGCAAACTGCTCGACAGCAAATTCCAAATCTCTCTTCGACAGGGCCGCCGACATTTGGGTGCGGATGCGAGCGAGGCCTTTCGGGACGACCGGGAATGAGAACGCGACGACGTAAACCCCGCGCTCCAGCAATCGCTCCGCCATCGTTGAGGCAACCTTCGCATCGCCCAACATGATCGGCACGATCGGATGCTCACCGGGCACCACGTCGTATCCCAGCTTCCCGATCTCCTCCCGGAAGAAACGCGTATTCTCCCACAACCTCTCTCGCAGCCGCGGCTCTTCATCAACGAGTTCAAGTGCTCTCAGCGAAGCTGTCACGATCGGCGGCGCGACGGTGTTGGAAAAGAGGTAGGGCCGGGACCGCTGCCTGAGAAGTTCGATGACCTCTTTGCGTCCGGACGTATAGCCCCCGCTGGCGCCTCCCAACGCTTTGCCCAGCGTACCGGTGATGATGTCGACTCGGTCTTGCACTTGATGAAACTCGTGCGTCCCTCGACCTGTCGCCCCCAGAAAACCGGTGGCGTGGCAGTCGTCAAACATGACGAGGGCGTTGTAACGGTCGGCGAGTTCACAAATCGCAGGAAGGTTGGCGATCGTGCCGTCCATTGAGAAGACACCATCGGTCGCGATGATACGACGACGAGCAGAGGTCGATTCTTTTAGTCGCTTTTCCAGATCGGCCATATCGTTGTTGGCGTACCGGAATCTTTGCGCCTTACAAAGCCGGATTCCATCGATGATTGAGGCGTGGTTGAGCGAGTCCGAAATCACCGCGTCTTCGGGTCCCAAGATCGTCTCAAACAATCCGCCGTTCGCGTCGAAGCACGAGGCGTAAAGAATCGTATCTTCAGTCCCCAGAAATTCGCTGATTTTGACTTCAAGTTGTTTGTGGATGGACTGCGTCCCACAGATAAAGCGAACGGACGCAAGCCCGAATCCCCACTCGTCCAACCCTTTGTGTGCGGCTTCAATGATCTCGGGGTGACCGGCGAGCCCGAGATAGTTATTCGCGCATAAATTAAGAACTTCATTGCCGGCAGCAGTCTTGATTCGCCCTGCCTGCGGCGTCGTCAGGATACGTTCGGACTTTGTTAAGCCCGACTCTTCGATCGCGGAGAGTTCATCGGCCAATTGTTGTTGGATATCGCCGCGCATCGTGACCGCCCGATCGGCTATTATTAAATTTCATGTTCGCGCGAGTCGCGCGATGCTCGATCGGCAAGAGCCGACAGCTTTCGCCGAAGTTGCCTTCTCGGAGATCGTACCCGCGTCCCTTTTTCTCATACTCCGGCAGGCGTCGTCGATCAAGAGTCGACCTGGCCTGTGGTAGCGATTGCTATGCCCGTTGCAACAACTGGCAATCTGATTGCTGCTTCCGACGAGTTTGAGCCGTTGGAAATGGGGCAACAAAAAATCCGGCCCGCTTGAGATAAGCGAGCCGGATCAGTGGAGGCGGCGGGAATTGAACCCGCGTCCTGTGAGCCCTAAGCCGAAGCTTCTACGTGCGTAGTTCGTTGTTTAATCTCACCGTAACAAGGTGCAGCGAACAAAACCCGTTACGGCCAGCCCACGACGAATCTCGCCTCTCCCGTGGCGGGCTATGAAGAGAGGCCAGCCTGTATTTGGCGACGGGCTGGTTGGGCTCCACAGGCAGGATCCCTAAGCCCGAGCAGCGTAGGGGTTACCTACGCAGCCAAAGCAAACTGCGGTTTGGCAGTTATGGTGTGATCAGCTTGTTACGAGGCCTGCTGATCAACCTCGGCACGCCACCCCGACCCGCGGAGAACCAGTCGAATCCGATCGCCCCCGGTCGTCAGTCGTGACAGTAGTGTCGAGCGTTCGGGCAGAACCCGGGTTCGCTCAACACCAAGTGATTATACGCAAAGCGAGGGCGATTTGTTGAGTCTTGCGGGAAAAAATCGAGCGGCAGAAAGCCAAAGTACAAGCCGCGCAAGAAGTAAGCGGATTTTCCACGATGGGCATCGCGTTGAGCTATCCGCTTACTTCGTGCGCGGCTTGTGATCGCTCTACCTACCTCAGATGATTGCCTCGTATTCTTCGACCGAGGCGTTGTTGAGGCACGCTTCGATGATCTGCTTGCCCTGTGGGCTGAGGTCCTCGTGCAGGAAGAGTTTGATTTGCTCGTGGAAAAAGTCGGTCAGCATTTTTGCGCCAGCCTCGTAGGCTTCTTCGCCCACTTCGGGTTGATTGGCGACGTCGAAGAACCACGAGCCGATGATGCCGCCTTCGAAATTCAACGATTCTTTGTTGTAACCCAAGAGCGAGCAACGTGACTGCTTGAGGTCACCGCTGCGGAAGGGGTGGGCTCCACGGCGGGCCAGATACTCCCGGGCGATCCATTGCGGGGCGAAGCCGACCTTCCAGCAGCCGATGTGCTGATTGGGAATGAGCACGAATTGCGTGTTGGTCGAGTGCATGATCTGGTCGAGCAAGATGTTCGCCTGATCGACTTTTCGCCCTGTCGCGAACGGCCAGAAGGAGCCGACACCCTCGGACTGCATCCCGCCCGCATCGACGATCGACGGGTTGCCGTGGCCGCGCGGAGCGACGAGTCGCCACAGCCAAGCGAGCGACGGAGGCAGCACGTGGAAGATACCGAAGATGCCGTAAGTCGGCTTCTCTTTGGTGCACGGTGGGCAGCGGACTCCGAAACTGCGAATGTCGACCGTCACCGGTTCGCTTACAACGTTCTCCACATATTGCCGCGGCATGACGACCCGCGGGTTCGGGCAGGGGACGCCCGGCTCATCCTGAATGTGCTCCCACAGGACGGCGGTCGCGTCGGGCTGAGCATCAATGTTGAGGAACAGAAGCGGCCCCGGTGGCGAAAACATCACCCGCTCTAGAATCGGGTCGGTCCCGTAGTGGGTAATGTGATTGACCCGGATGAACCAGGCCGACTCGGCGTCGATCAGCGTGACTTTGCCTTCGCCCCCCTCTTTGTTTTGTAGGGCCGAATGGCACAGCGCCATGTCATCGGTCACGGGATTTAGTTTGCAGCCGCGTTGCAGTGTGAGTTTGCGCTCTTCGCCACTGACGGTGTTTACGCCGAGCAGCAGAGTTCCGTCGGCCTCTCGGTGCATGTATTCGAGCATCTCGCTCTTACCGCCGCCGGAGGCCCCTTCGTGCATGATCACGGTCGTATTATCGTACGGCGTTGTGACAGCGACGGTCGAGCAGTGGGCCGTCGTCCACGGCGTTTTGTCCCGCTCGCCGAGCGTCAACAACATGCCGTAGACGCCCTTCTTTGCCGAAGGTCCCGGGTAGAGATTGTACGAAAACAGTTCGTGCAGTTTCGTGTCTGCCTCGTACCGGCGATTGTGAACGACGACCTGTTTGCCGTCGAAGTGTGTGTGGCGGAACGGCGGCGCGATATAGAGGACAGCCCGGTGATAGAAATCGGCCGCGTTCTCTCGGATCTCCTCAAGCGGGATGATCCCCTGCAGCATGGCAAGGCCGAGGGCGAAGAAACCCGCGTTCGCCGGGGCGACGGCAACCGCATTAAGTGGTTCGTCCGGCAGACCGGTGCGGAAGAAGAACGCCGCGATCGGTTGCGTCTTGAGCCAATCGAGGGTCTCGCCCCGCAGATCGGTGAAGGGCTTGCCGAATCGCTCGTCGAAGGTCGGTTTATCCGTCGGCTCGCCGTCGCCGACCACCATGCAGTTGGGATCGCGCCGCCGCATGTACGGCTCGAGATAGTTGGCCGCGACGCCGTTCTTGACTTGGCAAACGCGAGCTTCGTTGACGAATCCGCGGCCGGGCACGTCGTAACCAACCATGAACTCACCCTGTGGCGTTGTTTCGCCGAGCCCGCTCTCGGGGTCAGGAGTGGCGAGTTTCACAAGGTCTTCGACGCTGCCGGCCAAGTGCAGGCGTCCCTCTGCCTCGGCGGTTTCCAGCACAGACATCAGACTGTGGGACAGAGTCAATTCCGGAAAAGCGGACAGTGGCATCGTTCGGCTCTTTGTATTGGGGCGCAAACTTCAGGTGGGTCAGCATGACGCGAGGCAGCCAATCGGCCCGAGTATCGGCTGCAAACGAGAGGACTTCAAGACGCGACTTCACGAACCCTCCGCGTGAAGACATTTGTGCGATGTGAAATAAAAATAGCCGGGCGCAAAGTCAGCAGAAGAGAGGAAAATTCCCCTTGATCCGCTTAGTTCGTGCGCGGCTTGTACAGCGGGCGTGATCCGCTTAGTTCGTGCGCGGCTTGTGAGGCGCGCGATATAGGGTCGACTACTCGGAGTTCGTCACGGGTTTGTACTCGTGATCGCGCTTGCGGAGCACTTTTGCCGACTCGATCGTGTCGCCCTTTTCGAGCGAGCGGGCGATGTCGAGGCCTTGGACGACTCGACCGAAAACGGTGTGGCCGGACTGACGCTGGGCATCGGCGTTAAGCCAGAACGTCGGAAGGTGAGTCAGGAAGAATTGGCTGCCGCCGGAGTCTTTGCCGGCATGGGCCATGCTGAGGCTGCCAGCGAAGTGTTTGCGGGCGTTGGGCTTGTAGCATTCGCAGTCGATGACGTAACCGGGGCCGCCGGTGCCGTCGTCATTCGGATTTTCGTTCTTGGTTAAAGGGTCGCCCCCCTGAGCCATAAAGTTGGGAATGACGCGGTGGAAGTCGATCCCGTTGTAAAACCCTTTCTCAATCAGGCTGATGAAGTTAGCGACCGTGTTCGGCGCTTCCTGCTCAAACAATTCAATGACGACGCGGCCCTTGCTCGTCTGAAATTCCACGATCGGCAGCTTCTGTCCTTCAGGCAATTGGGCCTGCTGCGCTCGAATTTTCTGCTCCTCGCTCCAAAACTCTTGGTACTCTTTGGAGGGGTCGACGAACCGACCGGCGATGTTCGGATTGAGTTCTCCGCTCTGCTCTAGCTCGCTGAGTATCTGCGATGCCGCTTCAAATTCATGTTCGGCAAACAGCGAGGCTCCGCGAATATTCTTAGCAACGGTCGAATCAGATCCGCTCTGCAGAATCTTCCCCGCGATCGTCCCGGCCTTCTGATAGTCGTTGTCTTGATAAGCGGTCATCGCCACCGCCTCGCCGGCGGATGTCAGCGAGGGGTCCTCATTGAACGCCGCTTCGGCCGCGGCGGTCAAGTTTGGTCCGATCTCTTCGTTGTACTTCGTGGCGAGCGTGCGGAACTCGGTCTGAATAGTCTGCCGCTGTTCGGCGTCCGCGCCACGAAATGACGACTGCAATTCACCGAGTCGCTGCATCGTTTGCTCACGCTCGGTATTGAGCGATTTCCAACGCTCGACCGCGGACGTCTGAGCGAGCGCAGCGGCTCCGGTCAACAGGATCGGGAGGGCAAACGCTAGTTTGCAGATCAATCGAATCATCTGAGAACGCTCCATTGTTTGCCCATTCGGGCGGTGGGTTCGAGTCCTTCAGCCCGCAGTTTAGGCGGAGCGGCCCGCATGAGAAAGCGGGCGAATCGAATTCGCACCGACAAAAATCGTGCCCTCCCACGAGGCAAAAACGCCCGCAGGCAATATCTGCGATGCCGTCACAACGAGAGAACTGCCGGATCGGATGCTTCGCTCGCGCAGCGAGTACCAAGGGCGGCCCACGCAGATTCGACGGCATTCCGCGTTCGGAAGCCGCGGCACGTGGGAGAAATCCCCGCTATGACGATTATCCCGTCAATGTAGCGGCGTCCGGCGGCGATTCGTAAGAATCTGAACGCATTTGGCGCCCGAAAGCCGCCACAGATAGCAGGAATCTGCTCTAGTTGCGAAGGACGCGGCGGATCATCCAGATGGAGATCAGCAGCAGCGTCAGATTCGCGACCCAGACCGACCAAGTCGGGTCGATCTCGCCGCGCTTCGCCATGTTCATCAATCCGAGCATCATTGGATAGTAGCCGAGCAGAATCGGTACGAAGCAAATGATGAATACCGTCAGAAAGTGCTTGCGGGCCTGCATGATGGAATAAGGCGCACCCATCAGCACGAAGAAAAAACAGCTTGCCGCCAGCGCGAATCGACTATGTTTTTCTGTCAGTAGTTGTTCCCGCTCAGTGACTCTGGGCGTTTCGTGCACGTTCTCGAAATGAAGGTAGTTCGCGTTTGAGAGGCGTTCGACCTCTCCGACAGTCAATCCGAACGCTGAGTCGAAAGCCCGTTCGGCACGCAACTGCTTCAACTCTGCAGTGACGATACCGACGCGTTCGTTGATCGTTCGAATGCTCAGATGCCGGGCCTTCGTCACCTGCATTTGTTCGGGCAACGGAAACGGTTGGGTTCTGCGATTAAACCACGCCTGCCGATCACCGGGCATGTCCAGAAAACCATGGACGAGCTCAACGAGAACCTGCTTGTTTTTGACATCGAAATGAAGTTCCGCTTCTTCCGCCTGGATGAGAACCGGAGAACGACCTTGCGGCGCATAACGAAACGTCGGCCGGATGAGCCGCTTGTCTTCGACGCCCATGACCGTGATCGAAATTCCCCGCTGAGGATCAGTCATTTGATGCCGGCTGCGGAGGACGTCGAGAAAAATTTCCTCGACCGCGTTTGCCACGATGCGGTGAATATTCTCGACCGCCCACGGCATGACTTGGTCGGTCAAAATTAGCGACGCAAAACTGAGCAGAAACGCGAGCACGAATGCCGGTGCCAAGAGCGAAATGACGTTGATACCCGCCGCTTTCGCTGCCGTCACTTCCTGATTGGCAGCGATTCGACCGTAAACCAAGCAAACCGTCAGCAACATCGTCGCGGGAATCGTAAACGGCATCGTGCTCGGCACGATGAATGGCAAAATCTGGAGGACCTGCTCACCGCCCAGACCGCTCTCCTGGACTTCGCGAAACACGCCGACGAAGACGAGCAAGACTGTGAGAATCGACAGCAGAACCGCGAAAGTCTTGAGAAGCTCGAACAAAATGTGCCGCTGGAGCAGCCTCATGAGCGCAATTCACTTCGCTGTAAGGTTCTTAGGCGGCAACTTGATGAACTGGAGCACACCACGAGAGACGACGACCGTCGCAACACGCTTTGACCAGCCAACGCGTCGACTAATCACGCTCGCATCGGCAAATTCGGAAACGCGTGACACCTGACATGGTGTAGAAGTTCGAATCGCTCATGGTCAAGATCAACGTCGGGCGAGATTTTCCCACTCGCGGCCAATGACGCAGACTTCGTAGAGCTGCTGTTTGACGGTGTCCCCCTGAATCCCCAGAGGATGATCGCATCTGAGTGGTCGATTCCGCGATGGTTCAGAGTCCTCATCGTCGAGAAATCATCGACACGCGCTTGCGAGATGATGTGTTGCGTTCCCAACATGGAGCCAAGACCGTACTGAGATGCGAGTTTCGTCCGGCCGAATGTCGAACGACGCGGGTTACCATTTTCCGCGAACGTCACGTTCAACTGGCGCTTTCAATAAACGGATGTCAATCACCGAACGTCGATAGAATCAGTTCCGTTAAACATCAGTATTTACCATCAATTGGATTGGAGCATTCGCGTGCGTATCAAACATTTCACCGCCGCCGCAGCCTTGATGGCGGTCGGGTATTTGCTCGGGATGAGTCTCCACAGCGGAAATTCGGTCGCCCGGGCACAGGTTGCCGATCTGAGCGAAGACAACGCCGAGCAACTTCGACAGGCTTACCGGCTGATGTCGATCGTTCAGACCTCGCTCGAAACCAGAGGCAAATACACGCCGGCCATTCAGGGAATCAACCCGATGGCGGTGTACGCCGGCGGGCTTGATGCTGTCGGCGATTTGGAAGGGGGACGCGGCGTCGATCCGGTCACGTTCGCGGGGTTGTACGGGGGACTCGCCGTCGGTCCCGTTAATGAGGAACTAGGATATGACGAGCAGGGCCGCCTGACCTACAAAGACCGCGTTGTCCGGATGTATCCTGTCCGCAAGATCAAACAGTTGTTCTCGGAACGGACCGCATTGCTCCAAGGGGTCGATAATTGATCGGTCCGACATCACTTTCGCAGATCGACTGAGATGCGTTCAGGCGGCGCGGCCTGTTCGGTTTGCACTGGTTGTGGGGTTTGAATCTGTCGCATCGACGCGAGTCGGCAAGGCCCCAACGTTTTGGGCCGAACACTTTGTCTGCCGACCTTCCGGTCAGCTTCACGAGGGTTCGTCCCGATAATCAACTTGTGAAACAGGGAAAACTTGGAACTTTTTGCTTCTAAGACCTGTTGAACAACGGGTAAGATACGTTTCGGAGTACGGAGGGTCTGTTTCAACAGCTCGCCGACTCATTCGGGCCTATCAGTCCGTTCGGTTTCGACTGCACCGGAGACTTTCATGCTTTCACTTCGCACGCTCGCCACTCTCGTCGCACCACTCGGGTTGTTGTCGACATGCCTGTCGGCGTCGGCCGATGATCTGGTCGCTACGGCTATCACGGGCTCGAGCGATGCGGAATCGGCTTACGCGATTGTTATTCCACCGGTCGACTCTGCTGTCGCCAATGACGCGTCAGATGCGCGAGTACTTGTGCTGGTCGACACTTCCGCGAGCCAGGCGGGACAGTTCCGCACGGGTGCTTTGGATGTAGCCCGGTCGCTGGTTTCATCCTTGGGCAGTGATTCCAAGGTCGCGATCGCTGCCGTCGATGTCAGTTACGTCATTCTGTCGAACGGTTATGTCGCGCCGGCTGATACCGAAGAGGCTTTCATGCAGCTCGAAGATCGCGTGCCGCTGGGTGCGACGAACTTCAACGCCGCCTTCGACGATGTCGTCAGTTCCTTCGCAGGGAATGGCGGGGCAGTCGTATACATCGGCGATGGCATGAGCGCCTCCGATCTGCTGACGTCTGAGGATTTGCGGTCGTCAGTGGCGCAGTTGAGCAAAGCCGGCATTGCATGGCACTCTTTGGCGATCGGGCCGAAGATCGATTCTCGGCTGCTGGGAATTCTCAGTCGACACACCGGCGGTACCTATCGTCTCGCCACGGCAGATAGTTCACCCGCACTGGTCGGAAGAGAACTCGCTTCGGTCGCGATCAAGTCGCCCGTCCGGGTAGAACTTTCGACATCGATGTCTGGTTCCGACTTGCTCAGTTCACCGACCTCGCCCGCTCTACGAACCGATCGTGAGTCGGTTGTCTTCGGCAGCGGAGCCATTCCGAGCGAGATCGAAGTGACCGAAGCTAACGGATCGAGCCGGACTCTGAAGGTACGGCAGTCGGAGAAGTCCCACGATTACATCGACCTGCTTGTTCAGACCGCAAAAAAATCGGGCGGGTTGGATGTCACGATCACCGACCGCGAATCTCTTCTGAAATATGAAGCCGACTATGAAGACTACGTGGCGAAGCTGACCGAAGCCGGTCAGCAGGCGGTGAAGAGCCGCAACGAAGAACAAGCCGATCAACTAATCGCTGAGGTCGACCGGATCGCACCGCAGCGTCAGGACACGAAGTCGCTGATCCGCTTGGCATCGCAGATTTTCCCGGCCGATGGTGCGAATGGGGCGGCCGACCCTGCCGAAGACATCTCCGACAACTTCGCTGCTCGTGAGCGGGAGCGACAAAATATCCGCGGCGAGCAGCTCTCCCTCGAAGTTAGCTCAGGGATCGAGGCGGCACGACGTATTCGAACGGACGACCTCGCCGAATCGCTTTCTATCCTCAAACGAATTCGTGACATCGTCGATTCTGTCACCGACGTACCGGTCGATCGTCAACGGCAGCTTCTTCAGCGAATCGATCGCGAATTGCAGGAAACAGTGAACCTGCGGGAGCGCAACGAACTGCGACAGATCGAACTGGGTGACAAACTTTCGGCCATCGAGTCGAACCGACGATTGCAGGAACGCTTCGCCCTAGAAGAAGAGCGGTTGGAGCAATTGATCGACCGCGTGCGGGCGTTGATGGCCGAAGGCCGAACCGGTGATGATTCGGCATTCGGTGCGGCCGAAGCCGTGGCAATCGAAGCGGTCAACATTCGTCCGGGCAACGGTCCGGCAACCGCGGCTCGATTCGTCACCGAAGCGGCGAACCAACTCAACCGGGCGTTCCGACTCGTCGAACTTCGACGCGACCGCTTTCTCGAAACGCTTTATCAGGTTGAGCTTTCGCACGTGCCGTTCCCGGACGAGCCGCCGATCCGCTACCCTGCCCCCGAAGTTTGGAAGGCCTTGACGGAACGACGGAAGAAGTACGATTCGGTCAGCGTGTTTATCGAGAGCCCGAACGAACAACGGATTCGAGCGGCATTGGAAGAGGAAACACGGGCCCAGTTCCCGAGTACTCCGCTGCGAGACGCGATCGATTTCCTCTCGGATTATCACGACATCAACATCCTGATCGATGAGCGGGCCTTGCTCGACGACGGTATCGACAGCGACCAGGAGATTGACCTCGTACTCGATGGGATCACGCTGCGTTCCGCCCTCAAGCTGATGTTGAAGCCACTCAATCTGACGTACGTGATCGAAGACGAAGTCATGAAGATCACGACTCAGACGGTTGCCGACGACACTCTCTCGACCCGTGTTTACCCGGTGGGTGACCTCGTGATTCCCATCGCCACGCCGTTAGGTGGCGGCCTTGGCCAAGGCTTGGGCGGTGTTGGTGGCTTCCAAGGTCAGGGCGGTCTCGGAGCCGGTGGTCAGTTCGGCCAAGGCGGTACCGGTTTTGGTGGATTCCAAGGTCAAGGCGGTGGTGGTGGCGGTGCCGGATTCTTCAGCATTCCGGCTGATGAGATTCCCGCGGTCGAATTCGGCGTTAAAAAAAAATAGGTGACCGGCTCGCCCAGGAGTCGGAAGATCAAACGTCCGGCGCCCGAACCGACAACGCTGATGAGACAGCCGTCGAATTTGACGAGGCCGACGATTCAGCGGATGCGAATTCCGCTGACGACGGCCGATCGAGCCGAGCAGAGATCGACCAGATGGTCGCTTCAATTCTCGATGGCGAAGCGGGCGAAAGCCCGAAAGCGACTTGGAAGTCATTCTTCGCCGCGCACACACCCAGCCCGGCGGCGCTGAATCGGTCGACTGAGAAACTTCACCGCAAGGGTCGACACGATCACGTCGTCGAGCTGATCCGCGCGGCACTTCGGGTCGGACTGAGCCGACCTTGGATGTACGAAGTTCTCGGCATCTCTCTTGAGTTGAGCGGGGCTCCTCAAGCGGAGGTCGAACGCGCGTTGCTATCGCGTGTCGATTTCGTCGCAGCGGACGTGCCGAACCTGCTGCTCTCGGGGGCATATCTCAATCGACTCGGAGCGAAGCGACCCGCCCTCAGGCTTTATCAGGAAGCCGCTCAGCTCGACCCGAATCGAGCGGAGACTTACGCCGTTTCTCTTAGGCTGGCTCAATCGCTGGACGACTTTGAAGTCATCGGGTGGGCGGCTGCCGGCTTGATGCGAACCGCGTGGACCGACCGCGGCGAAGCGTTACGCAAACAGGCAAAAGATGCGGTTCTCATCGCGGTGGAGCAACTTCAAGAGGCCGATCGAAACGAGGAAGCCGAGCAACTCCGCTCCCAGTTTGATCGTGCCGCCTCGCAGGACTTGGTGCTGAGGCTCGATTGGTCCGGCGATGCCGACCTCGACTTGTTTGTCGAAGAACCATCCGGCACGACTTGTTCTCACGAGGTCCCCATCACCGGCGGCGGAGGGTATCTCGGGCATGATGGTTACGGTCCGGACTCCGACAATTCCTACGAACTCTATGTATGCCCGTTGGCCTTCGACGGACTCTACACCGTCCGAATCCGACATGTGCGAGGCAACGTCGTGGGTAAGCGGGCCAAGCTCCGCATCGTGCGCTTCCGCGGGACGGAGCAGGAAACGGTCCGCGTCATTCCGATCGAACTGATCGGTCCTGAGACGCCGGTCCTCGTGGCAATGTCGGCGGGACGTCGGACCGCGGCAATTGAATCGAAACCCCGCCGATCGGCGGCAGCGATCCCCGACACGCAACGAGGTTCAATTCATCAACTTGTCGGCCGACTCAGCCCGGAACAACTGGCTGCCGGCAATCAGTTTCAAGTCGGGATGAACAACGGCGGCGTCGCGATCGGAGGCGGCGCCGTCGGTGGTGCTGCTTTCAACGCCGTCGGCTACACGCCGATCACGACCACGCTCTCGCAGGGGGCCACCTTGCAAACGCAGGCGATCGTTTCGGCCGATCGTCGCTATGTTCGCATCACCGCCGCGCCGGCGTTTACGCAAATCACCGGCGTCGACACGTTCAGCTTCGTCAGCGGCGGCCCGTAAGTTTCTGAGGACGCCGTTTACGGACCAAACCACTGCGGACATCGCAATCAAGCGATGCGACCGCGCCGCGACCGAGTTGCTCCCAAGCAAGTGCCGCCATCGCGGCGTTATCGGTGCAGAATTCGAGCGGGGCGACGATCAGTTCAAATCCGTCTCGCTCGGCCTGCTGCCCCAACTGCTCACGAAGCGACCGATTCGCCGCGACGCCGCCCCCCAACAGCAGGCGTCGCTTTCCGGTTTGTCGAATTGCCTGGGCCGACTTGCTCACCAGGACGTCTACCACGGCCTGCTGGAATGACGCCGCGAGATCACAGACGCGTTGCTCGGTCAAAGGGGGAGCGGGTGTGCCGTTCGGATGCCCCTTTGCGGCGTAAAGAATCGCTGTCTTCAAACCACTAAAGCTGAATTCGAGGCGGTCGGAATTCGCCATGGGTCGTGGGAAGTCAATCGCGGCTGAATCCCCGTTCGCGGCGGCAGCAGAAATTGAAGGCCCGCCGGGATAGGGCAGACCGAGAATCCTCGCCGCTTTATCAAAAGCCTCACCGGCCGCGTCGTCGATAGTCGAGCCGAGCAATTCGAATTCAAATGCCGAAAGACAACGATATAGATTGGTGTGGCCGCCGCTAACGACCAGTCCGACGGCGGGGAAGACGTCGCGTCCCGCACCCAGACGACAGGCAAACAGGTGCGCCTCGATATGATCGACGGTCACCAATGGAAGCTCCCAAGCGGCCGCCAGAGTTTTCGCCGCCGTCAAACCGACCAGCAGCGAACCAACCAAACCGGGCCCGTCGGTCGCCGCAATGGCAGCGAGTTGCTCGCGCTTGATCTCCGCCTCGTCGAGCCCGGTAGCGATGACGGGCAGGATTCGCGACAAGTGCGCGCGAGAGGCGATTTCCGGAACGACGCCTCCGAAACGCTCGTGCAACTTGGCTTGTGATGCAACGACGTTCGAGCAGATCGAGAAATCGTCCGCAATCACAGAGGCGGCCGTCTCGTCGCACGACGTCTCGATCGCCAACAGATAGCGCTTCGACGACATCTCACGCCGCCGAGGATGGAATTGTCGGGGCAAGCATCACGGGGCCCAGCGGGTTGAGTCGACCCGCCGGACCGATCGAGGCCGCTTTCTTCTCGGCCTCAGCGGGTGCTTCCGCATTCATCGCGCCTCGAAGATACTTCAACCCCGCTTCGATGTGAGGGTCTTTAAAGGATGACTCTTCGGTGTCGTCTCCCCCGATGACGTCGCGCCGGCGCCGCTCGATCAGGTACGAACGAAGTTGGCCGTCGTCGAAGCGAATCCGATACTCTTCGTCGGGAGTGACGCCCCAGACATCATCCTCCGTCGAGTCGGGGAAGCGATGAATGTTTTTTCCGCTGGGCCGGTGATAACTGGCGGTGGTTAGCTTGAGGGCACTGCTGCCGCCTCCGAGATCGATCACGTTTTGGACCGAGCCTTTGCCCCAGGTCCGTTCGCCGATGACCGCCGCTCTCTCGTGGTCCTGCAGGCAGGCACTGACGATCTCACTGGCCGAAGCGCTGAATCGATTGACGAGAACCGCCACCGGAAATTCGGGTAATGTGCCTCCCTTACGTGCCTCCCACGTTCGCTCCGGCGTATTGCGGCCCTTGGTGCTCACGATGACGCCTGAGTCGATAAACATGTCACAGATTTGGCGGGCCTGATCAAGCAGGCCTCCCGGATTAAACCGCAGGTCCAGGATCAATCCTTTCATACCGTCATCAAGCAGCTCTCGGAGGACACCCCTCAACTCGGCACCCGAACGGCGGCTGAAATGCGTCAGTCGGACGTAAGCGATCTCTTCATCGTCATCGATGAAGTACTCCCAATGATCACCCTCTCCGTAGCGATCACCGAGTACGGTCGAAACCTGAATAATGTCGCGGACGACTTCGATCGTTTCAATTTCGTCCTCACCCTTATGCAGCACGCCGATCGTGACGGCTTCGCCCGGCTTGCCTTTCAGCCTGGCGACCGCATCTTCAAGTGTGAAGTCTTCGGTCGACTCCCCTTCGATCTCCATGATGATGTCGCCGGCGCGGACGCCGCCGCGGTAGGCGGGCGTACCGGGGAGTGGGCTGGTGACGACCAAACGTCGTGACCGCGGATCGACCTGAACCTGTATGCCGATCCCTCCGAATTCCTGCTCGATTTCCTGAGTGAACTGATCGAGCTTCTTGGGAGGAATGTAGTTGGAATAGGGATCAAGTTCTTTGACCATTCCCCGGATGGCGGCCTGGAACAGAACGCGGCGATCAACCTGATTGACGTAGTTGCGGTCGATCTGTTCGACGCTTTCGACGAATTCGCGAAACAGTTCGAACATCTCTTCGTCCGACGCTTGCTCGTCATCAGCTCGTACCGGAGTGACACCGAGCGCGGAAATCACGATGGCAAACGCCAGCGCCAACCGCGCGATCGGGAACAGGCCGAAAGTAGCAAATCGATCCATCAGATTCTCCGTTGCGCCGATGTCAGTCCCGGTCGCGATCGAATTTTCGATCTGCCTCCGATAGAGGCGAAAATTTGCGACGACACGCTAATCTAAGGTCGTATCCCCGCTGCGACAAGACGATGCCATCCGGATCACTGCTTGTGCTCGCGTCCGAATCCAGTTTCCGATCTGAAGTCAAAGTGCTGACCGGCCCGACGTACGCGGGTAAAACCGCCCGGCTGCTGGAGGCGTATTGCCGCCAACTCTCGCGCGGATTTGAAGCAGGCCGCTTCGGCCAGGCGATGTGGCTGACGCCAACCCATCGTTCGAAACGCTTCATCGAACACCGCATTGCCGAACGGCTCGGTACGGCTGTGTTCAAACCGCAGGTCGTCACATTCGAGGACTTTTGTGATTCGGTTGTGGCCGCCGAGTCGCCCGAAATGCGTCGCCTCGATCGTGTCGGCCGAATGCGGGTGCTTCGTGACGTGATCGAAGAATTGAGCCGCGACGGAAAACTCAAACACTTTCAGCCGATTGCCGACACGGCTGGTTTTTTGCGTCTGGCCTCGGCTTTGATTGCAGAATTGAAGCGTGAAGAAATCTGGCCCGAACACTTCGATGACGCCTCGTCGACATCGGGTGGCTCCGCGCGACTGCGTCGAATCGGCGAACTCCATCTGATCTACGAGACGTACCAGAACCGCCTTCGCGAGCCTCCCGGCGCGATGTCAGCAGAGCAGTATTACGACTCCGAAGGTCGGTTGTGGTCTGCACGGAATTTTCTCAAAGAAGGGCGATTCGGACGGCTGCGAGCACTGCAGTTACTCATCGTTGACGGATTCTCTGACTTCACACGCACCCAGCGCGAAATCGTCGTCGCCCTTGCAACGAACACCCGGCAGACACAAATCGCGCTGACGATCGATCCGCCCGATCGATCCCGAAAGATTTTCGCGAAGACGCGGGCAACCCTCGAAGCGCTGCGGTCCGAGTTTGGCCGGACGGACGGAATAACGAGCGATATCCAGTCCATTGAACCTGTTGATTCAGATGTGACACCAGCGCTGAGTCAGGTCGGCGGATATCTTTTCGACATGCCGAATCGCGTTCAACCGGTCGCCGACGCAACGGGCGTCAACATTATTCGGACGCTGGGCCCTGCCGCCGAAGCTCGCGCTGTCGTGACGCACATTCGCAGTTTGATCTCATCGGGCGTTGCCCCGGTCGACATCGTCGTGACGGCCCGTTCACTCGATGCCAGTCAAAATGAAATCATCAAATTGTGCCGAGACGCGGGGATCGGCATCGACCACGACGGCGGTTCAAGTTTGAGGTCAAAGCCGAAGGTGCGAGCCCTCCTCGATGTTCTGAGGACCGAACAAGCCGATTGGCGATCGGCTGATCTCGCCCAACTCACCAACAATTCGTTGCTGCACTTCTCCATTGAGCCACGTGAACGAGAAGCGGCGGCCCGAGACCTATCGAGTCGGCTAAGAAGTTTGCAACTTGAAGGCGGGAGGAGCGATGTCCTGCGTGCATTCTCGACGGCCAGTTCAACAAAGATTGACGACCCCGACGACGGCCGGTCTTCTGGCCAGCCCGCCGAGCGACCGGCGACGTTCCTGCTCAGGCGGCTCGACAGCGTGCTCGCTCCGTTCCGCGGCAAAGCCCGTTTTGTCGAATGGGTCGATCGTTTATTCGTCCTTGCCGGCGAACTCGGATTGCGAACGTCGTCCGATGATGCCGGGGACAACGGTTGGGCATCGTTCGAAGAGGTGCTCGGCGCGGCACGCCGCGTCGACTCGATGATGATCGCCACGAATGTTCCAATCGACCTCGGTCGATTTCTTCAGCGGCTCGGCGAACTGATCGATGAATCGACCGTTCCGGAACGAAACGACGGAACCGGAAATGTCCGATTTTTAGAGGCGGATCAGATCAGAGCCATTGATGTACCGCACCTGATTTACACGGGCATGACTGAGACAGAACTGCCTCGCAATCAGGCGGATGACTGCCTGCTCAATGACGGCGACCGATCCCGTTTGGCGGACGGCGGTCTGGCCGTCAACGATCGCACTCGGCGGCAGAACGATGAAATGCTGCTGTTTCACGCCGTCGTTAGCCGGGCTCGTCGTTCGCTGACGCTGACTTATTCGGCGGTCGATTCGGAGGGCCGACCGTCTTATCCCAGCCCCTATCTCGCATCAATTAGAGAACTCTTTGAAGACGGTGCTCTCACCGAGCAGGAATACGAACAATTCGATCCGGTCCCCGCCGAAGCCGCAGCCGTGATCAGCGAACGGGATCGCGTTCTTTTTGCTGTCGCAGAGGCACTTCAGGGGCGTTGTGGCGTATTGCAGACATGGGCGGCAGAGCCTGACAACGGCCCCCGCATCCGAAATTTGATGGCTGCCGCCGACATGGCATGGTGTCGGTTTCATCAGCGTGGACCGACCCGCTATGACGGTTGGCTATCGTCGGAAAGCGCTCAGCGCGTTCTCGCGAAACTATTTCCGGCGACGCATGAGTTCAGCGTTAGCGAATTGGAAGCGTACGCGAACGAGCCGTTCCTTTTTTTCCTCTCTTCGGTCTTGAGATTGGAGCAGTTGGAACCCTTGGGGCCTCGCACGGACTATCGTCGCCGCGGGACCGCATTGCATCGGGCGCTGGCCAAGTTCCATGATCGGAGTCTCGCAAACGATGAGGAACGCAATCGGGAGCAATTGGCGGAATTCATCGAACAGGAAATGCAGCGCGGGCCCGCGGCGTCGCGGGCGCTTCGGGCACTCGTTCGCATCGAGTCGCGACATGTGCCGGATTGGGTCGAATCGTATCTGACTCAGTGGACGGCGTACGTCGATTCGATCGTCGAACTGTGGTCGGCCCGGCCCGTCGTTACCCACTGTGAGGTCGCTTTCGGAGCGATGCAGCATGTGACCGACGAAGGCCAGCCGGCGATGCCGGGCGTCGTCGTCGGAAGTGGGGAAGACGTCGTTCATCTCCGCGGGCAGATTGATCGCGTCGACGCCGCGGCAGGCTATTTCAACGTGATCGACTACAAGCTCTCGGGAGGGAAACGATTCGAGCTAGAGGACGTTCTGAGCGGCAAATCGCTGCAACTGGCCGTCTACGCGCGAGCGGTTCGAGAACTCGGTTTGACGGACGGTTCGAACTGTTTGTCACAGGTCGGTTATTGGGATTTGAGTAGCGGCGGGTTCGGCCCCGGCATGAAGACCAGAGCGAGAAAGCTGAAGTCGCTCGACGATGACACCGTCAGGGAGATCGACGCCGCTCTCGATGAATCGATTCCTCAACTCGCGAGCGCGATTCGGTCCGGAGTCTTTTTGCCTCGGGCAACGACCGCGGACATGCGATACGACCGGCTGTTCGGCATCGTCGAACGCATCGGGGAGTGGAAGGCCGTGGCTGAGCCGCTGGCGAAGTCGGAAGTCCCGTCTCCGGGAGGTCCGCGATGAATCAAGTCGACGAGCCATCCCCGAAAATTCGACCGGAGCCTGCACTGACATCGCAGCAGGAAGCGGCGATTCATACGGAAGGGGTCTCGATCTCTCTGAGCGCTGGTGCTGGTTGCGGGAAAACGTTCGTGCTGACCCGTCGGTTCTTGAAAGAACTGGAACCAGGGGGGCGAGCCGGATCGCTCGGTCGTCTCGTCGCGATTACCTTTACCGAACGAGCCGCCCGTGAACTCCGCGATCGCATTCGCAGTCGATGCCGAGAAATGCTGGCGACCGCGGCCGCAGCGGATGCCGAGCACTGGCTCGACCTGCTCAGATCGATCGATACCGCGCGCGTCGGCACGATCCATTCGTTTTGCGCGTCGATCCTGCGTGACGCCGCTGTCGAATCGGAGATCGACCCGGCGTTCGGTCTGTTAGAGCCCCAAGTGGAACCGGCCGTTCGCTCGCGTGCCGTGCGATCCGCCGTGACTCGACTGTTGGAGGAGGACGACGCCGATCTTGCCGAACTTGTCTTTCAATACGGCTTCGACAAAGCGGTTACGATCCTCGAAGAAATGCTCTCTGCCGATACGAAAGCGGCGAGCGATCCCAAAGTGGATGAAATTGACGATCCGGGTGAGATCGTCGCTGCTTGGACAGAGCAATGGGCAGAACGATCGGTCCCCATTCTCACCGAAGACTTCTTGAGTCGGCCGAAAGTCCTCAGCGCGTTTGATCTGCTGTCGATTCATGACACATCCAACGCAGTGATGCAGCAGCGAAGGGCGACGATTCTTGCAACGCTGGCAGAGTTGCGGGCGGGGGGCAGCGTCGAGACCGCGCTCGCCGACTTGGCTGATGCAGCCGTCGTCAAAGGCGGAGGCGGGAAAGGGGCATGGGTCTCAGAAGAAGTCTACGAGGAGATCAAGGATGGCCTCAGTGATCTCCGGGATGAAATCAAGAAGCTGAAGTCGGGAATCGAATTCGAGTTGGAGCAGGCGGTCGAGGGGGCGCGACTCGGGTTAATTGCGCAGCGGGTTTTGAATGAGGTGAGACGCGAATTCCGCGCAACAAAGCGTGAGCTCGGCGTCCTCGATTTCGACGACCTGCTGACGATGACCCGTGACGTCCTGAAGAAAAACGAAGCGGTTCGCCGACGCGTTGCCGCCGGAATTGACCTGCTGATGGTCGACGAGTTTCAAGATACCGACCCCGTGCAGGCCGAGATCGTCAGCCTCATTTGCGGCAATGATCTGACTCGCGGCAAGTTATTCGTCGTCGGCGACTTCAAGCAATCGATCTACCGCTTCCGCGGAGCGGACCCGACGGTCTTCGCGAAATTGCGTGGATCGCTGGACGCATCCGGCCAGTTGTCGCTGAGCCGCAACTTTCGAAGCCGCGACGAGATATTGCGGTTCGCCAACACGTTGTTTGCAGCCCCCATCGGTTCTTCCTATGAACCATTGATCGCAGGCACCGACTCACCGCCGCTCAGCGAACCGCCGATCGAATTGCTATTGCCGCGCGGCAGCGATCCGGCCGAATCATCGGACGACAAACGGAAGCGGGAAGCCGACGCGATCGCCCGCCGCATCAAACAGTTGATCGACGATCAGATCCCGCGGATCCGCGACCATGACGGGCTGCGTCCGGTTCGCCCCGGCGATATCTGCATCCTGTTCCGGGTAAAATCGCACTTCCCGATTTATGAAGAGGCGCTTCGCCGCGCTAGTCTCGGCTATTACCTCGTGGGCAGCAAAGCGTTTTATGCGCAGCAGGAAGTCAACGACGTCGCGATGCTGTGCCGCTGGCTCGCCGAGCCGGAAGACGTGCTGAGTCTGGCGGGAGTCCTTCGATCTCCGTTGTTCGGCCTCGACGACGAAATGCTGCTCGCGTTACGTGATGCCGGGTCGACGATCGACTCCGGGTTGTTCGGTGAAACACTTCCTGAACTCTCGGAGCAACAAGCCGAGCAGGTGCGGTTTGCTGCTCAGACTCTCGAGGAACTCCGCTTTCAAAAAGATCGCCTGCCGATCCGCGAATTGCTGGAGTTAGCGATCGATCGCACCTGTTACGATGGGTCGATGTTGCTCGAGAAGTTCGGCCCCCGAAAGGTCGCAAACCTTCGAAAATTGCTTTCAATGGCTGCCGCGGCTGATCGCTCCGGAATCGTGTCACTGGGCGATTTCGCCGCCCGAATCGGCGACGCCATTCTTGAACAGGCCGACGAAGAATTAGCGGCGACCGAAGCTGAAGGGGGCGACGTCATTCGGCTGATGTCGATCCATCAATCGAAAGGGTTGGAGTTCCCGGTCGTCGTGCTCGCCGACATGGACTGGCAGGACTCCTCACGTCCGACAAAGGCGACAATACACGCCGAATTAGGCCCCCTCGTTCCAACGCCGAGCAAGGAAAGTTCCTCTCATCTGGGGGTCATGATCCACAAGGTTGCCGAGCGCAGAGCAGACCGCGATGAAACCGTTCGCCTGCTCTATGTCGCGGCGACGAGGGCCGCCGATCACCTGATCCTCTCGGCCGCGCTGCCCCCCGACGGACGGTTTCAGTCGCCTTGGCTCAAACTCATCGCCGACAAATACGATCTTGAAACCGGCTTACCATTCGATAGCGACGCCGACGCCCCGACTGCCAAACTTTTCGATGCTCCCCCTGACGTATCGTTTGAGACGACTGCGAGAAGAACCGACACGGTCCGCTTGTGTGATCTGCGGGAAACTCTGGCGGCAACCGAACCGGAGCGACAAATCGCATTGACGGTTCCGACAATCGTCCGAAGTGAGTGGAGCGTCACAGCGCTGACGAAATGCCTGTCTGCCCCCTCTTTGAGAAAACCGGTCGGTCAGTCGTCTGACCAGACTCCTTCGTCAGACGATTCCCTGAGCGACGAGCCGCGCGACTTCGGTAGTGCCGTTCATCACATGATCGAGTCGGCAGACATGAACGACACGCCGGAGCGGCGGGCGATCCGATTGCAGTCGATTGCCCGCGAATTTGACGTCTCGCCCGCGAGATTGGAGCGAACACTGGAGACCTTTTCTGAAAGCGACGTTGCGGACTCGATTCTTTCGGCGGAACAGGTCGAGCGGGAACTCGATTTTCGACTGCCGATGACGTTCGAAAGCGGCACCGCGATGTCGATCACGGTGGTCGGACAGATTGACTGTCTCATTCGGACTTCGGATGGGAAGTGGAAGTTGATTGACTTCAAAGTTCCTGCCATCGATTCGAATGACGCGCAGTGGCCCGCCCAACGAAAAGTCCTACTAGAGCGATACAGCATTCAGTTGCAGCTCTACGCGTTGGCCTGCCGGGAGATCTTCGCCCAATCAAAAACGAAGCCCGACGTGACGGCCGAGTTGGTCATCCTCGGTCGCAAATGTCGCACAATTGCGGTCGATGTCGGCCTGACCGCCTTGGCCGAATTGCGAACCTCAATAAAAGAAAAGCTCGTCGAACTTCGGGACGAGGAAACCGATGGACGACGGTAACGAGGACTCCGTTCGTGATCGAAAACCGCGGTCGCCTGATCGACCTGCGGACGAGATCCAAGTTTTGCGGGACCTTAGATCCGACCCGTCCGTGATTGACGCGATCGATGAATCTGATGGCGACTCACTAACTCTGCAAAAGTCGTTGCGAGAACGCTTTCCGGCCGAGCTAGTTCGCGCTGCGCTGGGGTTAGTCGACGCCCGCAGTCGGGCGGCGGCAAAATTTCCCGAAGCGAAACGCCTTTGGGCCGACCGGGTTCTTGTTGAACAGGCGACAGCACCGGAAATCGCAAAGCACAAAGCGCAGCGGTTTGAGGGAAGGGTCATCGACCTATGCTGCGGACTCGGCAGCGACACGTTGGCACTGGCTCGTCGCGGCAATGTGCTGGCCGTCGACGCATCGCTGCGATCGTGCTTATTTACAAAATGGAACACGGAGGACGCCGGTCTCGAATACCAAGTGCAAATTACGACAGCACTGGCCGAGTCGATTAACGTCGGTGGCCGATTGATCCATCTCGACCCCGATCAACGGGCCGGCGGAAAACGATCGCGTCGGGTCGAACATCTCTCGCCCTCGTTGGCCGAGATCACACGCCTGATGGCCTCTGCTCGCGGCGGCGCGGTGAAGCTGAGCCCGGCCTCAAATTTCGGCGGCAAGTTTATTGATGCGGAACACGAACTGATCAGCCTGAACGGCGAGTGCAAAGAGGCGGTGATCTGGTTCGGCGAACTGGCCGAACCGGACCTCTGGCGGGCGACCATTTTGCCCGAGAATGCAACGCTCGAAGCAATGCCTTTGCAGCACTATGCGGAGCGATCTTCTTTGCAGCGATTTCTCTATGACCCTAACCCCGCAGTTGTCCGAGCGGGATTGATCGACTGCTGGGGCGAGCGCGACTCGCTGTGCCGACTCGACGACGCCGACGAGTATCTCACGTCCGACCGAGCGATCGATTCGGCCTTCGGCCGCAGCTTTGAAGTGCTGGCCGAACTACCGAACAACGAGACGAAACTTCGACGCGAAGTCGCCAGGTTGAATTGGGGCGATGCCGAAATTAAGTGCCGTCACCTGTCAATCGACGCCCGAGCGATTCGCAGCCGATTGTCGCTAAAACCGGAAGGAGAACGCGGAACGGTGATCTTCGCCCGAATTGGCGGACGGGCGAGAATCGTTCTCGCCCGTCGCCTGCCGAAATCATCAAGCCAGTGATCAGTTCGGTTAGATCGATTCGCGGAACTTGAATTCAGCGATCGGCTTGATCGGCTGCACTCCGACCGGCCGCTGAGTGACCTGATACGGGATCGCGTAACATCGTGTGATACCGCTGTTGAGTTCGGCGATATACAGTACGCTTGTGGCCGGTCGCACGCCGCGCTGGGCGTTCAGATTGGCAACGCCGGCGGTGATCGTGTACTTCGTTTGCGCGGACGGGTCGACGTTGAAGTCTTGCGCGATGTTGCGGGAATAGTACTGCGTGAAGGTGCCGGTCGAATTGTTGAGAGCCGCTCCGGTCAGTTGTCCGGTCAGATAGTCGAGCATGAATACACCTTCGGCACTGCCGAGCGCATCCATCTGACAGGTACACATCGCGAATGAATCGTTGCGATCATTCGTCACCGCTTGAGCCGGTTGGACGGGCCGCAATTGCGCAACGCCGAAACCAGCGGCAATCCCGAGGATCGCAAAGAGCCATCGCGCATCCGTAACAGCATTTCGCAATTTCGTCATTGTGCACCGCCTTGTCACTTTCGGATTTCATGAACGAAAATTCCCGCCCGTCATATCCTATCGGATCGATCAGATCGGTAAAAGATCGTCATGGGATGGCGCTGAGGGCAGCCGGGCATCTGCGACGGTTTGTCAGCCGACTCGGGAGCGGATAATCTGCGATTCTGCTAATGAGTTCATCAGATCGGCATAAATCAGTGAACTCATCTGCCGGGTGATCTCATCAAATTATCATTGCCCGCATTCCTGACTGGATGCCCACAGCGACGAGGAACACTGACGATGGAAACGACGAACGGTGCGCTCAACCGTAAGCTCAAGATGGCCCTGATCGGTGGAGGGCAGGGATCGTTCATCGGTCGGGTTCACGCCACCGCGGCTATCCTCGACAACCGAGCCGAGCTCGTTGCGGGGGCGCTGTCGTCGAATCCCGAAAAAGCAAAAGCCTCCGCACCGGCCTACGACATTAAACCCGATCGTGCGTACGGATCGGTCGAGGAGTTGGTCGAGAAAGAACGAGCCCTTCCCGAAGGAGAGCGGGTCGACTTCGTCAGTATCGCAACGCCCAATCACACGCACTACCCGATTGCCAAGACCTGCCTCGAGGCGGGATTCAATGTCATCTGCGATAAGCCGATGACGTTCGATCTTGAGGAAGCCGAACAGCTCGCCAAGTTGGTTGAGCAAAGCGAGCCGGTCTTCGCACTGAGCCATAATTACACGGGCTACCCGCTCGTCCGACAGGCACGCGAAATGATAGCGAGCGGCATGCTCGGAGAGATCCAAGCCGTCCGAGCAAATTACATCCAAGGTTGGCTGCGGACGCGATTGGAGGACGATGAAGTCAAGCAGGCGGCTTGGCGAACCGACCCGACCAAATCTGGTGCGGCCGGGGCGTTCGGAGATATCGCGACTCATGCTTACAATCTCGGCCGGTTCATGACGGGTCTGCTGCCGAGCCAGATCGCCTGTAACCTCAAGACATTCGTCGATGGTCGCAAACTCGACGACTACGGCCACGCGGTTATCCGCTACCAGAACGGGGCGCTCGGCACCGTCACGGCGAGTCAAATTTCGCACGGTCGGGAAAATGATCTCTCGATAGAAATCGACGGAACGAAGGGGGCCCTGCAATGGCGGCAGGAAAACCCGAACGAGATGATCGTGCGGAAAAATGGAGAACCCCACGCGATCTACACGCGCGATCCAAACGCCCCCTTCATGATGGAAACGGCTGCCGCCTCATGCCGCTTGCCGTCGGGACACCCCGAAGCATTCTTCGAAGCCTTCGCCAACGTCTATCGCGCTGCTTATGACGCGATGATCGCACGGGCGACGGGGGAGGCCTTCGAGAGAACCGACACCCTCTACCCGAATGTCTACGACGGCGTCGAAGGGATGAAGTTCATTTCACAGAGCGTCGCCAGCAACCGCGAGAACGGTTCGTGGGTCGATTTCGCGTACGAGAAGGCCCGCCGCTGAGGCTCAGCGCCGAGTTCCGATCAACGAGAATTAGGGGTCGAGAGAGCAACGTAAGGGATCACACGGCACCGCTGACCGGTAGGAGGCGTATATCCCGACTCCGCCAACTAAATCGCAGCGTTTCCTGGCAATTCTGATCACCGGACGATCACCAACGTGTCGACGTTGAGGGAAGACAAATACGTTCCCTCACGTGACTCTTCCCGTGGCATCACCCCGACTCCCAACGGTACCTCCACGCGCGCCGCAGCGACGCGACGGTCGAGCGAACTCCGAAAGCGGCGGCGGTGATTCGCGAGATTGTAATGCGCGAATCATTGAGACGCTGCTACGACTCAACGAGACGGCGGGCCGATCCGACGATGTCGGCTCCTCGATCACCGAGCAACTGCGACTGCTGCTCTCACTTACTGGGTTTGACGCCGCCGGTTTCTGGTTGCTCGATGTCGAAGAGCAATCGCTTCGCCTGCGCATCGCCGAACCACAGGGGTTGTTCGAAACCGTACCGCAACCTGTTCGCCGCGTGACCGAGGCAACTTACGACTCGTCGGCTTTGCTCAACGGCATTGTCTCGCTCAATGACGCGGCCGACCAATCGTGCGTTTCGTGGCTCACCCCGAACTCGGAGGCGGCACTTTGCATCCCGGTGACCGGGCGGCGCGGGCCCTTGGGAACGGTGTGGGCCTTCGGCTCATCCCGCCCACCCTGTTCCATTCCGGAAATGCGGACGATTCGTGCGATTGCCAACCAAATCGGCCTGACACTCGAACGAACGGCTGTCGATGTCGAGAGCGAATCGAATCGTGTCTCGCGGAAAGACCTCGAGTCTGCGGCAACCGTCGAGCCGGTTCAGAACGAATTGCAGTCTTTTTCGCTTGCCGGTTTACGTGCGGCTTCGCGAACGAGCGCGGCACGATATCTCAGCGGCGATCTTTGCGAGGTGCTTTCGCTTTCCGATCGGCGAACGCTATTCATCATTGCCGACGCTTGCGGACATGGGGCCACCGCGGGGATGGTCCGAGCGGCTCTCAGAGGCGCCCTTTACGCTGCAATCGACACGGCTGCGGACCGGATGATGTCGGCCTCGACAATAACCGACTTGTTGAACCGGGTTGTGCATGGCGTGACACAACCGCACCAGTTTATTACGGCAGTCGTCGGCATCTTTGACCCCGAGACCGGAAGACTCCAATACACAAACGCCGGCCATCCGCCGCCGCTGCTGTTTCGGTCCGGCAAGCTGATTCCATTTGAGTCCCACGGACTGGTTCTCGGATTGACCGACTCGATGGCGTACGCATCGGACGAAATCGACATCCAGGCGGGGGATGTCATCGCGGCATTCACCGACGGAATTACCGAAGCGGCAAGCGATGGCTCGCCCATGTTCGGCGTTGCCGGAATTTCGAAAGCGATTATTGACTGCGGTTCGTCAGAACCAGAGTCGATCGTCAAAGCGGTTTGGGACGCATCGATCCGTCATCAAGGCGGCGCGATCGACGATGATTGCACGATGCTCGCGATGCGCTTTAACGCGTCGGAGTGACTTCTGCGGGTGACGCAGACCAGATTCCGAGCGAACGCGTTCGAGCCGACTCCTCCGCCGCTTTGAGCTGATTCGCATTGACCGGCGAAATCGGAAACCGCTTGTCGAACCGTGCGAGGCCCTCAACGACCATCGCTTCATTGAGTAGCGCGCCTTCGCAATAAACGTATGCGAGAACGCGGCTATAGCGATCGATCCGTTCGCGATCGAATTCAAGCCGGACCGGCAATCCTTCACACAATGCTCGCAAGCGTGCCGCAGCCGATTCCCCGAAAGGTTGCTCCGGCAGGTCGGGATGCACGCTCTCGGGAGCATCGATTCCCATCAGCCGCACGCGTCGACCGTCCGTGAGGAGTAGGGTATCGCCGTCGATGACTCTCTCGACGACGCCGGTCGCTGCCCCGACGGTGGACCGAGCGCGACGCTCATCGGACGACAAGCGCAGCACAGAACCTGCGATCAGTAGGAGCGCGATTGCGAGCAACGTCTGCCGTGCGTAACGCCGGGCAACGCCGCTGCGGAGAATCGACTTTCGGCGGCGGCGTCTCATCGCCGACTTTGGCATAACGAGTCACAGAGGGTTCGCGAGGCCCAAAATACCAAACAGCTCAACAGGATACCTCGTCGGCCAATTTGCGATCAGTCAATGAACCAGAATCGCGGTCGGCTCTGTCGAACAACGCGTTGAGCGTTTCCAATTGTTCTCGACACCGAGTGTCGACATCGATTCCCGGCGCGAGTTCGTGTGCCTGATCGAGTCGAAAGTAGACGCGGCGTACGCCACTTGAATCGCCGCCGCGTACACGCTGAGCGTCAGTATTTTCGTCCGCGTTTCGCATTCCACATCGTTGGCTTGGGTATCGCGGCTGATCGCACGAGTCGTGGCCTGTTCTTCAAATAAAGCGTAGGCCGCGACCGCGATTCACGCCGACGAATGTTGCGAAATCACAACATCTGTGAGGCCGATCGCCGCTCAAACCCGCGTATCCCGGATAACTGGTCATTTTTCAGGAGCACGAATCACGCCGTCCCAATCGGCGGGAGCCCGCCGACCGGCTGCCACAATTTGCTGGCTCAGGAAGTCTTGAGCAAGATCATCGGCCGGCAGTTGGTGCAGAAGGCGATAGGCATCCTCCCACTGCCCGGCGGTGAAGGCATCGACGGCGCTTTCGAAAACTTTCAGTTCCGCATCGGTCAGGTAGCCCGTGTTGCCGACTTCCGGCAACAGTTCGGTCAGTTCGACCGGTGTTTCCGTCCCGTAGGGAATCACCGTCGCCAAGCGGCGCAAGCGCATTTCGTCGGCCTCGGACGCGTCCCGCAAGACCTTTGCGGTCGCTTCGTCAATCAGCACGGGCACGCGGGTCAACTTGGTTAAGCCTTCGAGACGGCTCGCCAGATTCACCACCGGCCCGAAGACCGTGATCTTTGACTGCTCCTTCGTCCCGATCTTCCCCGCCACGGCCCGACCGTGAGCGATACCGATTCCGACTCGAAACGGCGCGCCGTCAGAGCCGCGAATTTCGCCCGACGCGAATGCCTTTCGGATCGCCATCGCTGCCCGACAGGCCTTGACCGGCGAGGTCGGATCACGAAACGGCCAGCCCCAAAAACCCAGGGCCGAATCTCCGAGGAAGTCGCTGGTCACGCCGCCGTTCGACACGATCGCGTCGGTCATGATCCCTAACGCATGGCTGACCTGCTGGAGCAATTCGGGTAAGCGGTCGGATTCACGCTCGGCCCGACGGCTGAATCCCCTCAAATCGCAGAACAGAACCGTGACATCGCACTCGGACGGCTCAAGAACGGCCGGATCAAAATCTTCGCCGACCGCCTCGAGCAAAGGCCCCGGAAGAAATTGCCTCAGCCCGACCGACTGCCGCTCCAGCCGACTGAGTCGGCGAATGGAGCGATGGATATCGGCCACCAGTTCGGCAAAGCGGATGTCGGGACGAAGGTCGGATTGCCCCCGCAGCGGCTCGCCCCAGGGTGCCATTGTTCGGCCGACAACGTAGAGCACACTGCGACTTCGTTGGTCGTCGAGCAACGGCAGGCAGAACGCCCAATCGACCTCAGCCGAAATCGTGTAGTCCGCGCTCTGCCCATCTTGAGTTCGCCACACATGGGCGATCGGCTGCCACTTGTGAAAACAGGATTCGAGAAGCCGTTGGCTGGGGGCGAGACTCCGATCGGTATCACGACGATGCTGCTCTTCGATAATTCGAAAGTCTTCTTGAGAACGCTTTGAATCGCTGCGGAGATTCGAGTGAGTCGGCTCCGGTCCGGTCTCTTCGGAGACGGTAGCCTCGATGACGGCCACGGCATCGGACCGGGGGATGCCGGCGATCAACAACTCGACCAAGCGGCGGTAAGATTCTCGATCCTCATTCGAGTCGAGAATGACCGCGGGCAAGCGAGACAGCACTTCAATCCGACGATCAGCGTCGACAAATTCGGTTGCGCGAATCTCTGCCTGTGAGAAAGTGACCTCTTCGACGTTTTCTTCCGGATGCGGCGCGGCAGGCGACTCATCGGTCATTCGGAAGGTCGTCATTCCGATGACGAACCGCTGCCCGACGCGAAGTTCCGCACTATCGCTCGACTCGCCATCAACGAAGATCCCGTTTCGAGCGAGGTCGTGCTTCTGGACACGGAGATGTGGCCCCGCCGGCAGTTTTCCCCCGTTGTTGTCAATAGCTTGAACAACAGCATGCGTCCGAGAAATTTCGGTATCCCACGGCACAATCAGGTCACATTGCTGACCCCGACCGAGCGTGAGGTTTTGCCCGAATTCAAGCGGCCAGCTCGCCCGTTGTTCAGAGTCGATCCCTTCGGCCTTAAGATAGAACAACGGAGCTGGGCCTTCGCGGGGAGCACGGAGTTTCGTCGGCTCTCCGCATCAGCGGCGGATCACCACGGCCAGAGTATCCCGACACTGCCGACGTTATGAAACGACAGCGTCTGAATCATGACGGGAGAACAGCACACGCCCGGTCAGAGCCTGCGACACGAAATACCAAAGAACCAGAATCAGTGCGGCTCCACAAATTAACGCGGCAATCCCGTAACGTGCAAAGCTGCGGCGCATCTGCTCGACCGGCCGAACGACCTCATCATAGCGCTGCTGCACCAAGGCGATCCAACCGGTGTCTTCAATTGGAGCGAACGCGGCGAGCCAACGGCCCTCGTACGGCGCCGCACCAAAGGGAGCTCGTCGAAAGGGGTCAAAATACGCCGCCTCACGGACCGGTTTTTTATCGGGCACACCCGATTGAACCCGCCGGGCCGCTTCGTCAAACGCGGCCGAGACGCCCCGCTCGATTTTCGGGGGAACGAGAACGCGAAATTCGGTGCCGGTGCGACCGTCCTTCTCGATCAAAATCCAAGGGTGATCGTTGGATTTGATGCGATTCAAATCGAGATGCTCCGCAGTCATCCACTGGTGATCCAGAAGTTCGCCGTCCCGTGCATCAACCACCGCAAGTACGCTCGTCTTCGATTCGCGGGACTCGCGGCTGAACTCATCGAGCAATTGGCCGAGGTGCGTCGTTCGAGCCAGAACGGCTATCACATCACCGCTTTCGGGATCTCGCACCGGCGTTGAGATGGCGAACATGTACTTCCAAGTCGCTTCACTACGATAGGCGAGCGACACATGCGTTTGTTGAACCACCCCGAGATCGTCGGGAAGGTCATCCTCACGGTCGTATTGAACGCCCTGACCATGAAAGTAGTCTCGGAACGCGTAAGACTTGCCGAGCGTTTTTTCGTTTTCCTTTTGCGGACCATATCGCCATTGCTGGATTCCGTGCCGATGTTCGCCCGCACTGACAAGGAACCAACTTTGATCAGGCTCTAAACCGTCGACGAGGCGACGTTCTTTGATCGCATTGGCTCGTTGCGCCAACAGACTCCGCAGTTCGGCCAAGACATCGGCCGCCGCTGTTTCGTCCCAGTCCATCGACGCGGCTGACTTGGTCAGATCGACTACCTCGGAATCGGACGCCATGCGATCAAGTTCACGAGCGCGTTCATCCAACTCACGATCGAAACTGCGCGACAGGAGACGGGCCGTGAGATCGATCTGCCCTTGCGCCTGCTCGACCGCGTTTTCCCGGGCTGTGGAAACGGCCTCCTTCATTGTGGTCAGAAAGAAGGGCACCATCGAAAGCAGTAGCAGCATCGGTCCGACCAAGCCGAGCACCAACATTGGTCGACGTTGCGATTCTCGGTCGCGGGCGTCCAAGGCATCGCGGACGGCCTGGGCGGTGGGAAATCGGGCGTCGGGATCGACACTCAGACAGCGGCGGACGATCTCGGCGAGCGGGCGGTCGACATGTCGCCCCAGCGACAAATCGGCGGCTCCGTCCGTCGTGACGATCCGGCGATACGTCGCGAGTCGTTCATCGATCGTCTCCGCTTCGCGCAGCTCCGCCTCAGCCTCTTCCGTGCGGTGCGGTGGTGCTCCCGTCAGCAATTGATACAGCAGAGCCCCGACTGCGTAGACGTCCCATCGGACATCGGGCACCGCATCGGAGGCGGCCTGCTCGGGAGCCATATAGAACAACGTGCCGAACGAGGGACTGCGATCGATCGATCGCCGGCTCTGCCCGAAGTCACACAGCCGAGGTTCATCACCGGCGTCGAGCAGCACGTTCGCCGGCTTCAAATCGCAATGCAAAATCCCGCTGCCGTGCGCGTGAACGAGTCCTTCCAGAACTCCGCGGATCAGCCGGACGGCGTTCGCCGTTTTGAGCGGACCACCTTCGAGGGTCCGATCGAGCGACCCCCGTGGCAGAAATTCCATGATGAAATAAGGCGGATCGACATCCCAACCGACGTCAATCAAATCGACGATATTTCGCGAGGCATCCAGCGCGGCCAGTCGCTCGACCTCCCTTGATAGCGACGCCCATTCGATCCCCCGGCCACGCAAAAACTTAATCGCGGCTGCCCGTCCCGTTCGTCGCTCACGCGCCAGCCAGACATCACCGTAGCCGCCACTGCCCAACCGACGTTCCAACGACCAACCGGGCGGAGCGGACGGCGCATCGGACAAGTCCGTCAGCAAACTAAGTTCGGCAGAGCGAGCCCGGCCCGCAGGGTCTTGCAGGGGCGTAGCGTCGATCAAATCAGCGCCGCGTTCACCGCGGACGGCCGATATGTCGTTGCCTTCGAATTCTTGCATACTGCTGCTTATTGCCAGCCTGCCGGGACGAATCGTTTCACGCGATTATTCGCAGTTGCCGTCCCGTTCTCAATCCCGACTCATTTCGGAAGGTAATTGCCGAATCCGCGTCAAAAAACACGGAAAGACGCGGTTGTAGGTTTGAGGAATCCATCGCCCAAATATATACTGTGGAGGCACTTGGGCCGATGGTCATCAGGCATTTACCAATATTGGCCAGCGTCCTCCGTGGCGGCCCTGTGTTCAGGACAAAATTTCACTTTTTGGCAGCGTGTGCGTCGACCTGCGGTTTCGCGGTCGCCATCACCGGGCTGCCGTTTCTGACCAATCGCGGCGACCGCGCGCATCATTGAAACCTGCGGATCGCAACGCTCGCGAGATTTTTCACGCTAGGAGTCGAATTTGGCGGACGGAGACCTTCCCGGCGATCCGGGCGAAGTGATCGGTGCGAATGACGACCGCATAGAGCGTCTCGACATCGAAGACGAGATGCGGTCGAGTTATCTCACCTACGCGATGAGCGTCATCATCAGCCGGGCGCTGCCCGACGTGCGTGACGGCCTCAAGCCATCGCAGCGACGCATTCTCGTCGCGATGAACGACCTCAACCTTGGACCGTCCGGCGGACGGAAAAAGTGCGCCAAAATTGCCGGCGACACCAGCGGTAACTACCACCCGCACGGCGAAACGGGTGTTTACCCGACTCTGGTCCGAATGGCACAGAACTGGGTCATGCGGGAAGTGCTGGTCGACAAGCAGGGGAACTTTGGCTCGCTGGCCGGTTTGCCCCCGGCTGCCATGAGGTACACGGAAGCGCGACTCTCGGCCGCTTCAGCCGAGATGCTCCGCGACCTGAACCGCGACACGGTCGATTTCATTCCGACCTACGACAATTCGGCATTCGAACCGGTCGTATTGCCTTCGAGATTCCCAAATCTCGTGGTGAATGGCTCGACCGGCATTGCGGTCGGCATGGCGACGAGTATCCCGCCACATAATCTGGCGGAGGTCTGCGATGCGGTCGGCGCGCTGCTCGAAGATCCTGACATCTCGATGGACGGGCTGCTCGAATATTTACCCGCTCCGGACTTCCCGACCGGGGGGGTGATTTGCGGCCGGGCCGGGATTCGGCAGGGATATCTGACCGGTCGCTCGACTATCACGCTGCGTGCCCGAACGCATTTCGAGACCGAGCGAAACAGCGACGTCATCGTGATCACCGAGATCCCGTATCTCGAAACACGCGATCGCATCCGCGAGCGGCTGGAGCAGATCGTCAAAGACGGTCGTGTCGATGGCATCTCACGTGTGACCGACCTGACGGATCGGACGTGTCCGTCGTGGCAGGTTCGGCTGCACGTCACGCTCAAGCGAGATGCCGACAAGGAAATCGTTCTCAATCAGCTCTTCAAGTATTCGCCCCTGCAGAGCACGGTCAGCATCATTTTGCTGGCACTGGTGGGCAATCGCCCGCAGACATTGACGATCAAGCAGTTGCTCCAGGAATTCGTCCGGCACCGGATCACGGTTATCCGCCGACGGACCGAATTCCTGCTGGCCGAAGCCCGTAAGCGAAAGCACACGGTCGAGGGCCTGCTGATCGCGCAGGTCGATATCGATCAGGTCATCCAGACGATTCGCGACTCGGCCAGCCGGGCGCAGGCGAAAGAACGTCTGCAGGAGATTCAGGTTCCGTCCGAACTTGTCGAACGGGCCTTGGGCGAAGGCGGGTTCAAGCACTTCGTCAACGAGAAGGGACCGGCCGAGAACTACAGCCTGTCTTCGAAACAGGCCGAAGCCATCGTCTCGATGCAACTCGGTTCGCTCGCGAGCCTTGAGCGAGAAGAACTTAGTGGCGAATTCAATAAGCTGCTCGAAGAGATCGACGAATACCTGCGTTTGCTGTCCGACGAAGCGAACATCCGCGAAGTCATCCGGCAGGACATGCAGGAGATCAAGGACAAGTTCGGTAATAAGCGACGAACGGAGATCTCAGACGAAGAACTCGGCGACGTTGACCGGGGCGACTTAATCGCCGAAGAGCCGATGGTCGTCACGATCTCGCAGCGGGGCTACGTCAAGCGGACGGCACTGTCGACCTATCAGGCACAGGGCCGCGGCGGGAAGGGCATCAAGGGAGCGAAATCAGACGATGAGGACCCGCTGGAGCACCTCTTCATCGCGAGTACGCACGACTTTCTGCTCTTCTTTACAGACCGCGGAAAAGTCTACTGGCGGAAAGTTTACGATCTGCCACAGCAGGCGCGGACGGCGAAGGGGCGGGCACTGGTCAATCTTCTCGAAGTTTCCGACGAGAACGAACATGTCGCGACCTGCTTCCCCGTTCGCGAGTTTCCGGATGACCTGTTCCTGCTGATGGCGACACGCTCGGGGACGGTTAAGAAAACCGCACTGTCGGCCTACAGCCGTCCGCTCAAGGGCGGAATCATCGCCATCAAGCTGGACGATGGCGACGAGCTGATCGACGTCAAAATCGTGGGGGGAGACGATGACGTCGTCCTCGCAACCCGCGATGGGATGGCGATCCGGTTCTCACATCACGACGCCCGCTCGATGGGTCGCAACACCCGGGGCGTCCGCGGAATCGGACTCGTCAAAGGCGACGCCGTCGTGGGGCTGGTGCGAGCCGATACAGAATCAGAACTGCTCACCGTCTGTGAGCACGGCTACGGCAAACGGACGCCCTTCGGCAACGCGAGCGTCGCTGAAACCTCGGACGCCGATGATTCCGAAGATTCGTCAGCCGATATTTCGAGCGACGATTTGGACGACAGCGGGACAGACGCCGGTGGAACCGACAACAGTGGCGCAGACGGGGGCAGTGACGAGGCGACTCCGACCAGCAGTGGAATGAGATATCGCCGACAGAAGCGCGGCGGAAAAGGCCTGCGTGACATCAAGACGACCGATCGAAACGGCAAAGTCGTGGATGTCGTTGCCACAAGCCCCGACGACGAAATCTTGATGATCACCGCGACCGGCAAGATTCAACGAATCCGTGCTGCCGATGTCCGCCGTGTCGGCCGAAACTCGCAGGGCGTTCGCGTGATCCGCTTGTCTGACGGCGACCGACTCGTATCACTCGCCCGAATTCCCTTTGAGATTGCGGGCGAAGAAGAAGACGACGATGCGGAGGAATTGGACAATCCGACTTTAACGGAAACGCCCGAGGCGAACTTGCCGCCTGAAACAGTCTCCCCTGAATCGGACGATTCCTCGCCGCCTGAAACCGGCGAAGATTCGGAGAACTCCGACGAAGAGGCCTGACATTTCACCGTCGCCACCGCGAATGAGTGATCTCGCCCCATTTGACGAAATCGTAGAACTTGAAGCGATGGACTCGGCGTCTTATTGAAGCCGAGTCTTTCATAACGAACGGATACAACTCATGAAGATCACGGTGATCGGAACGGGATATGTCGGCCTCGTCACGGGCACCTGCCTTGCCGACAGCGGACAGGACGTGACCTGCCTCGACATCGACGAAGGCAAGATTGAACGCCTGAATGCGGGCGAAATACCGATCTACGAACCGGGATTGACCGAATTAGTCACCCGGAATCATGCGGCGAAGCGGCTGACCTTTACAACCGATTACGCAGCATCGATCCCCTCGGCTCGCTGCGTTTTTATCGCCGTCGGCACGCCGCAGGGGGATGACGGTTCGGCAAATCTGTCCGGATTGTGGGCCGTTGTGGAAACCATCGCTCCGCTGCTTGCGGAGAATGCGATCGTGGTCATTAAGAGTACGGTACCGGTCGGAACGAATCGCAAAACCGCAGCGCGACTCGCAGAACTGACCGGGCGCAACGTCGATGTCGCCAGCAACCCGGAGTTCCTTAAAGAAGGGGCTGCCATCGATGACTTCACGAAGCCTGATCGCATCGTCGTCGGTGTTGATCGGCCCGAAGTTGCCGAGGTGCTAAAGAATATCCACAAGCCCTTTCTGCGAAACGAACACCCCTTCCTGGCGATGGGCTGGGAAAGTGCGGAGATGACGAAATACGTCGCCAACTGCATGCTCGCCACGAAAATTAGTTTTATTAACGAGATGGCCAACCTGTGCGAACATGTGGGGGCTGACGTCAACGAAGTTCGTCGCGGCATCGGACACGATGCACGGATCGGATTTAAGTTTTTATTTCCGGGCGTCGGGTACGGCGGGTCGTGCTTCCCTAAGGATGTCCGGGCTCTCATTCGGGTCGCCGATGACAACGACATGACCTGCCGCATGCTCGCCGCGGTCGATGAAGTCAACGACGTTCAAAAGCATGTTCTGGGCGAGAAACTATATCGCTATTTCGACGGTGACCTCTCAGGAAAAACGATCGCCGTTTGGGGTCTTGCATTCAAACCGCGGACCGACGACATCCGCGAGGCGCCGGCGCTCGTGCTCATCGACCGGTTGCTAAGCGAGGGGGCATCGGTCCGCGTTCACGATCCGGTCGCGATGAAGAACGTGAAAGCCGTTCTTGGCGATAAAGTTGCGTTCTGCGAACACCACTACGATGCGGCCGAAGGAGCCGATGCCGTTGCCATTTGCACCGAGTGGAACGAGTATCGGATGCCGGACTGGGAATTTCTTCGACATAAGATGAAAAATTGCGCGATCTTCGACGGCCGAAATCTCTTTGATCCCGCTGCCATGAGAGACTTGGGAATCTGGTACACCGGCATTGGGTTGGCCGGGGATGACATGGCGACTCCGACGACCTGACGCTTTGACGATTTCGCGTCGGCGAACAACGAATCCCTCTCTCGCGCTGCGGGCTTGTTTTGGGATGATCACCTTCCACCAGGAACAACGCATATGGACCCGGAATTGACGGCGCGGTGTGATGATCTCACCCGCCGGATTGTCCACCTCCGGGACAGTCTTTGACTACGACAGCCTCCAGCAGCGTATTAGAGAGATTAATGAGCGGATGGCCGCGGCGGACTTCTGGGATGATCAGGAGTCGGCGCAGGCGACGGTCTCGGAACTGCAGCGAATTCAGGGAACATTGAAGCCCCTCGAATCGCTCGTGCAGTCGGCTGAAGACATCGAAGTGATGATCGAACTGACCGAGGAGGACGACTCTGACGAGAGTAAAGCGGAGCTTGCTCAGACGGTCAACAAGGTCGAGCGGGATCTCGAGGCGCTCGAAATCCGCGCTATTATGCGGAACCCGGAAGACGCCTGCGATGCGTTTATGTCGGTGCAGGCGGGAGAAGGCGGGACCGATGCGGCCGACTTCGCCGAAATGTTAATGCGAATGTATCAGCGATGGGGCGAGCAGAACGAATACAAAGTCTCGCTCGAAGAAATATCACCGGGAGAAGAAGCGGGTATTCGCAGCGCGACGTTGCACGTTAGCGGCGACTACGCCTACGGCTATTTAAAAGCCGAAAACGGAACGCATCGGCTCGTCCGCAACAGCCCGTTCGACTCGGCTGGCCGACGGCAGACATCGTTTGCCGCGGTCGACGTTACCCCGGACATCGGCGATTCGATCGATATTGATCTGAATTGGGATAGCGACGTCCGCGAAGATACGTTGCGTGCCGGCGGAGCGGGGGGCCAGCACGTTAATAAGACGGAGTCCGCCGTTCGGCTGACCCATTTGGAGACCGGTGTCGCCGTTTTATGTCAGAGTGAGCGTAGTCAGCACCAGAATCGAGCCACCGCCCGCAAAATGTTGACGGCGAAACTCTATCAACTGGAGGTCGAAAAACGGGAAGCCGATATTGCGGCCAAGCGTGGCCAGAAGACAAAGATCGGTTTCGGCGGCGAAACAATTCGCCACTACGTTTTAAATCCCGATCAGTACGTCAAAGATTCGCGAACAGGAACGAAAACCGGCAATCCCGGTGCGGTTCTCGATGGCGATCTTAACGAATATATTGAAGCCTATTTAAGGTGGAGCATCAGCCATGAGCCTACGAAATAAGCGTCGGCAGCCTTACACAAAATTGCCGGGTTGGCCGACAGCGTCTCATTCGACTTATTGGTTGATTACCGGTTCGGTCTTCGTGCTCGTCGGCATCGCTGGTTGCGGACAGGAAGCCGTCGACGAGTCGCCAACTAAAGAGAGCCCCACTGTTTTGGCGACTAAAGATGCGGCGCAATCGGCCGACACGTCTGCGGCTTGGCATCCCATCGCATTGAAAGATGTTGAGCAAGGTTGGATCGCCTTATTCGATGGCCGGACGCAGTTCGGCTGGAGTGCAAACTCCGAGACGAACTGGCGGATCGACGATGGGGAGATTGTTGCCGACGAAGGTGACGTCGGGTTGCTACGAACGACGACCCAGTTTGCCGACTATGAGTTCCGCTGCGAATGCCGCCTTGCCGAAGGCGGAAATAGCGGTGTTTTCCTGCGAACAACCGCTGATCCGGAATCACCAATCGAAGGCTGCTACGAGTTTAACTTGTGCGATCAGCACGACACGCATCCAACCGGGAGCCTCGTCGGCCGCAATACGCCGACGAAACCGTTTCAACTCGGCACCGACTGGCATACCGTATCGATCACACTCAGCGGCAATCGCATCACCGCGAAGATTGACGAAACGGTGGTGCTCGAAAATGTCGAAGTTGAAGGCGAGACGCGGTCAATCGGATATATCGGTCTGCAACACAACAAAGGCCAAGTCCGGTTTCGGAACGTCGCACTTAAACCACTCGCACTAACAACGCTCGACGAATCCGACGATTGGGAGGTCGTGCCCGGCTCGAAAGGGCAGGCGACAGTCCAAGAGGAACAAATTAAGATCGAAGGAGGCCCGGGCTTCTTACAAACGACGGAAACCTTCGGTGACTTCGTGCTGCAGCTTAATGCCGAGACCGGCGCGGAAGACGTCAACAGCGGTGTCTTCTTCCGGGCGGAGAAGGGCACGACCGAAGCCCCGTCGAACGGTTATGAAATGCAGGTTCAGTTTACGACTGATGGTGGCGATCGGACCAACCCGGATGACTACGGAGACGGTTTCGGTGCAGGGGCAATCTTTCGCCGGCAAGCGGCCCGCTACGTCAACGGCTCCGACTTTAATCCCGTCTATTTCACGCTGATTGCCAACGGGCCGCACATCGCCAGTTGGGTCGACGGTTTGCAGGTGACCGATTTTGTTGATGAACGTGAGCCGGACTCCAATCCGCGGAAAGGACGGCGGCTCGATCCGGGACATCTCAGCCTCCAAGGTCATGATCCCGGCACGAAGATCGTTTTCCGTACGGTCGGTATCAAAGAACTACCGAAGTGATTTTTCTGTACCGACAGCTTATTTGACGAGTTGCATTGCGGCGGTGTGAAGTTCAGACGGACTGACAAATTTCGATTGCACTTCGACTTCATCGCGACCGATCTCAGCCTTGACCGATCCGAGATCGGGCTCAGACGACAACACCAATACGCGATTGCCGTCTTCGGCCCTTTGCCAGATCGTTTGAACGGTTGCCTCCGTAAGTGGATCTGCATCGATGACGGCCAGTGGCTGAGCGTTCGGCAATCCTGTTAGCACGTCATCCAGATACCGCCGAAACACGCGATCGGCCGTAGATAAGAACGGCATTGAATCGCAGACCTCGCCGTCTTCCGTCGCGTAGAGCTTTGCCGATGCCTCGATGGCACCGAATGTTTCATCGCGACCGGCCATGACAGGCAGCGCCGCAATGTCCCCGGTCATCGCCGACCGCTCCAACAGCAGCCGTTCACGCGATTCTCGTCCGCGAACGGCCAATGCGACCGGCCAGTGCCCCGGGTACGCCCGCATTTCAGATTCGCACCACTCCCCCAACACAACGACCCAACTCAGTGCGGCGGTCCCGATGAGCCGATCGATGTCGTGGCGTCGATGACGCAGCGGCCGATCCAGAGCGACAATTCCGAGATCGAATTCCGCTGGATCGGGAGTCAACGACCGGGCTGTCGTCAGTGTGCTGACTGCTCCGCTTAATTCGCGTCGAAGTACGATCGTCGATCGGCCGAACACATCCAGGCACGCCTGTCCGACCTCTCGGCAGAGCGAACTTTCGATGTCGCCTACAAGCAGAATTCGACCGAAACGACGGTCAAACGGCCGAGTTGTCATTCCCAGTTGCCTCGCTGAAAAAACCCTGTCTCGCTGAAAGAACTCAGACGTCATGGCACACGCGATCAGCACGCTTCCGAGACCTGATTACCCACAGGGACTTCAAATAATACCGAAATCGGTTCGATTTCTGCGATTGACGAGGTTTCGCCGAATCCTCGGTCTTGTCCGCCATTGGTGTTCTGACATAAGTTCCGCTCCGATGTCGAGACCGACGTATCGGGTTTCGCGAACGCTAAATCGCATCATCCGCAGGCATATCGTTGTCGGACCGACCATCTCCGCAGCTCTCCGAACTGCTCACGAGGTTCGGCCTCGGCGAGCGAGAGACGGTGCGCTGCTGTCGCCGACACATCCGCGCGGTCGGACGCAAGATTCCGATCTTCGACACGATCTGGGTCGACGCGCTGGTCGCCCAATCGAAATTGACCTTCTATCAGGCCGACAAAATCGCGGCCGGTCAAAGCGAGGAACTGTTCTTTTCGGACTACGTTCTTACGGAACCGATCCGGCCGGGATCCGACCCGAGAACATTTTTGGCGAAAGACGAGACCGGCAACATTGTCGTGCTGACGATGATCACAGAGCTGTCGGGGCCGGGCTCGGGATTGCTCGATCGTCTGTCCCGCCTTTGCGATCTCAGCACACCCGGCATTCATCAGTCGATCCGATTGCCGCACCAAGTCGTCACGCACGGCGAAAAAGTCGGACTCGTCAGTGAGCCGGTCACGGGACCGAGTGTCGCAGAGCTCATTCTGCGGCGGGGACGGCTGGAAACTGCTTTTGTCATCGACGCCGCCCGCCAACTTGCGTCGGCATTCGATGCATCAATTCGTAGCGGCGTGGTTCACGGAGCGATCTACACGACCAATATTCGCGTGGAGGATTCCGGTCGCGTGATCGCCGTCGGAGGAGGAATTGCCCCGATCACCGCACCGGTCATTCGCTCGGAGACCTTCGATTCCCCCGAGTCTTGTGACGGAATTGCGCCGGAGCGAATCGGCGGTTCGGCTCCCCCCACTGAGACCAGCGATATCTATGCGTTCGGATGCCTGATTTGGGCCATGAGCGCGGGACGAGCACCCTTCCTTCAAGGCGATCCGCTGGCGAGGCTGACCGCGCATCGAACGGGGCGGGTTCCCGATCTTCGAGATTACTGCGGTGACGCGGCCGAACCGATCGCCGACCTTGTGGCCCGATGCACCGAACCTGATCCGGGAAAGCGTCCCGAATCGTTCGTAGAAATCAGCGCATCGCTCGGTAAACGAAACCAACGAGTGAAATCGGGTTTGCGTTTACTGGCCCCGACGCCCTCAACCTCAACCGCTTCGCTCGACGTCAGCAGTGACTCGTTCAATCAAACGCGACCGCGTTATCCGCTCAGAAAACAAGCGACTCTCTGCGGCGCGATCGCCTTGGCCGCGGTGCTGCTAGGTTTCGGTCCGACGTTCTTTTTCCAATTGATGACCCCCAAAAACGTCGTCGCGGTCACAGAGCACGAACTCGATTCGTCGAGAAATTTGACGAACGCAGCGGCGGCGACCGAAGACGCATTATCGTCTCCCGAAGTTTCCCGACAGGACGAGTTGGCGACGGCGGGCGAATCGCTGACCAATAACGGCCCGACGAACCTCCGCAAGATGCCGCCCCCGGATGAGGCGGGAGTCATTCGACTCAGTTCGTCCGGTTACTATGAAGCATCGACGATCGACTACAGGGGCGACCTGAAGATCATCGGCCCTCCGCAGGCGACCGCAACGATCAAAATCGTCGAGCAGCCGCTTCGAGTGCGGGCCCGAACTGTCACACTCGAACGTGTTGGGCTTTCGGCATCAGCCGGAGCCACCTCACCCGCTCTCATTTTGGCGAACGCTCAATCGCTCTTCGTTCGCGATTCTTCTTTTGACGGCGGCGACGGTCGACGCACGATCGGTCTCGGCTGGCGACGCCTCGATTCGCGAGATCGGTCCGGCGGCGTCGTGCGGCTATCCGACTGTCGCTATCGCGGCCTTTCGACCGGACTGTTTCTCTCCGAAATGCCGAACGGTCTCTCGGCGCAGAATTGCCTGGTCTACTCCTCGCGCTCTTTCGTAACCGTCAATAAGACGGCCGGGGCGGACTCCCTGCGTGTCCTCTTCCGACGGGTCACGTCGCGGGAAGTCGATCGCGTCATCGACGTGCGATTCGATTCAGAAGGATTCTCTCAACTCAATCTGCATGCCGAAAAATGTGCGTTCTCGGGCGACGACGGCGCAGCGGTCTTCGGCTGGATTCGGGCCGAGGAGGCGAGTCGCTTCGCCATCGAGATCGACGGTCGCGAGAATCTGATTGATCCGCCCGTGTCGATCTCTCGTCGATTGAAAGATTCGAGCCGCCTTTCTCCGTCATCGGAACCACGAGTGAAGGTCGCCGGCGTTGTCGCCGGGCAGATCAAATTCGCAGGCAAAGTCGGTGCGAATCCCGACGGATCACGCGTTGTCGATTTTGTAGGGCCGCGGCGCGGTGACCTCGATGTCGGCTACCGTCCCGTTGAGCCGAACTGAAACCGAACCCGACTGACCGCGTGATATTTGAGCGGTTTGCCACAGGGTTCTCATTATGATCGATTCGCTCGACTTCACACGGCCGCATCCAAAGAATTGATCGACCGATCGCGGAGCGGTACGCTGTCGCTTCAGCAAGACATCTGATTCGATCGATCGCGGGTCACAAGTCGTTTGGTCGGTTCGGCTCAATGTGACATGGTCGCAGAACCACGGAAACGGGGGCTTCATGGATGCAGTGGCCGGGATGACGCCACGTCGTGTCGGAGGTAGCGGCATCGGTTGGAATCGCAAAAATTTGCTCGGCCTCGAGGGTCTCTCCGCCGAGGAATTGACGCTGATTCTCGACCGCGCCGCCGAGTTTAAAGCCGCGTCGACAAGCGGCCCTCAACGGTTCGACCATTTGGCCGGGTGCATTGTTGCGAATCTCTTTTTTGAACCATCGACGCGAACGCGAACGAGTTTCAGTCTGGCCGCGAAGCGGCTCGGGGCCGACACCGTCGACTTCTCTCCTTCCGGCAGCAGCCTGTCGAAAGGCGAAACCTTTCTTGACACGGCACTGACGATTCAGGCCCTCGGTGCATCGCAAATGGTCGTCCGGCATCCCGCCTCCGGAGGACCACATCAACTCGCACGGCGTCTGAATGCGGGTGTGTTAAACGCCGGCGATGGCACTCACGAACACCCCACTCAGGGCCTGCTCGATATCTTTACGATCCGCGAGAATCGCGGGTCGATAGAAGGCCTGACCGTCGCACTGGTCGGCGATATCTTACACAGCCGCGTTGCCCGTTCGAATATCTGGGGGCTTAAGGCTCTCGGGGCCCGCGTGATCGTCTGCGGACCGGCAACCCTGATTCCCCCTCACATCGAGAAGCTCGGCGTTGAGGTCTCCACAAACTTCGACGCGATCCTCGGCGAGATCGATTGCGTCAACCTGCTGCGAGTTCAATTTGAACGACAGCGCGGGGCGTTCTTTCCGTCGATCGCAGAATACGCCCACCTGTTCGGAATGAATGCAGACCGCATTCGGAGGTCCAGAAAGGACATACTCGTCCTGGCACCGGGACCGATCAATCGTGGTGTGGAACTGACTCCCGAGGTTGCCGACGGTCCGCATTCGGTCATCCTCGATCAGGTGACGAACGGCTTAATGGTCCGAATGGCAGCGCTCAGTCTGCTGCACGAGGCCGCTACCAAACACAGTTGATCGTTGAAAAACTGATCCGCGGACTGGAGACATCAAATGGATGATGATCTGGGGCCTGAAGCAAATCAGAGAAGGTTTCACTAATGTCGGCGACGGTGACACAGGTGATCCGTGGCGGACGCGTCGTCGATCCTGCGATTGGGACTGACGCCGTCATCGACGTGGTGGTCCGCGACGGTCGGATCGCGGCATTGACGAACGAGCCGATTGACGCAGATGAGGTGATCGACGCGACGGGTCTCGTCGTGGCTCCGGGCTTGGTTGATCCGCACGTTTCCTTTCGGGAGCCCGGTGACGAGTCAGATGAGACGACCGAATCAGGTTCCGCAGCGGCATTGGCCGGCGGCTACACGTCGGTCGCTTGCCTGCCGGACACCGAACCGGCCGTCGATGACCGAGCGGCAGCCGAATTTATTGCGCTGCAGGCCGAGCGGGCGAAGAATTGCCGTGTCTATCCGCTTGGCGCGGTGACGAAGGGAATTGCCGGAAAAGAGTTGGCTGAGATCGGACAACTGGTCGACGGGGGGGCGGTCGCTTTCACCGACGGCAAGCATCCGATTCAAAGCGCCGAGATCATGCGTCGCGCCCTGATGTATGCTCGGATGTTCGATCGACCGATCCTCGCTCATCCGCAGGATTCGACGCTCGTGGCTGGCGGCGTGATGCATGAGGGTTTCATCTCGACGGTTCTGGGTCTGCGTGGGATGCCGGCGGCCGCCGAGTACATCAGCGTTGCCCGCGACATTGCCTTGGCGGAACTGACTGAAAGTCGGCTACACATCATGTGCGTTTCCACGGCTTCGAGCGTCGAAGCCGTGCGGCAGGCGAAAGCTCGTGGCGTCAAAGTCACCGCCGACCTCACGCCGCACCACCTTTGTCTGACCGACACGGTCCTTCGGTCTTACGATTCACGATTTAAAGTGAATCCTCCCCTCAGATCAGAAGAGAATTTGGACGCTCTGATCGCAGGCTTATGCGACGGCACGATCGATGCGATTTCCGCCGACCATCAACCGTACGCCGAAGAGAAAAAAAGCGGCGACCTGCTTTCTGATCCGTTCGGCGTTTCGGGAATCGAAACTGCTTTTTGCATGTCGGCCCGCGTCCTCGTGGGCGGCGGCCATCTGACATGGCCCAAGTTAATACGGCTGCTGTCAACCAACCCGGCCGGTGTGTTGGGGATTGAGGCCGGAACGCTTCAAGTGGGACGACCGGCCGATCTCGTGATTTTCAACGCCGAAACCGCAGCGCCTATTTTGGCGAGAAATTTCCGGTCCAAGGGCAAGAGCAGCCCGTTCGAAGCCATGGAGGGGCTCGGACGAGTTGAGGTTGTGATTGTCGGCGGCGAAATTCGATATCGCTGGCCTGAAACAGATTCAACGGCCTGACGATCTTCTGCTCCGCGCGATCGATGTCGACGCGCGGGCCTTCACGGCTTCCGTAAGCCTGCCAACCGTCGCCGAGTTGATGAACGATATTTTAGTCGACGGTTACAACCTGATGCACGCCGCCGGGTACGCCCGCGAGCGATACGGACGCGGCGAATTGGAAAGGCTTCGTAACTCCTTTTTAGCCGCGCTGGCGGAACGGCTGGATGATCCGCAGCGCCGCCGAACCACGGTTGTGTTCGACGCCCAAGACGCCCCCGACGATGTCCGGAGACGGTACCGCCAGCTCGATCTTCTAATCCTGTTCGCCGGCGGTGATGGAATTGCGGATGAGGCCATTGAGAAGCGAATTTCGTCGCATTCCGCCCCGAGCAATCTACTGGTCGTCTCATCCGACCGTCGCATCCGAGATGCCGCGCGGCGTCGCGGGGCGCGCGACATCGGGAGCGAAGACTATTGGGACCGACTCGCACGGGAATTCCGTCGGCGTGACGTCGACGAAGTCAGCCAACCCGATATGAAACGGACCGGCGATATACTCGGGACTAACGAAGTCGACTATTGGCTCAAGGAATTCGGCGACGACTTGCCGCAGACATCAGGCGATGTTGATGACTCTCCGACAAATTCACCGCGATCTGGCGGCGGTCATTCGAATCGAAAACCGGATCGGGATTCGTCGACAAAACATGCCGCCGAATCCGATGCTCCCACCGTCGATTCCGCCGAAGCCTCGACCTCCGATCGAGAACCGCAATCGAGAGCCGGAGACATCGATTATTGGCAATCTCAGATCGATGACGTGATCCGCGAGGAACGTAATTCCGACAAGCGTTAAATCGTGACGGGACGCGATAAGTCATCTCAGCTCCGGCTGTCGCATTGACGGCGATGCTGCCGGACAGTCCAATACGGAACTGTACAAACTATGGTTAAGCGGTCTCACCAGCGCGACGCGAAGAGTTTTATGCGAATAACGAGCGTAGTTACCGGGCTTGTCTGTGCCACTTTGCTGACCGGATGCGGTTCGGGCACGTACGAATCGCGGATGCAGCAGGCGACGATCCCCTACTTCAAATATCGAAACGAAGTCGACGCGAACCTGTCGGCCGAATGGGCACGTGATACGCTGCGGTTTCGCGTGCCAAAACAGTTTCAGGAAGTGTTGGGGGGCAAACCCAAAGACGACGAACGAGATCCGCGACAGCCCGAATTCCTAGACGCCGATTTGCCCGGATTGGTGGCGGCGTGGACGGCCCAAATCGGCATTGATACGCCGGTCGAGCCTCGGCAACCGGGGGAAGAGCCGCGGGCCGCTCCGCTGCAACGACCGACGGTGCAGTCTTACGTCTACCTGCTATGGAATCGCGCGGTGAAGGGATCGCAGGGCGAAAATTTTGACTTGGTTGTCGTCAATCGAATTCTCGGCGGGCTCGGCCAATCGCGATTTACTTCGGAAGGATTAGCGTCGGCAACGAACTCGAAATTGGTGGGGGTCGGCGACTTCAAAGTCGAAAAACGGATCAGCCAGGTCGGGTTTCGGACCGAGGAGATCGTCGACGGCGTTCCGATGGACATCATCGTCGCGTTCTACCAGCAGCGAAGCGATCAGGTCGCCATGGTCTACGTGGTCCCACAAACTGCGAACTTCTCCGAGAGCATCCCGAAAAGAATTGATCTCTCGATCGAGTCTCTTCGCGTGGAATCCATGGCGGCTCCGGTTGGTGTGACTCCAGCGGGTGGAGAGCCTGCGGCGCCAGAAGGTGGCGGCGGACCGGCGTTTTAAGCCAACTATCCCGCTGATTGGTGCGACTCCGGTCGCAAGTAGCACACATGCGCTGTTCCGCCGGCACTACTCTTCTCCGGGCAGACCATTCTTGCCTGCGATCGATCGCGTGAAAGCATCATAAAGATCGCGGTATTCAGGCGGGGCTTTCGTTCGACGACCGGCCGAGCCACCCTGCGGTGACGAATCGATTTGGCGATTGCGGACCTCGGGAATCGGGTTGTCGAAGTCGATCGATTTGAGCATCTCGTCGAACTCGCGAGACTTCGCTTGCTCGCGTGCCGTCTCTGGCTTCTTCTGCGAAAGTCGATCTCGTAACCGCTGGCTGAATCGTTTCAGGTCGTCATCACCCCAGCCAAGTTTTTCGAGCAATTCCGGATCGGGTTCGCCTCGCTCCAAATCTTCCTCGAGCCGTTTGAGAACCAGATCGGTCGCCTGTTTCGCATAGTCGAGGTCGGCTTCTTCACCTCCGGACGATCCTCCGCCGGTGCCGCCTTCAGAGCTGCTTTCTCCCGCGGCAGTTCCGCCGCCTGCTCCAGCGCTATCTTTCGCAGAATTCTGGTCGTCGCTCGACGACTGCCCACCGGTTCCGCCTCCTCCTTCTGAGGAGCCACTTTCCGAAGAAGAGCTTCCGGCTTCTCCACTCGAAGAGCTCGAGCCGTCTGAACTCGAGCCACTCCCTTGGCCCTTGCCGGATTCACCCGCGGACGATGAGGACTCGCTGGACGACTCTCCACTCGATCCGCTGCCTTGCGATTCTCCATCCGATTTGGACTTCTCGCTCGAGCCGCCCGACTCAGAGGACTCGCCACTTTCGTCGCCAGCGGATGACTCGCTCTGAGATTTCTCACTTCCGTCTTTGGGAGTCATCGACGGATCGCTCTCCTCAGGCGAACCCGACTCACCGGGTGTCCCGTTCGGGTCCTGTTGATCGGTCGTCTCAGCCGTTCCCGTCCCGTCAGGTCCTCGGTTTCCCTCACTCGCTTCCTGAGAGCCTCCCGCTTCCCCTCCATCGGGCTGATCAGACTTCTGACCGTCGGGCTGGCCGGAACCGGCAGGTTCATCTGCGCCGGCAGGGGCATCGCGAGTCGACTGTTGGGTGCCATTATCTTCCGCGTTGTTGGGACTCTCGCGATCGACATCGGAGTTCCCGTTGCCTTCATTCGCTGAAGGATCAGATTGCCCACCATCGTCGGAGGAGCCGCGGTCCGGTCGGGCACCTTCGGGCGGCGGTCCCTCTTCGGAACGAGAATTTTCAGGTCGCTCACCTTCGTCGGGAGTCCGCTGTTCGGTCGCCCCCTTCGGTCCTTCGCGCTCGAGCGGCCCGTCGGCCTTAGCCGCATTCGGATCTCGTTCGTCCGAGCCGCGGGCCGGGCCTTTCTCCGAGCCATCCGCGGGCCGCGACTCTGCATTGCCGTCGTCCGACGCCGGGGTCTGTTCGCCAGAATCCGTTCCGTCTTCAGATTGCGCGGCGTCTCCTTCGTCACTGCCCGGTCGTTCGTTCTTTCCGCGTCCGGCCTGCGGATCGGCTTCGCCATCACCGGGACCAGTGGATTCTCCGCTGCCCGCGCCTTCATCGCTCGCTTCGCCGGCATCGGGAGCGCCGTCGGTCGCGTTGCCACCATCGCCCTCGGAGCCGTCACCCGGCTTGGGCATCCCGCCATCGGAATTCTGACCGCCTTGGGCGTCTTCCCCTTTCTGACCGTTCTCATCCGGTCGCTGTTCGTCAGATTGATTCGAGGGCGCCTCAGGGTCCTGTTCTTCTCGCCCCTGCGGATCTCGCTCCCCGGACTGATTCTCGGTTCCCGCTTCCCCGGTCCCGCCTGAGTCTTTCGGCTCGTCTTCTCCGTCTTTCTGCTCATCGAGTTCGTTGAAGTGCTCTACTGCCCGACGCAACGCCTGATCGTCGGCGGAACCATCATTGGCCAGCGGTTCGCTTGGAGAATTCTGTTCGCCGGATGAACCGTTCTTCGACTGCGAACCGTCCTGCCCGCCGGTATCGGACGAATTGGAGTCCTCCGAGTCGCCGGCGTTTTTATCGTTGCCCGGCTCTCCCGGTCCATCCTGCTTTCCGATCTCCTGCTTCGTTCCACTTTCGCCCCCTTCACCCTCAGACGAATCGTCGTCGGCGGACGGGTCGTCGCCGCGATCATCGTTCGCATCCGAGGCGTCGTTGCGATCTTTAACCAGTTCGTCCTGCTTGCGACGGTCTTCTTCGAGACGCTCTTCGACTTCTTCGGGCGAAACCGGTTCGATGATCGAGATACGGACCCGTTGGCTGTTCGTCGCATTCGGCTTGGGCTCGCGGTTGTCGAACGCTTTGAGCCAGAAGGTCAATTCATCGCCGGCTTCCAACCGGAAGTTCTCGAGTTTGAGCTGGCTTTGATTTCCGACCGACGAAGCCGCCCCTTTGGCCAATTGCAATTCTTTGGGCAACGCGGAACCGTTCTTCTCAAAGCGGACCGCGACCGAAGTGACCGCGAAGTCATCGCGCGCCGCCCACAGCAAAGGGACGATCGCGTTGGCCGGTCGCTCGATGTCGGAGCGTGGATCGCGCAGCAGGATTTCCGGATCGAGGTCGGGGCGAATTCGTACTTCGTAAACGGCGTGATCGCGACTCTTCAGGCCCGATTCGGAGACGCACTCGATGCGGTAGTACTTCGGACTCGATTGATCGGATCGCAACCGCAGCGGAAAGCGCGCGGTCAGCCGTTCGCCGGAAGAGCCGAGTTCGAATGAACGCTCTTCAGCGACCGCGCTGATTCCGCCCTCGGCATCGAAATTCGGGCTATCGGCAAAGACCAGCCGAGCCGAACGAAGTGGCTGATTCGCCAACGCCGTCACCGTAACTTCGGTTCCTTCGTACGCATCGATTTCCGGCTCGCTGCGGGTCGTGTCTTCGAAGCCCATGTAGTCGGGAAAGTCATAGGCGATCGTTTCCACCTCGGCCGAAGGGGGCCGCACAACTTCGATCCGGAATGGTCCGGCCGAAGCGTCACCCGCTTTGACGCGATAGGAGAAACCAACGTCGATGCCTAAGCCTTCCGGCCCCGACCACGACCGGCTCCACAGGCGGCTCACTTCGTCTTCGGCACTCAGCTTTAAGGATTCGTCAACCAGTCGACGATCATCGGTGGTCACGGTCAGGCTCACGACCTCGGGCTGCTTGCCGCCCAGATTGACTTCGAACAGAACCGGCTCTCCGGCCGCCAGCGTCGCGTCGCCGGGAAGAACCTTGAGAATTTCCGTTTCCGTGTCGACATCGACCGCGGCAGCCGGCAGAAAAGCCCGAACGATCGAATTGCCGATCGACTTCGGAGAGAAGACCGCATAGAGGCAGACCAAAACCACGGCTGCGAGGACGGCGTACGACAACCACAGCAATCGTCGCCGATCAATCGCATGATCGACGTCGACCTTGGTGAGCGCGGTCGCCGCCCGCTTTTGAATCGCCTGCCGCACTCCGAGATTGACGCCACCTGTTCCGCCGGCACCATCGACCAGACTGAGAAGCGACCCGCGCATCTCGGGACTGGAACGCTCGATCTGCCAAGCAGCGTATAACGAGTTGACCTTACGCCAATAGGGGACCACGACGCGCCAAATGATCCAGCCGAGGGAGACGATCGCCAATCCGCCGAGCATCAAGGCTCGACCGAGCTTGCTCATCCCGCCTTCAATAACCCAGTGATCCAAAATCGCGAACGCGAGCAGATAGACCAACCCGAGCAGAGCGATTCCAGCCAGCGACGTCAGGATGTCGGTCCATTTGATCGCGGACCGGGCCTTATCAACCTGAAAGTCGACGTACTCCTGAAAATCGAGGTACTTGCGGCTCGATTTTTCGACGGTCCCTGCCATCAGCTCCCCCGAATAGAATGACTCTGCTACCGATTATAGTCGGCGATCGCCTTGAAGGGACGGCAGTGCCAACACTTCTGAACAGAAAATCGCGGTCACCGCTCCCGAGCAATAACCGGTAATACCGTTCCAAACAGTCTAATTCTGTATTCGACACGCGGACATCGCCATTCGCGTTACGCGAGCCCCGATCGCTTCCTCACAATCCACTCCGCGGTCATCAGTGCGATGAAGGCGGCCAAGACCAACGGGTGATCCCACAACGTTTGACGGCGTGTGCGTTCAAGAAGTTCCTCGCCCGGGGGCGAGCGGTTCCAGCGGGCCAGCAACTGCCCTAATTCTTCGGGCGCGAGGAATGCTCCGCCCGAGAGATCGGAAATTTCGCGCAACAGCGTCAAATTGGCCGCGGGCTCGTCCAGCTCGAGGTCGCGTTGATCGACGATAAACCGCGCGAATGCATCGAGGCCGAGAAATCGTCCGCCCCGAGATGCCGACACTTTGGCCCAATAGTCTCCCGGCTGCCCGGTACCGTCGAAGGTCGATCTCCGGACTCCGTCGACATTGACCGAGTCAGCACTGACTGCAGCGGATTGACCATCCGGAATCAAAATTGTGGCTTTGATGTCGGCGTCGGCAAGGGTTTCGGCCGTTTCGTCTTGAACGCCGTATTCGAGCTCGATAGTCCCGTCAGGCAGGACATTGCGCCGGTCGAGTCGAACGAAGACCGGTTGATCCGTTTCGGCTTCTTTCCGGGCGAGCCACAAAATGACCTGCCGCCAGAATCGCTGATGTTTTTCGCCCAAGCCGCCAAGCACCCAGAGGAACGTCGTATCGCCCGCAAACGCCAGCACGCGTGAGCCCCCGACCTCCGAAGCCATTAGGAGCGGTACTCCCTTTTCGCTTTCCGCCCAGATCTCGACCAGTGGATTGGCTGCAACCAGACGATTCGCTCCTTCGAGCCTCGGCAACTCCGCCCATGCCTCGGCATTGTCGGCCCCCGATACCAGTTGCATCACATATCTGCGATCCCCGATCGACGTCGGCACCATCGCGACAGCCTCACCGATGTGCCGCTCTGCGGGAACGGGCTGCCCCGTTGGGATCGGCCGATCGTTCAGACGAACCGGGAGATACTGAGCGAGTGCCGAGCGGCCGTATCCGCCGGTCGCAAAATTCTGATAACCGCCGAGCATCATCAGCCCGGACCCATCGCGGAGGCATCGAATCAGGCGAGCCGTCCTATCGGAACCGAACGCTGACGCCGGTACATCTCCGATGATGTAAGCATCATAGAGACCGGGCTCGAAGTACTTCACATCGATTGAACTCGCAGTGCCGCCGGGCAAGACGGGGACGAAATCGAGTTGGATTTTGTCCGACGTGTTGATCAGCCGCAGAAATTTTTGCTCCGGTCGAAGTCGATCGAAATAGGCAACGCGAATACCGCCCTGCTTGACGGTGACGATCGTTTCGCGGCGATTGTTTTGCGTTCGCACTTCGCCGTCGACCGCTTCAATTTCCAAGCCGACCTTGATCTCTCCATTTCGATCGGGAATGAAGGACAGCTCGACGGGAATCCGTTCAGAATTGGAGACCGGTTTGACGGTCGTGACGGGATTGGCCCCGCCTCCGCCGGCGACGGGGTTCATCGGACCGCTCTCACCGAGCGTTTTGCCGGTTCGATCTTCGACCAATAATCGTACTGAGAATTCGCGTCCCGCTCCTCCGATGATTCGCACGACGCCGTTGACCGGGACGATCTTCTTTTCGAACACGACCGGATCAATTTGAAACTCTTCGACGGCCAGTTCCGTTCCGCCGCCGGTCGCCCCGTCACTACCGAACCCGACGGTGTAGATCGGAACGCCGGACAGACCCAACCGACGTGCGACGCCACGAACGTCTTCAGCCGGATCGACGTTCGGAGTTCGTTCCGCCCCGTCACTCAGGACGAGAACCGCTGCCGATCGATCCGATGCCCCGCCTTCGGCAATGCGAGAGAGAACCCGACCGATCGCGCTTTCTTCGCCCATCGCGTCGGACGACCATTGGCCGTCGTCAGCGTCGAGCAAAGTTAACTGCGCCGCAAAGTCATAGAATTTGACTTCGACCTGCTCTGAAATCGACCGGAATGCCGGCAATTGCTCTTTCACGACAGCGAGTGCTCGTTCGCGACGCGGCAGTCGTCCAGCGGTATCCGCGATCGTCATACTGCGGCTTTCGTCGATGAGGACATGCACCGTGACGACGTCGTCGGAACGATCGCGGAATCGGAACTCCGGACGCAACAAAGCCAACAGCACGAGTAGCAACGCGAGGAAGCGACAAGTCAGAATCGACCACTTCGCCGCCGGAGAGAGCGAGCCGATGCGACGTCGATAGGTCCACCACGTCATCGCGACCGCGACGACGATCACACCGAAAGTGACAGGCCACGACCAGATCGGACTGACGCCAAGCTCGATCACCGTCGGCCCTCCGTCGGGGATACGCCACTCGCCTCTTCGCCGCGACCGCCGTAGAAGCGATTTGCTAGAAGACCCTCACCAAAAAACGCCAGCAGCAAAATGATGATCAGGCCCGGCCCCGCTTCGACACCGAGTGTGGTTTCTCGCAACTCAAGGTTCACGCCGTCCATATCGGTGATGACGTCGTATCCATCCGGACCGAGCGTTTCATCGAGCCGCTCCGCCGGAACCCGTTCAAAATTTGATTCTCGGTCGGACGCATTCACGGCCAACCAAGTGGAATCGGTCGTCGAATCACGTCGAACCGTCAGCCGGTAAAGCCCGGCTTCCTCGAACGGATCAAGCGTGATTTCCGATTGCTCGCCACTGACCGGCAGAATCTGATCTTCGAGCGAGGGTAATTTCAACACAACGTTAGCTGTGTCGGTGGTCGCCGACTCGGAGAGCCGAACCGTCGCGATCTCTCCGGCCCGAAAATTGAGTCGCTGCCCGGACAGATCAATCAGCCAGCTGGTCAACTGGTCGACCAACGCCACGAACGCCCATTGAGCCGACGTCAAATCGTTCCAATCGGAGCTGCCCAGCCCGGTCGTCATGAGGGCCGTCCGACCGGCACCGACCGTTGCCGTCAGTAGCGCCGCACGCGGCTCGCCCGGTAGCGTATATTTGAGCAATTCGCGAGCGGTCGGGTCGACGGCGACCTTCCAGTGACGACGAATATCCCACGCGGTCAATTCGGTCAGTCCTTCGAACTCATCGAGTCGGCGGATGACTCGGTGTGACCTGTCGCCGGAGACCAAACGCTGCGGTGGTTCGAAAGCGAGATTCACGAGCAATTCCGCAGGCAATATCGACTGGGCCTCCGCCGAGTTATAGGCGAAGCTCTCGACCGCCGTCCCCAGCACCACGCCGAGACCTCCTCCGGCTCGGACGAATTTCCCGAGACGTTCCCACTGCCTGTCGGAAGGCTCTCGCACATCGACAAGCAGGACGGCGTCGAACTCGTCGAGCTTCGCGTCATAAAACGCGGAGGTGCTGATGCGGGTGACGACAAATCTCGCAAGGTTCTGTCGCACCAAGATTGAGGGGGCCAACGCTTCACCGGTCAGATACGTCGCCTCAAGCGAGTCGGAGACCAACAGCACCCGAGGCGGGTCGACGACCCGAACCACGAAGAATCGTCGGTCATCGGCCGAGAAGGGATCGCCGACCGTCGTACCCACGGTTCCGCGGACGAAGCCGGCATGATCGACAGGAATCCGAAATTCGAACGTCCCCGTTCCATCAGTCGAAATACTCTTCTGACCGCGGACGACTTCCGAGTCCGCCGATTCTTCGACTCGTACTTCAACGGGCACCTTCGACTCAGTCGGATTGACGCCGACGATCCTCCCGCGGAGCGTCGCAATGCCGCCAGCGAGCACGCCGTCATCAGCCAGTTCAACATCGGCGAGTCCGATATTCGAAGGTTCGGTCACACCGACATCGACGAAGAACACCGGGTAGGCGGGGTCGGCAACTTCTTCCGAAACAATCTGTGAGCTGTCCCAAGATGATGCAGTCAGATCTGTGAACACAAAGACCGCGCGAGCGAACGGGTCACGTCGAAGTTCAGCCGGGCCGTCTCCGAGGTCCTCGATCAATCGGGAGCGATCATCCTCGAGCGTCCTAATCGCTTCCCGAACGCTGCGATTTAATGCCCCTCCACCCGCTCTCGGTTCGAGGGAATCGATTTTCGCCCTCACTCCTTCTTTGTCCCGAAAGAAAACCGGCCGCACGTTCGTCGATGAGTCGGCCACCGCGATGCGCGAACCGCTCGGAAGGTCTGAGAGGTGTTGCTCCGCAAGTTCGGCTGCCGCCTCCAACCGGCTTTGTCCCTCGCGGATGTAGCCCATGCTGAGGCTTGTGTCGAACAGATAGACGGCGGCGAGCGGAACGTCATCGTCAGCATCCATCGAAGGCGACTGGGCATCAGCAAATACGCGAGAGCCGTAGGGCCAACCGACGAGCAAACCGACTACAACGACGACCAACGTGATCACCGCGGTCGCCGAAACTGACCGTCGATACGACTCTTCATGCTGTTGAGAAGCACGCCGATTCCAAAGCAACTCAGACACCAAGAATATCAGCCCTCCGGTCACGACAATCGCCAGTGCGGTAATCCACTCGGTCGATGTCGGTCGATAGCTCGCCGCCGGCAACAGCGGTCGGGCTAGCAGAAAGATAAATGCGGCCAGCAGGACCAGCCGCAGTACGAGCAACCAGAAGCGTCTGAGTCGAATTCGTCGTACATTCCGTTTCTTGCGCCGTGCGACGAGCTGCAACGCAGGGAACAGCATCCGCTTCGGCTTCGGACGCATCAACAGATGGATAATGACCGGCACCGCCAACGCGGCCAGGAAGGCGAGCAATCCCGGATGAATGAACGACATTCTCGAGCGACGTGATAGGCAAAGATTGGCGGCTGGATTCCGAATGTGTCATTCTACGCAGCCGAGCCGTCCTTCGCACCGGCAGAGGTCTTCATCGACCGGGCTCTTTACGCGATGCGAAGCTCTAATCGCTTTGAGAATCGTTCCCCGACCTACGCCACCCTCTCCAGAAATTTGACAATGCGCGTCTCGCTCGCCGCTCAATGGCTCTTTCTCACCGCAGTAATACCCACAGGATGGGACTGTTTCGTCAGTGCAGCTTCTGGATCGGAGTCGAATCCGCCGAACATTCTGCTCGCGATTTCAGATGATCAATCTTTCCCCCACGCCGGCGCATATGGGTGTCGCGGCATATCGACCGCCGCGTTCGATCGAGTCGCCGCGGCGGGTGTCCTATTCACGAACGGTTATTGCGCCTCGCCGGGATGCAGCCCATCTCGTGCGGCACTATTGACCGGTCGGCACACCTGGGAACTGTCCGAAGCCGGCACGCACGCGAGCTATTTTCCGAAAGAGTTCGACACGTTCCCATATATGCTGGAGCGCTCAGGCTATCACATCGGCAGTACCGGCAAGACGTGGGGACCGGGCAACTGGCGCGACGCGGGCTGGGACGAGAGCCCCGGCGGCCCGAAAACTATGACCGAACGAATGAAGTCCCCGAAGTTCATCGGCACCCCCGACTACGCCGGCAACTTCGAAAGTTTTCTCGACTCGGCCCCGGACGAGAAACCGTTTTTCTTCTGGTTCGGATCGTACGAACCCCATCGCCCCTATGAGCCCGGCATTGGCGTCAAAAACGGCAAGTCGATCGATGATGTCGAAGTCCCTCCTTATCTGCCCGATACACCCGAAGTCCGATCGGACCTGCTCGATTATTACTTCGAAATCGAATGGTTCGACCAGCATCTCGCCCGGATGCTCAAACGCCTCGAGCGCGACGGCCAACTTGAAAACACATTGGTGATTGTCACTTCTGACAACGGGATGCCGTTCCCGCGTGCCAAAGCGAATTGCTATGAAGCCGGCATTCACGTTCCGCTGGCAATCAGTTGGCCGAATTCCGTTCCGCCGGGCCGGCAGTCGGACGACCTCGTCGGTTTCGTCGATCTGACCGCAACAATGCTGCAGGCAGCCGATGTCGAGGCAGCGACGCCACTGTCGGGTCGCAGTCTTCTGAGCCTGCTGAAGTCGAACGCCGAAGGCGTCATCGAACCCGACCGCGACGCCATCTTCGCCGGGCGTGAGCGACATTCGTGCTCGCGTCACAACAATCTTGCCTATCCCATGCGGGCCATTCGGACGCGGGACTATCTGCTGATTCATAACTTTCGCCCCGACCGCTGGCCCGCAGGGCATCCCAAGGGCTTTCGCGATGATCCGTTCGGCTTTTACGACATCGACGCGGCGCCGACGAAGACACTGATGATCGAGCGGCGAAAGGAGCCGGACATGAAAAAACTGTTTGAACTCTCGGTCGCCAAGCGTCCGGAGTATGAACTCTTCCGACTTTCGGACGATCCGCACTGCTTGAAGAACTTGGCGCAGGATCGCGATTTGTCCATTGAGATGGCTGAACTCAAGGTCAAACTTCGAAAAGAACTTCACCGAACCAAAGACCCGCGCATCGGCCCGGGCGAAGGCAACGTCTACGAGACTTACCCGCGCTTTAACGTGATGCGCACATTCCCCCCGAATTAAATTCGGTTCGTCCTTCCAATACTGCGGTCGGACGCAGCAGTCCGTCAGCGTAAGGGAGCACGATTCGCAATCAACGCTTAGAGCGGTGCCGGGCCGAACTCGGCGGCAAAGCGGTCCAGCGTCTCGTCGCGAGGGCGTTGATTGGCCGGACCGCTTATAGCGGGACGCTTGGGATTCGGCGTCGCTTTTTGATCGGGCGTTGCTGGGCCTGTCTGTTGTTCCAGCGGTTCGACCTGTTCCACAATCATCCGCGGCGGCAGAAGGCGGTCGGACTTCATAACGACCGCGTAGCTCAGAAACATCAGCAGGCCGTACGTGATCGCATTGGGGCCGAAGCCGGGACCGAAGAATTTGATCGCTGTTCCCGCAGACTTCGCCAAGCGAGGGCGAATTCCGTTCCACTGCACACTGTAGAATTCGTCAAGCAACAGGTGAGAGAAGAAGCCAACCCCCACACCGGCTGCCATCAATAACCGGACGGACAACTCGGGGCTCTTATAGGCCAGGAACACAATCTGTGCCGCGATCAGCATCGCCGGCAGACTATGGAACATCCCGCGATGGACCGTGAACTTGTCGAGCAGCCAGGTGCCGCCGTAGCGGATCGCGGCATAGAGCAGAATTCCTGTCAGGATCGTCGCGTCGATCCCGCCGGTCACGTCGACCAGCCGCCGAATGGCAATCATCGGTCCGACCGCGGCAAGAAGTGCCGTGATCTCGCGAACCGGTCGGCCGCCGCGAGCATCGAGATCAGGCAACATTCCGCCGATCCAGGTCAGGCAGCCAGCGATCGCTCCCTGAACCGGATCGAACCCGAGCAGCAGCGTGGTCGCAGTACCGTAGCCGACACCGCAAAGTCCACTGACGGTAATGTGCTCGCGATATCCGGCCACCGGGAATCCTTTCCCTCAACGCGTTCGGCAATTTCCGCACTGCCGCCCAATCGAATTAACAATTGGCGATTGAGGACCTTCACGCTCGAGACGATTCGAACAAGCTCAACCGGCAAGGCTCGCGCGATCGGCGGGCAAACCGGCATGACGACGGGGTCGACGCTAAAATAAGCCCTCACCGAATTCATCGGTCGCATGAGCCTGTCGACTGCGGGATTTCATGTTCGCGTGGCGATCTCCGGCCGAATTCGTCGGTTTGCCGCCGCTTGAGTCCGACCGCGCCGGCGGGTCCACGCGGTGCTTCCGCTCGCCCTGCAGGAACGAAACGGACTGCGGGCGTTTATCCTCTTCAATGGGATTCAAATCTTCGTCGTGCAGGCCGGCGTAGCGCTCTTCGCCGTAATCGTCGTATTTGCAAATGTATTCGGGCGATTCGGAAAGCAATATCTCACTCTCGTACGCCGTGACGACCGCTTCCTGAATCATCTCGCGACAAGCGGCATTAATCGGATGAGCGATGTCGGCATAGAGCTTTGCTCGCCCCTCCGAGTCTTTTTCGGCGCGCTCGTCGCTCAGACGGGCACCACACTGATTGCAGTACTCGGCGCGCAAATGGTTCTTGCAGTGGCAACGCGGACAATGATCGGTCAGCTTGCGGCTGGGCATGGCGACGAAAATGCCGCGCCCGCCCTGAATGATTTTTAAATCACGAATCACAAAGGATCCGTCGAACGTAATCGAGCAGAACGCGAGCAGCCGGTCCTGCGCATCGGACATTAATTTGATTCGGACCTCAGTAATCTCCACTGCCGTCCTCCTTCTCGGTCGCACGTATTCAAGTTGCAGCCGTGCCTCCGGGCACGGGGAAGTGTCACACTGTCCGCAGTTGTCAGTTCAGTCGAAGTCAGTCGGAATCGTGCTCATGATCAATCCGCAAGGTGTCAGAGTGTGTGAGTCACGAAGACGTGACCCAGGCGTTGCTGTCGAAGTCGCTCAGCCACGCGACTTACTTCGCGCTTGGATCGACTAATCGCGAAACAGGTCGTTCCGCTGCCGCTCATAAGAACTCGGCCGGGAAGCTCGCGGCGCATCGCGTCACAAACCTTGGAGACTTCAGAACTGAGCCGCTGCGCCGGTTCCTGCAAACCGTTCGAAAGGGCACTGACAACGTCTGCAAAATCTCCGTGCTCAAGCCCACGGATCATCCGTGTCGTTTCTTCGGTATCCCCGGGTTCGACAGCCCGATAGACGGCTCCCGCGGAAAGCCCGGAAGCCGGTTTGACTAAGACAACTTGTAATCGCAGAGGCGACGGAATCTGTTCGATTTCCTCTCCACGCCCGCGACCAACCGCGTACGGGACGCCGGAAACGAAGAAGGCCACGTCGCTGCCGAGTTCGGCTGCCATTTCAGTAAGGCGATCGCGGCCCAAGTTGAGGGACCACAGATTATTGAGGGCGAGTAGCGTGGCCGCCGCGTTTGCGGAACCGCCGCCCAAACCAGCTTCGACCGGTACTCGCTTCCAAAGCGTGATCGCAGCACCGCTACGACAGCCCGCGCGCTCACGGAGAAGTTCAGCGGCTTGCATGATCAGATTGCGAGAGTCGACCGGTAGGGGCGTACTCAAACCGCCGGTGCAATCTCTGACTCGCAGCGTCAACGCATTGTCTGGCTCGATCGCGAACGCCAAATCGTCGCCGAACTCAAGCGCCGCAAACACCGTCTCAATATCGTGGAAACCGTCCGAGCGGCGCTTCCGGATATCGAGTGTCAAATTGATTTTGGATGGCGATCGGACCGTCAGACCACCGCCGTCACGTCGCAGAACCATCGCCGGCCGCGTCCTTTCACCGGTGAATCGGGCCGCTGCGGCAATCCCGACGATGCTGAGCGTCCGGAACCGAGCGCTTTCGTATTCCAAACCTGCCGACAATTGCCAAGATCACGCTAGGAGAGACTTCTCAAACTGTCAAGATAATTCCGATCCGTTCAGTACATTGGACGAAGAACGACGATTGCTGTTCTTCATCATTTTGACTGACGGCTATTGGCCAATCTGCTTCGTCGTCACGACCGACACTCCGTGAGCCCGTGCTAGAAATAAAAACGGCCCTCCCCACTGCGGGGAAGGCCGTCGTCATGTTTTCACTGCCGAACTCAAACGGAGGTCGATCAGATGAACGGTGAATAGACGCCCGGCATCGGAACCGGATACTCGCCTTTGTCATTCGGCATGACAGGAGGTTCGCTTTCCCAGGTCATTTCGGTGGGAACCAGCGACTTGTCAGAGGCCAGTGCCTTCTCCATTGAGATATCTTTGCCGGAGTAGGTCGCCATCCGGCCCAAAATTGCCGTCATGGTGCTCATCGCGCCGTATTCGCCTTCGTTGTAGCTCTTTCCTTTGCGAATGGCCTCTTGCATATCATCGTGCTCGATCTGATACGGATCGCCGTCGGAGGTCAGGCGGACCCGTTCAGAATCGGTCATCATGCGACCGCGACGGTCGGCCATGTCGAGCATACCTTTGGTCCCGTAGGCTTTCTCGGAAACGCTGTTCCAAACCCGAGGGATGTGACGGCACTCGCTGAACACGTGGGTATCGTCATCGAACTCGAATTGCACTGCAAAGTGATCGAAAATCTGACCGTACTTCGGATCGGTGCGGAACTGTCGACCGCCCATCCCGCGTGCCACCGTCGGATATTGGTCTTTGAACCAGCAGGCCACGTCGATGTTATGGATGTGCTGTTCGACGATATGGTCGCCGCAAATCCACGTGTAGTAGTACCAGTTGCGAAGTTGGTACTCGAGTTCGTTCTTGCACTGGCTACGCGACTTGCGCGGGTCCCACACTCCGGCACTGTTCCAATAAACCCGCCAGAACAAGACTTCGCCGAGGTCGCCGTTGCGATACCGGTCGAGCGCCTCGAGGTAGTTCGGTTGATGCCGCCGCTGGAGGCCGACGCCGACTTTCAAGTCTTTCTTCTTCGCCTCTTCAACGGCCGCTAGAACTTTCCGCACTCCCGGCGCGTCGACCGCAACCGGCTTCTCCATAAAGATGTGTTTGCCCTTCTCGACGGCGTACTCGAATTGTCCCGGTCGGAAGCCCGGCGGGGTGGCGAGAATCACTAGGTCGATGTCACTGTCGATCACCTTCTTGAACGCGTCGAAGCCGACGAATTGGCGGTCTTCGGGAACGTCAACCCGCTCGGGACGTGACTTGAACTGAGCCTGCAAGTTGCCCAGTTTACTTTGCAGATGATCTTCAAAAATATCGCCCATCGCGACCAGCTTGACGCTGCCCTCGGTGCTGAGAGCCTGCTTGGCTGCACCGGTTCCGCGTCCACCACAGCCGACCAGACCGACTCGAATCGTGTCGTCACCGCCGGAGTACGCCTTTGCCGAGCCGGCAAAGTTACTCAACACGCCGGTGCCGATCGCGGCGGCAGTCCCGGCCTTCATAAAATCACGACGGGACGAATCGATCCGAGGAGTATCTGCCATCGTCATACCTGCTTTTGGATTAAGAGCGAATTGCTCGGTCAGTTTTTAGAGGCCTCAAACAACCTATCAACATTGACTGATTGTTGTACGGCGTCAGCTGTTTGAACGCAAATGTCGATCCTGACGAGGCAAAGCGGCTCGTATGACGCATCAAGATCGGCCAGACCAATCCGGCCGAACCGATCGCGACCTAATCTTTCAGCTCCCGACGCACATCGGCAGGTGCGGAGCCATCGCCATCGTCGATCCAGCCGCCTTTAAGGCCGTCTTCAGTCACCTCGCCCGGCAATGGCTCCCAACCCATCTCGATCCGTTTCTCCTTTGCAGGAACGTGAAGCGGACGGACCACGCGGAAGCCGACATGCAGGGCGTCGGTAAAGTACCAGATACTCTGCGGAATCTGCGGGTCCTGAATCTTCCAATCAGGATTTGACGACAGACGTGATGCACTTCTGAGTTCGTCGGCCGGCTGATCCCACGATCCGCCCCGCGCCACACGTGGATACTCCTCGGTCGCTTTCGGAACGACGACCGGATTGACCAGCAGGTCGCCTTCCATGCCGGGGTAGAGCGTCGGCGTGTAACGGTCGAGGACCCACTCGGCGACGTTGCCGTGCATATCGAACAGGCCCCAAGCGTTCGGCTTCAGTTGCCCGATCTTCATGTATTGAAAGTCGCTCGTGTCCTCATTCCAGGCGTAGTCTTCCAGGTCGTCGGGATCATCTCCCCACGAGTAGGGCGTGTTCGTCCCGGCCCGGCAGGCATACTCCCATTCGGCTTCCGTCGGAAGCCGATAGTAGTGCCCGGTCTTTTCGCTCAGCCAGACGCAGTACATTTTCGCAGCCAAATGCGTCATCGAAATTGCTGGAAAGCCGTCATGACCCATCTCAAACGTCATGTCGACGTAGGGCTTGGTCGGCCGCGTGACGGCGTCGGCCTTCACGTCGAGATTCGTCGGTTTGATACCAGCCTGCTCACGACGGAGCTCGTCGAGGCGAAAGCTCCAGATGTCGTACTCATCCCACGTGACCTCGTGCTTGCCCATCCAGAATGGTGAGACCTTGACCTTCCGCTGTGGACCCTCGTCCGGATTGCGGCCCTCTTCATCGGCCGGGCTGCCCATCGTAAAGGTGCCCCCCGGGATTGGAACCAAATCAAACTTCACACCGGTCCCGCTAATGACTTCGGTGTAAGGTTTCATTTCCGAAGCCGGTCCGGACTCGGGCGTTCCCGTTTCGGCTTTTGCCGTAGCCGCTTCGGCTTCTGCGGCTGGCGCAACCTCAGCCCAAGAGGCAGAGGCCAAAATCACGGCGGAAAAAACGAGCCATTGAGAACCGGCGTATCGCGTTCGTATGGTTTCCATAGATATCGAGATCAGTCGAGGACGGTGATGATGCGGGGCGGGATTGTTGTGATCGGAATCCTGACGTTCGTCGCGGCCATGCCTTTAGGCTTTGGCGGCGAAACGAACGAAACGCCTAAACTTTCGAGATATGCGTTTCGGCAAATCCAGATGGGGGTTCCGTTCACTCTGATAATGTACGCCCCCGACGAAGCGCGAGCAAATCGGGCGGCCGAAGCGGCCTTCGCGCGAGCGAAAGAACTCAACGCGATCCTCAGCGATTACGACCCCGATAGCGAACTCCGCCAATGGCCGAAATCGGCACAACCCGGAGAACCGTATCCGATCAGCCGAGAACTGTCCGAGGTCTTGCATCGCTCGCAGGAAATCGCTCGAAAGACCAACGGCTCATTCGATGTGACGGTCGGTCCGCTATCGCGACTTTGGCGCATCGCCCGTCGCAAAAAGGAATTGCCGAACACCGAGGCTGTTGCAAGCGCGATGCAATCGGTCGGCTACCGACACCTCGAAATCGATGCTGACGAGCAGATGGCTACGCTGAAACGACCGAACATGCGGTTTGATCTCGGGGGCATTGCCAAGGGCTACGCGGGCGACGAGATGCTGCGAATCCTCCGGGAGCATGGAATCACGCGGGCCATGATCGACGCCTCCGGCGACTTGGCATTAGGCGATTCACCACCGACGAAAAAGGGTTGGACGATCGCCGTTGCCGCCCTCGACACGCCCGACAGCGAGTCGTCCAGAACCATCATTGCCAGAAATTGCGGCATTGCGACGTCGGGCGATGCCTACAACTTTCTCGAAATCGACGGCACCAGATATTCCCACATCGTCGATCCCCGAACCGGTTACGGCCTGACCGATCGCAGCAGCGTCACGGTCATTGCGAAGAACGGGACTGACGCCGATGCCTACGCGTCAGCGATTAGCGTCCTCGGGCCGGAGAAAGGCCTCGCATTGGCTCGCTGCACCGACGACCTCGAAGTACTCGTCGCCTATTCGGAGGCTGAAGAAATCAAAGTGTCGCAGAGTGCAGGGTTTCCGAAATAACGCGGCGTATCGAGGAAGAACTTTCCTTCGCGCGGGACGCTTTTCAGATTTCCGATCCCGTGACTCAGCTCTGCCCGAAATACTTTGACACCGCACTATTGCGCGGCTCCGCCGGAGCAATCGATCGAGTCCGCACTATTAGTGCCATCCGATTTTGCGGAGTTCCGTGCGACAACGGAGCAGCCGATTCCGATGTTTGAGACCAGAAGACAAGGAATCCGGCAGAGCGACGCTCGTCGATTCCATCTCCGTTTCCACACGACAATATCGGCCTGCACGGACGCGGGCCGAGCCAAGCAACAAGCACGGAAGCACGAATGATGTCTACGATCTCTCGCCTCGCGGTCGTCCTCTGTCTAATCCCCTTGGGAATGGAAGCCCGAGCGATGTCGCCCGACGACATATTCGCGTACCCGGCTTCCCACAAAACGTGCGACCGCGACTCGACTCACCAAAGTTGCGGCAATATGGGCTGCGATGAGCGCCCCCTTGATGTCGACTGCGGCACTGATTGTTGCGGAGAGATCGGCTGTGGCTCGGATTGCTCCGCCTGCGGCTTCGGACTCTGCGATACGCTCGGCGGGCTGATCATCCCGCAGCCGTCCTGCCGATACGACCGCACCAAATGCCACCCGATTCCCCAACAGGGTATTCTCTTCGGCTTGCTGCCGCCGGAGTATTTCCTCAGCGATCACTGCTTCGACGACTTCATCCAGCCGGTGACGAACCCGGTCTACGCGACCGACCCGCGGTCGTTCACCCGGGCTCGCTTCCTGTTCATCTCTCAGACCGTGCCCGAAGACATCTTCGGCGGAGGCGACTTCCAGGTTTATGCGCTCCAAGCCACATTCGCGATCAATGAACGATTTGCGATCATCGCGGAAAAAGACGGCTTCATCGTGACCGACCTGCCGGGACTGGCACCGCTCGGAGTGGGCGACGGCTGGGCCAATATCGCCCTCGGGGCCAAATACGTCGCACTCCGTGACGTTTGCAACCAGCAGCTCCTGACAGTCGGTTTGATGTACGAAACCGCCACTGGTGAAGCGGACGCCCTCCAAAGCGGGACCGATGGCATTTGGAACTTCTTCGCCAGTTACGGGAAAGAAATCTTCGACGATACTCACTTCGTCGGCGTGTTCGGGTGGTCGCTGCCCAACAACGGCAGCCTCGATTCCGAATCGATTTACTACAGCGCTCACCTTGACCATGAAGTCTTCGATGGGATCTATGCTCTCGTCGAGTTCAATGGGCGAACCTACATCGACGGCGCTGACGAGTTCCCGTTGCCGATCGAAGGCTTTGACCTGATCAATCTTGGAGCGGCCGGCGTCGACGGCCAGACGACCGTGACCGCGGCGATCGGCGGGGCCTATAAGCCCAACCCGCACTTGGAATTCGCCGCCGCTTGGGAATTCCCGATCTCCAGCAACCGACACCTGTTCGACAATCGAACGACGGTCGGAATCAGCCTGATCTATTAAGCGTTGAATCCGGCGAGTTCAGGGACGGAAGGCCGAGCAAGGGATTTCGCGAGTCGAGAGCGAAATCCCTTGCTTGCGATGCGGGCTTGTGTCGATATCCTCACTCCGCCAGCATCCTGAGTACGTCGTCCTTTAATCCGGGCACCACGGAAATTCCGTCGCCGCCGTAAATGGTGGCTTCACCTTTCCACGTCACGAAGTGCCCGCCCGCTTCTTCGACGATCGGCAGCAGAGGCGCCGCATCCCAGGCACTCATCGCCGGGTCGATCATGAGTTGAGTGCGGCCTGTCGCGACCAAGCAGTGCCCATAGCAATCGCCCCACCCACGGGTCAGCTTCGCCCTTCGGCAGAGCTCTTCAAACGTCGGTTGCCGGCCCATTGAGGCCCAGCGTCGCATCGTTGTGGTGCAAAAGACACCCTGTTCGAGCTTGGGAACGTCGTTCACTCTGGCTCGTCGTGGCTCCCGATTTCGAATCTGCCAATACGCCCCGCCTCCTTTGGCCGCGTACACGACTTCGTCCAGAGCCGGAAACCGCGAGACGCCCGCGAGTGCTTGCCCCTCGTGCTCAATTCCGATCAGCGTGCCGAACAGCGGCACGCCCTGCACGAACGATTTTGTCCCGTCGATCGGATCGAGAATCCAGCGGTACCCGTTCTTCGAGGGCACCTCTTCGAATTCCTCTCCGAGAACCCCGTCTTCAGAAAAGACGGTGTGAATCAAATCCCTGAGTTTCTCCTCGGCTCCCTTATCGGCCACCGTCACCGGGGTCGCATCCTCTTTCGACTCGACCACCAGATCGGGATTCTGAAAGTACTCGAGGATGAACGGACTGACGTCGCGCGCGATCTTCACCGCGAAGTCGAGTCGTGATTGAATTTCAGGATCAACGGGCATGGAGAGTCGAGGGTTAAGAGTCGAGGGTCGAGAGCACGTCCCGTGCGTCCGCCGACACTAAATTCGCGTCGGCACAAACTCAATCGTCCCATATGATCCCGCCGCGCGAGCAAGGGATTTATTCATCGGATACCGACCGAGTAAAGCGAATGACCAACGTCCGACGCCAACCGGCAAGAGTTGAACGAACAAAGCCCTGAGAGCGACGCCTCGCTTGCGCGTCGGGCTATCGAGCAGGGCTTTTTTAAGCGCATTACTCAAGCCGATGCAAATACTCCCCGGCTTTCCGCACGAGCAATACGCCCTCGTTTTCGCGATTGGCAAATGACTCAACATCGATCGTCGCCGGGTCGCGATAGCCGAGATTTATCTTCGCACACGTCTCCGGCGATATCTGTGATGCGAGCGTCACCTGCACGCGGCAGCGCTCTTCACCATTCTCGAAAGTTCCTCCGCCGCGAACATGGGTCGAGTGCGCGAGGACGCCCCACGGGTAGTCCTTGAACTTTTCCCACTGGCCGAGAAAGTAATCGCGGCAGTGATATCCGATCTCTTCAATCACCCGTCCATGAACCTGTGAAATCTCATTCAGGTGCGGTGCGTAAATGATGAGCTCTCCGCCATCGGCAACGACGGGTTCGAGCTTATACATGCATTTTCCGGCAACCCACACCTCGTCGTACATCGGCGGAGCGCAGGAGAGAACCGTGTGAAACGGCTTTGGCTTACGGACGATGTGGACGCGTTCGGAAAGATCGGCCGCATCGTGCCAGGCCTCCTCCGGCGTGCCGTAGAACATGCCGTGAATCGCCGCATCGGACCTTACAACGAAGGTGATACACCGCCGCCGGGTGGGGATCATCGCCCCCGCGCGATCGACGACCCGACGGACCGGCGTATCTTTCACGCCGATGATCCCGACGTTGGTGACCAGCGCCCCGAGCCAGTGGAAAAAATTAAGAAGCTCCGGCCCCGACAGACCGGGAAAGAAGTATTTATTCCCGCCTGAGAACCCGACGACCTCGTGAGGAAAGACCGGCCCGAGAACCAGCAGCGTGTCGTAATCGAGAATTCGCCGATTGATTTTCACCGGGACGTCGAGCCGTAGTCGTTCGTCTGAAAGCGCAGCCGTCTGCTCTTCCGTCAGCGTACCGATCTCAGTCAATGCTTCGGGTCGGTCCCATTCATGGTTGAGCAGTTCGACATCGCGGTAGCGTTCCGCACGTTCGGTCTCGGAAATGCCGAGTAACCGGCAGATATCGTCCTGAGGCATCGGGCGGTGCGTGCCCAAAGCAATCATTACGTCCAGCTTCGAAAGCTTTGCCCCCAAATGGGAATGCAAAGCGTCAAACAGCAGAGGCAGCGGCGCGGTGCGAGTCGCATCCGGAACGATCAGCAGCACTCGTTGACCCGCAAAGTCGTCAGCCGGCACGTTGGCGGAAATCCAGGTACGGACAGCATCACTGGTCAGGACCGGAGCGGTGGGCGGAACGTCAGACATCAAATGTCGCTCGGGAAAATACTTTTCGTAATCGATATTGCCGATTCGTACCGGCACGCCTTGAGGAATGCCAGCGGACGGCGGGGGGAACCGGTTCCGCGACGCTGAAACCAGCACGCAGCGCTTGACATCCTCGAAGCCGCGATCAGGATGGGGGACTTGGCGCGCCGGGATCACTCGGCGTCAGCCGACTTTCGCACACCCTGTTTCTCGGTGGTCGTACCAACCGCGTCCAATACCGATCGAAGCCTGAATCGCTTCGAAGAAACAAATCCTTGGTGTCGCGGACGAATCCCGACCGCACGGACCGCACTCATTTCCCGGGACCTTCCCGCCGACTCGCCTCAATGACACTCGCGGAACTTCTCGAAAAACAATTTCGGGCCGACCTCCGATTTCGGGGGGAAGCGTACGTCAAGACTGAACGGGTCGCGGTGCGCCGCGTCAAACCCGATCAGGTCGAAATCACAGTGCGCGACGGCGAAGATCACTTCGTCCAGTTGGACCGCACCGGCGGCAAATTGAAGCAGCACTGCACCTGTCCGCAATTTCAAAAGCTGGGGCTATGTAAGCACGTTTGGGCAGCGATCGTGATGGTCGATGCCGAAAAATTGCTGACGGCTGACCCAAGGGCCGGACACGTCCCCCCCTTCGCCGCCGAGCCGGAAGAACCGGCTTACTTCCTGCCAGAAGAAGATGAGGACGAGGATTACAGTTCGATCCCTGCCTCCGCATTAATGCGGGAAGGGGCAGGCGAGACTTCGACCGGGACTGTCGTTCGCAAGCCGAAGCTCAAAGGCTGGGAACGAAAGTTCGTCGGGCTGATCGAAGAGTTCGAGCGGCCCGGCGGTTCTCGCGGTTCCGATTCGCGCGAGCGCGAAATCTTTTATGAGATCGACGAGGAAGCGACCCGCAAAGAGCAACTTCTTGTTCTGCAAATTTCCCAGCGGCAGCGACGGGTCAACGGCCAGTGGGGCAAACTCAAAGCCCTGCGGATGCGTCCGGGCGAAATGAATCAGCTGGAACATGAAGACGATCGCACGATCTTGTCCTACCTGTTCGGCGGCACGCCCGATCGCTCGGATTGGGCCGCGCAGCGAACGGAATCGACCGCGGCGACGTCGAAGTTTCACGTGCCGCACGAGTTGAGCGTGCGACTGCTTCCCATGATTTGCCGCACCGGCCGACTCCGCTTCGCAGGGGCGTCCGAGAAGGGTCCCACTCTCTCGTGGGACGACAATCAACCTTGGGAATTGACCGTCAAAGTCGAACGGTCGGCCGATGAGGACGAGTGGTTGCTCGGCGGCGAACTCGTACGTCAGGATGCGATCCGCTCGATCTCCGATGTCCGGGTGTTGATCCCCGGTGGATTGGTAATCGACGACGATAAAATCGCCATGCTGCGTGACTTTGAAGCGTTCGCGTGGGCGAAACTTCTTAATTCTGACGAAAAGGTAACCGTTCCCGACGGCGAGGAAGTCGCGCTGGTCGATCGGCTGCTCGATATGCCCGTTCTACCGCGACTCGATCTGCCCGAGGAATTGCACCTCAAAGAAGAGCGGGTCAAGCCTCGCCGGCAACTCACGGTTCGATCTCCCGGCGGCCCGGGGCCGCGCACCGATCGCCTTCTGGCCGCAGTCGAGTTCGTTTACGACGGGGCCGTTATCTCCGGCACAAGTGACCGCTGGGCGATCGTGCAGCGCGAAAATGGTCGTTGTCTCGTGAGAGATGATGAGGTCGAATCGACCGCGTGGAATGAAGTCCTCGATGCGGGATTCCGTCGCCGACTCGACCATGGCGAGCAGGATGCGAATGTCGAAATCCTGTCGCGGGAATTGGGCAGTGCCGTCCGGAAGCTGGTCGAGATCAATTGGAATGTTCGAGCCGAAGGCAAGCCGGTCGCCAAGCCGTCGGAACTGTCGTTCCGCGTGGCCTCGGGCATCGACTGGTTCGAACTTCATGCCGACGTCGATTTCGACGGACGAACCGCGCAGTTCCCGGAAATTTTGGCGGCCTTGGCCCGCGGCGACAGCACCGTGCGGCTAGACGACGGGTCGCTCGGAATTATCCCGGAAGCCTGGGCGGCGCAATTCGGGCTGCTGGCGGGAATCGGCGTCGCGCACGAAGATCACGTTCGCTTTTCTGCCAATCAGGTCGCGCTGCTCGATACGCTGCTTAGTCGGCAGGATTCGGTGGCCTATGACGATACCTTCCAATCTCTCAGCGACACATTCCGAAACTTCGACGGAATTAAGGCAGTCACAGAGCCGTCCGGCTTCGGCGGAGAACTGCGGCCCTATCAGCGGGATGGTCTGAGCTGGCTGACATTCTTGGAGCAATTTCAACTCGGCGGCTGCCTGGCCGACGACATGGGTTTGGGAAAAACAGTGCAACTGCTGGCTCACTTGGAAGCCCGCCGCCGCACTAAGGAGAAAAGCAAAGAAAAGCTGCCCCGACCGTCGATCGTCGTCGTTCCCAAATCACTCTTGTTTAACTGGTTGCAGGAAGCGGAGCGATTCACGCCGGACATGCAGACGCTCGAATACACCGGCAGCGATCGTCACGATCTGGTTGAAGAATTTGCGGCGACCGACCTCGTCGTCACGACCTACGGCACACTTCGCCGCGACATCATGCGGCTTAAAGATTTCGACTTCGACTATGTGGTGCTCGATGAAGCCCAAACAATTAAGAATTCGAATTCTCAAATTGCGAAGGCGTCTCGCCTCTTAAAATCTCGACACCGACTCGCACTGAGCGGCACGCCGATCGAAAACCATCTGGGCGATCTCTGGTCGATCTTCGAGTTCTTGAATCCGGGCATGCTCGGACGCAGCCGATTGTTTAAATCGAACACTGCTGACGAAGCCGACGCGAAATCACGGGAATTATTGGCTCGCGCACTGAAGCCGTTTATTCTTCGGCGAACGAAATCGCAAGTTGCCCGCGATCTGCCTGAAAAATCAGAGCAGGTTCTCACCTGCGATATGGGACCCGAACAGCAAACGATCTACAACGATTTGCGCGAACACTATCGCGCGTCGCTGCTCGGTCGAGTCAAAAAAGACGGTCTTTCGAAGTCTCGAATGCACGTTCTTGAAGCGTTGCTTCGGTTGCGGCAGGCGGCATGTCACCCCTCGCTTCTAGGCGAAGGTGACCCGTCGCAGGAATCGGCGAAAATTGACCTGCTGATGCCAAAGCTCGAGGAACTGATCGACGAAGGGCACAAAGCGCTGATCTTCTCGCAGTTCACCAGCATGCTCAGCGTCGTGCGGCATCACCTCGACGAGCGCGGCTTTAAATATGAATATCTCGACGGCCAGACGCGCGACCGCGAAGCCCGGGTTAAACGTTTTCAGGATGATCCTACGACTCCACTATTCTTAATCAGCCTCAAGGCCGGCGGCCTCGGATTGAACCTGACCGCGGCCGATTACGTGTTTCTTTTGGATCCGTGGTGGAACCCCGCCGTTGAATCTCAGGCGATCGACCGCGCTCACCGACTCGGTCAGCAGCGACGCGTTTTCGCTTATCGCTTAATCGTCCGCGGGACGGTCGAAGAGAAAATAGCGGCGTTGCAGAATCAAAAGCGAGAGCTGGCCGAGGCGCTGCTCGAAGAAAAACGAGGCGGACTTGGCGACCTCACCCTCGACGATATCGACCTGCTGCTGTCTTAATTTTCGACACAACGAGCGCCCCCCTACAAGCCCGCAGCGCAAGCAAGGGATACCGTCGTAAGCCTCGCCACGCTCTTTCAGAAATGAGCGTGCCGCACAAATCAACAGGCGAGGGCTTCTAGCGGCGACGGCTCCCCGAATTCGACGAGGGGCGACCGTCTAGCGCATTACGCAGCCGCCGCATTGCGGTGTCGAGTGCGGGGGCCGCGACGACCCGAGCGGTCGGCGTTTCGACCTGCCCGCGTACTTGAATTCCGACCCACCCATTGGTGGCGCTCCGCATGAGCGTGTCAATAATCGGGATTGTCACTCGGCTCCGCGGCAACGTTGAAAAGAAGTCGAGCTTCAACTGTTCCTCGTATGTTGCCGTTCCGCGCCCGCGAAAGCTGACCGCGTCGCCGACCATGTCGATCTTGTCAAAAATAAATTTTTCGTCGTCCATCCGGAAATCAAAGAATGCGTAATTAAATGCCGTGCGGTCCGGTTTGGCAAAGTTCAAAACGTTGAAGAGTTGGGCGAAGACCGGCAATTCGTAAAGTGCGGCCGGACTTATTTTGACCTGACCACGGCCGACCATGCCTCGCTCAAGCAGCGCTTCTCCACGGACATTGGTCCATCCATTCATGACGCCTTCGAGGTTTTGTGCGCCGGAGAGGTATTCCGCCGCGTATTTCTCGAGCCGACCGCCGGAAACCTCCGTGCGGACTTGATAGGGATAGTTGTTGATCGCCTCCAACTTCGCATCAACCGTCACGACACCGCCGATAAATTCGCCGGCAATCCGTTCCGAAGTGGGGACGGAAGCAGGACGACGAGCAGAGAAGAGCTTGGGACTACCGGCGATGAAAACACCATCGGCATATCGGAACGGACCGCGGCAATTCTTAATAACGTGCTCCAGCGAGGTGACCTTACGCAGTTCGACTGCGCCGACGACGTCGGCATCCGACCCGTCATAAGTTCCCCGGCAACGGACCCGACCGGAAGCATTCAACAAGTCGATTCCGGCCGTAAAGTCGGTCCCCTCGAAATCAGAAACGAAATCCCATGCCGCAGTGACCGGACCATCCGCCTGTTCGGTCCCGCGCAGCTCGAGAAAATCGAACGTCAGGTCGATCACTCCTCGCGGATTAAGCGAATCAATTAAATCTTTCAAAGTCGGTGCGATCGCCCTGCGAAAGCGAGCCCCGGCAACAAACCCGTCGATCGATAATTGGTTAAACCTCAGTCGCCAGGTGTCGTCACGTTCTGCGACAACACTACCATGGCCGGTCAATCGTGCGTCGTCGTGCCAGCCGACAAACTCACTCACGCTTATCTTATCGTCGGCATACGAGAGCGATGCTTGAATTTGTTCGATCTCGTAGGGGAATTCGCGATGCAAAATACGTCCGTCGGTAAGGCGAACGGAATCGAGCTCGACTATGGGATCTGTGCCCGGTTGCCAACTCACTTTTCCGGCCACATCGACCCATCCACTGGGTCGTAGAACATCCCAGCGTTCCTTCAGGAACTGTGGAATCGCCGCCCTTAAATCACGGTCGAGGGCCATATGGTCGGCCCAAACCTCTAAATTCAGTAAGTCGGTACCGTCAGATTTGACCATGCTGCCCTTGCCCCGAATCACGGTCGGACCGTGACGCCCCGACACGTTGGCAAACGCCCAATTGTCTGTGACGGAGTCGAATCGCACATGCCCCTTGATTTCTTCGACCCGATAGGGGAAATGCTCGAAATTTGCGGAAGCCGACTGCATTGCAATATCGAGCACCCACTGTAGCGGCGCCTTGTTGATCGGCGGGCGATAGTAACGCAAACGAACATCACCGCGACCTGCCAAGCCGAGAGAAGTTAACGTCTTACGGACTTCAGGATTACAGGCGTCGTAAACCTGCTGCGTCAGTGCGGCCGAATTGGCATCGATCTGAATCGCCGCCTCTACCGGCTTTCCGACGTTGAGCACAACACCTTTTAACTTTAATCGTGTCGACCCGCCTTTGCCCTCGAAATCCAAATCGAGTCGATCTTTGCCCCGTTGCGTCATCGTCCCTCGAATATCCGTAACCGGATGCGGGAAGGGCTCGGGCAACGCAGTCATCCCCTTGGCGGTTCCCACGAAGTTTTGAGCCTTCCACAAACCCTGCGACGTTTTAATGAGGTCAACTCGGAAGTCAGCCAGACCGTCGGGTCGAATCTTCTCCAGGAGATTTCGGAGTTTCCGGGGCGTCCGGCGAACTTGATCGGGTCCGAATCGCACATCGGTTCCGGAAACCACGAGGTGACCGTGACTGTCGCCATATCGATACTCACCATTAACGTCGACAATGGCGTCGCCATCTCGACCTGTTAAATTTTTCACCGTGATGCCGCCGTTGTCGGCAACAATTTGTCCGGTTAAGCGTTCCAAAGAAATCGGCAACATTGGGTTATTAATCAGACCATCTTTAAGGTCGGCAAGGACGCGATACCCGACCGGCCCGCCTGATGTCGTTTGACCGACTTCAAAATTGACGCCCAGCTTGACTGCAACGCCGAAGTCAGGCGTCTTCCGAACCCCAACAGAGTCCGGCGACGATTGCTCGAAACGCTGCTCAGATTGATCGCCGACGGGTCGCTGCATCAAGTCTTCAACTGTTGGCGCGGAATCGTCAGTTAAGGTTGACGACCCATACGACTCGGCATCCGAAATAAACGCGTTCGCATCCTCGGAACGGCTGACCGTCCGGAAGGGCATCTGATGCGAGCTTGCCTTGGGTTCGTAAGTTTCGCCTTCGACGTATTGGACACCGTCCGGGTTAATTTGTTTGGTGATGCCGTCCACCCGCTCCTGAATATTGCCGGAACTGGCCAGCAGGAATCCGGCCAACTCGCCCGACGTATCGACGCCGTCAATGTTTCCGCTGAGATTCCATGTTCGTCGTTCAAAGTCGAATCGCCCCGTGACTCGGCACTGCGACCCGCCTTCGATGTTCGTCAATCCTTGAAGCACGTACTGCTTTTTGCCGTCCGGGATGAGCTGCAGGTTCGCTCCCGAAATCCGCAACGACAGCGGTTCGCTATCCCCGGGCTGCTCCAAATTCACGGTGATGACGGCATCTTCAATCAGCCACTCCGGGCTCGCCCGATCCGCGTGCTGCAGTTTGGGCGGAAACAGGTCGGAGATCGTCCATTGCCCCGCGATCGAACGAGTCAGATTGATTTGCGGACTGATGACTTTAATTCGGCGAACGTCGACTCGGCGATGCTCAATTAATTCGTCTCGATCGATCGAAATCAGCAATTCGGGGATTTGCACGATCGGCATCGCATCAGATGACGACTGCGACAGCGTCAGGCTTCGCAACGTGATCGAGCTCTGCCAGTCAAAATGAGCGGCATCGAGATCAATGACGACCTCGGGAAAGATTTCTGATAGGCCGCTCCGCGCTTCGGCCAGCAACATGTTGTCAAAGCGCGACCGAAACCAAGCGAACCCGATCGCCGCGGCGATCGCGCCGAACACGACAAGAATGACCATCCAGCGAAAGGTCCGGCGGAGGAAAGTCGCGTTCATGAGACTGACTCCGCACGAGACGCAAGGGTCATCCGAGATCGGTCGATGGCCGCGAGCATGCCGGCCGCAGAGAGGATCAACAGCGGATATTCAGCCGGTACGCGGTAGCGCAACGACCCGACGAAAACCAAATGGACCGCAGCGAAGAACAAGACGGGAAGTAGCGACACGGCTAGCGTTGCAATGCGTTTCCGCATCAACCAGGCACCGAGACCGGCTGCCAGCATTACGATCGATTCGAACAACCCGACCGTGACGGCAACCAGCGGGTGGCCGACCTCACTCGCCGCGGGCCATGGGCGCCAAAATCGCAATTGCTTCGCAACCGCCAGCGTGGCGGTCCTGAGTGGGTGGGACTTTGCGTACTCGACTGCCCGCTTCCGATAGGCCTGATCGACCTCGTACTCGCTCATCTGTGCGGAGAGCCGGTCCCGATCGAAAAACCGCATGTCGCTCGCGCCCGTTGCCTCGGGGTTGAGGCCATCATAGAGGCTCGGTCCGGCCCACAGGGTCGTCGGGACGATTCGCCCGCCCGTGACAATCCAATTTCGCCAAATCCAAGGTGCAAAGAGCGAACTGAACCCGACAAATGAGGCGACGACAGCACCGTAGGTCTTCTTGCGGCCGAAGCCGTTCACGATCGCCAGAACCGCCACCATTCCGATGACGGGGAACCAAGTTGGCCGCGCAAACGTCGCCGCGGCATGAGTAAAGCCGGCCAGCAGGCCATTCCAAAGACAGATGAGAGTCGACGCATCGGATTTGATCGACCGGATCAGGTCGAGCGAGAAGCCGACCGCGAAGATCATGAAGAAGGCAAACAGTGTTTCCGACAGAATTAAAACCGTTTGCCCAATGAACAGCGGTGAGATGGCCGCCAGCCCCGTTGCGGCCAAAGCCGTTCTGCGATCAACGACTTTCAGAGCCAGCCAATACAGCCCACCGACGGCCGCCGTACCGACGAAGGCCAACAGCACGCGAGCGAACAGAATCGAGTCACCCGCGATGGAGCGCGACAGAGCCAACAAGAGCGGAAACCCCGGCATACGATGTACACGCCGCGGCGGATCGTAAATCGCGTAGTCTGAACCGTTTACGATAGCACCGCCGAGTCGCCAATAGCCGTCGGCATCCCCGGCGACGAGGAATTGTCGGCCTTCCGTTTGCGAAACGACGGCATCGACCGCGACCGCTGCCACAAGCCGGAGCGTGAGCGCGACGAGGAGGAGGACGCAGAGCGGTCCGTGTGCGAGAAGACGGCGCATATCTGAACATTCGGCCCGAGGAGGGGCCGGAATCGTAGAATCCGCCGCGACCTACGGTCAATACGGCATCTCTGCGTGAGCAGAACCCAACGCCTTGAGACGTTGCGGCAACCGGCACAGACCAGATACCCATCCGAGCATCAGACGGTGGATCGCGCCGCAACCTCCGGAACCTGATCGAGCTTCTCAATCCGGGTCGCGTGACGTCCGCCTTCGAATTGGGTCGAAAGCCACTGATCGATGGCGGCGAGGACGGTTTCCTGATCGATCATTCGCTGGCCGATCGAAATCATGTTCGCATCGTTATGCTGCCGCGCTAGGACCGCTGTCTCGATATTCCAAACCAACGCGCAACGGATGCCACGAACACGGTTGGCCGCCATCGCTTCGCCGTTCCCCGAGCCCCCCAGAACCACTCCGCGCTCACATTCGCCGCTCGCGACCGCGACTGCCGCGGGGAAAATAAAGTCGGGATAATCGACCGGCTCGCTGGAGTCAGTGCCGAAATCCACCAACTCATACCCGAGTTCTTCGAGGTGCTTGGTGATCAAGAGTTTGTACTCAAAGCCCGCGTGGTCCGAGGCGATTGCTATTTTCATGCGGTCACTTGGCGGAGACGGCTCGTCGGATGGGATTTCGTCAGGGATGCTCATGGCCAGAAGCCATGATTCGAGTAGATCAACGCTTATCTGACTCTGACTGCCGGAAATCTGCAAGAAGAGAATCGCCAGAAATCAGTTCGCACACTGACTCGGCACGATTAAAAAGCGATTCGGAGACCGTCGTAGGCCAGTTCGACCCCATTTGGTAAGCGACGATTTGTTTCCTCGTGCTCCATCTCGGCAGAGATATGGGTGAGAAACGCACGCCGAGGGCTGACCCGTTCGATCACTTCCAGTGCTTGATCGATCGTGAAATGCGTGGGGTGAGGTCGATCACGCAACGCGCCGAGCACGAGCGTGTCGAGCCCTTCCAACAGCGGCCAAGACTGCTCGGGAATCTCACTGACGTCGGTGCAGAAGGCGACATCGCCGAAGCGAAACCCCAGCACCGGAAGCCGTCCGTGCAGCAGCCGAATCGGTTGTACGGACACGCCGAGCAACTCGAAGGGTTCCAACGCGACCCGGCGGAAGGCGAACTTCGGAATGGCAAATCGGTGAGCCGGTGGCGTGTCCGCGCTAAAAGCGTAGTTGAACGACTGTCGGATTTGCTCCTCAACCGGTTCCTCACAAAGCAGCTCGACGGGAGCCTCGAGTTTGAAGCCGCAAATCCGAAGGTCGTCGAGGCCAAAAATGTGGTCGGCGTGAGAATGGGTGAAAAGCGCCGCATGGACGATTGGAATCCGCTCTCTCGTCAATTGGATGCGAAGTTCCGGCGGGGTATCGACGACAAAGTTTCCGTAGGGTGCCGGGACGAACACGCTCGTGCGAGTCCGATTGTTCTTCGGATTGTCCGATAGGCACGCGTCGGTTTCACAACCGATCGCCGGTGTCCCCACGCTCGAACCGCTGCCAAGTACGATCAGTTCTCGCTTCATAGCTTGAGCGAATTCCATTTGGAAGTAGCGGGTTCCGCCGACGTTGCTGAAAAGCCGACGTTAATGAAATGTCAGTCGGTGCGATTCGTTGCGATGGGGTGAGCATAGGGGGAGGAGCCTTGAAGACAACCGATCGGCCACTCCGTGTGTTCGCCGGTGTCGGGGACTCTCGAGATCACTAATCGACGGACCCAGTTCGGGTATTGCCCGCCAATCGGCTTCAGCCATGGCCTTGCAGGGAAATCGCCTAAAGTACGAACAACCAGTGCCCGCTATTTCGGCGGCATTGGCATCGCCCATTTCTCACGGGACGCTTGGCAACGGCGCAACCGCTTACAAATTATTGCTTTAAGAATTTCGCACTGCGTTGAGGCGGACTGGCACACATTCTGCATTACCTACAAACGTCGTCGAAAGGCGACCACTCAATTCGACTTGCGTGAACCGGCCGGAAGCATAGCCGGTCCGTCTCTGTGTGGGAGCGGTACCGGGCGAGCGCCTATGCTTCCGGTCGTTTTTTGCGCTCGTGAGAGCTGGCGAAGAACGCGTCGACGATCATTGCCGCGATTAGATGGTCTTTAGACCTCGCGCGGCAGCGGGCGAACCTCTGGCGTGAACCGAGATTTTTTTCGGGCCGGTTTTGAAGCGGCACAAAGCGAGTGCCGCAACTGCGTCGATCTCGGCCTTCTCAACCGGCGCGCTACTCGATCACTTCGCGGGCGTTGGTCCGGTAGCGGTGGTCGATCTCGTAGAGCCAGCGGCCATCAACGATGACCCGACCCGTCAGTTCATAGGCGCCGGGAGCCAGGGAAAGTGGCAGGCCCGTCCCGATCTCCCAGACCGGGAGATAGCGTGCGGTTTCGAATCGCTGGGACGCGATAGCTTCAGTCTGTGGCATGAGCGGTACCTCCCGATGAGCGAGCGATGCCAAGCGGGAGCGAAAGAAGGGATGAAGAGATTGTCAGCCGGCGGGAACAAGATTTGTGCCGCCAGTTCAATATTGCACGAAAATCGACCTTCCGTGCCCGAATCTGAAGCCGATCCTCCGAAGGATCAGAATTTCCCAATGCGTCAGAGCGGTTTGTAGGCCGCAAGACCCGCATTGATGCGACAACCGGAACCGGTCTCGATAAAATAATTTCGCAGACCCGCCAAGAGCATCGACGGCCCGGTTCAGCGAAAGGTCATTCTTTGTTTCGAATTTGCAGCTTCGAAAGCCGCCGCGCGTCCGATATGCAACGTTTGATCGAGCGATTTGGCGGCGTAGCGACCGTCGCGCCGTCGATGAGGGAGATCCCGCTCGAACAAAATGACGAGGCGCTCGCATTCGGGGAACGACTCTTCGCGGGTGAGATTGACGCGGTCATCTTCCTTACCGGGGTCGGCGCTCGGGCGCTGGTCGATGCGCTGTCGACCCGATATGCAACTGAGGACGTGCTGTCCCAGTTTCGCCGGACGACCTTGATCGTCCGCGGTCCGAAGCCGACGGCCGTGCTCAAACAATGGAAGCTCGACATCGCCCACCGCGCGCCGGAACCGAACACGTGGCGGGAGCTGATTGAGACACTTCGCCGAGAGACTGACCTCTCTGGCAAGACCGTCGCTGTGCAGGAATACGGCCGCCCCAACGAGCAGTTCTACCAAGAATTGAGGGCGCTCGGAGCGACGGTCATCGCAGCCCCCGTCTATCGCTGGGCTCTGCCGGAAGATACGGCGCCGCTCGAAGCCGCCGTGCGGTCCGCGACGGATGGCGATTTCGACGCCCTGCTTTTCACGAGCGCGAACCAAGTCGACAACTGCCTCGAAATTGCCGATCGAACCGTCGGCAAAGATCGATTTATCACGGCTGTAAAGCAGAGTGCGGTTTGCTCGATCGGACCGACGTGCTCAGAAGCGCTCGTCTCGGTCGGCCTAATGCCCGATGTCGAGGCATCGCCGCCGAAAATGGGTCAGCTCGTCCGTGCGGCGTTCGAGTGCCTTGCCAACAGGGCTGAGGAAAGCCGAAGCTGAGTCCAACGCAACTTTGTTGCGGACCAACTTTTTTAGACGCACATTCTTCTGAAACGCCAACTGTGACGACGCCAGAACTTGATGCCAGCCGATTCATGAAAGCGGTCCGCCGGGAACCGGTCGACACGACCCCGCTGTGGATCATGCGTCAGGCCGGACGCTATCTGCCCGAGTATCAGCAGATCCGTAAGGGGAAGACGTTCCTCGAATTTTGTAAGAACCCCGACCTGGCCGCCGAAGCAACCCTCTCTGCACGTGAGGTCCTCGGCGTCGATGCGGCAATCCTGTTCGCGGACCTGCCCACCATCCTGGAACCGCTGGGCTTCGGACTCGACTATCAACCCGGCCCGGTCATCGACAATCCATTTCGGATCGGGTCGACGATCGATGACGTGCGGGAACTCGAAGATGTCGGTGAGATGGGCTATGTCTTCGATACGGTCCGGAAAGTCCGCAAGGGACTGCCTGACGATATCCCCCTGATCGGCTTTGCCGGCTCGCCGTTCACACTCGCTTCGTACGCGATCGAGGGAAGCGGATCCAAACATTACATTCACGTTAAGACGTTGATGTATTCGGCTCCTGAATTGTGGCACGAGTTCTCATCGCGTTTAGCCCGAGCGATCACGAAGTACCTGATCGCTCAATTAAACGCCGGTTGCCAATGCGTGCAATTATTCGACAGTTGGGCCGGTTGTCTCGGCCCGAACGACTATCGCGAGTTCGTGTTGCCGCATCTGAAATCGGTTATTGAACAGGTATCGCCGCACGGCCCGGTGATTAACTTCCTGACCGGGAATCCGGCGCTGTTGCCGCTTTGCGCCGAAGCTGGCGGCGAGGTCATCGGACTCGATTGGCGCGTCGACCTCGCCGACGGCTGGAAGATGGTCGGACACGACAGGGCGGTGCAGGGGAACCTCGAACCGGTCGTGCTGTTCGCGGAGCTGCCGACAATCGAAGCGCGGGCGAAAGCGGTGCTCGATGCTGCCGCCGGTCGGCCGGGACATATTTTTAATCTCGGCCACGGGGTGATGCCGGGGATGAATCCCGACCACGTTAAAGCGCTCGTCGAGATCGTGCATGAGCACGGATCGAAAACAAACGCCGCCTCAGATTTTGCTTAAGCCTTGGTAATCCTCGTATGACCAATGCAATCGAAGTGCAGCAGCGGCGCCCGCGAGTGGCCGTCGTCGGCGGTGGTCTCGCCGGGCTTGCGGCGGCAAATCGTCTCTGCGAAGGAGCCAGCGGTGTTCGACCGGAGGTCACGCTATTTGAAGCGGGCGATCGACTAGGCGGCGTCATCAAGACAGAGCACGACGCCGGATTTCTAATTGAACACGGGCCAGACATGTTCCTGACGAAACCGGCGATCGTTTCGCTGTGCGAACGTCTCGGCTTGGCGGACCGGCTAATTGCGACCAATAGCGAGAATCGGCGATCGCTCGTGCTGAGAAACGGGCGCCCCGTCCCTATTCCCGAGGGATTCTCATTACTTTCGCCCGGCAATCCCTGGGCAATTCTTAAGACACGTCTTTTCTCGCCGCTTGGTAAAATCCGCCTGGGTGCCGAATTCTTTATCCCCGCCCGTCGCGACGATGCGGATGAAAGCCTGAAGTCCTTTGCGACCCGCCGACTCGGGCGGCAGGTGTATGAGCGACTGATCGAGCCCCTCGTCGGAGGCATCTATACGGCTGATCCGGCGAAGCTGAGCCTTAATGCGACCCTCCCCCGATTTGTAGAGATGGAACGCAAGTCAGGAGGACTAATTAAGGCCAAATTGGCCGAGAGAGGGAACGCAACACAATCATCGGCAGCCGGCACCGGTGCCCGCTACGGCATGTTCGCCTCGTTCCCGAATGGTGTTTCGGAATTAATCGGACGACTGGCTGAACAAGTTGCTGACCGGGCGATAATTAAAACGTCGACACCGATCCAAGGAATCGATCACACCGAAGACGGTTATATTATCTCGACCGAAAACGCCCCGGCAGAAACGTTTGATGGCGTCTTAATGGCGGCATCGGCTCAAACAACGGCCAAGCTATTAAGGCAGATCGATGAAAAGACGGCCGATCTGCTCGACGGGATCGAATATGCGTCGAGCGCGGTGGTGGTGACGTGCCATCGACTTGAAGATATCAATAACCCGATGGACGCCTTCGGCCTCGTGATACCATCCTTGGAACACCGCAAACCGCTTGCGATCTCTTACACATCGCGCAAGTTTCCGGGCCGCGCGCCGGAGGGCACGATCCTGCTGCGAACATTTCTTGGCGGCGCAATGCATCCGGAAATCTTAAAGAACAGCAATGAAGAGCTGCTCCACATCACGCTGCACGAACTCGATGCGATTTTCGGATTGCGGGCGGAACCTCTCCTGTCGCGCGTCGTGCGATGGGATCAGGCGATGCCGCAATACAACCTCGGCCACTGCGAACGTGTCGATCAGATTGATCTCAGACTCGCCGACTTCCCGACCCTCGCCGTGGCAGGGAACGCCTATCGCGGCGTGGGGCTGCCCGACGTCGTCGAGAACGCCGAGCAAGCCGCGATGAAGATTCTGAACGCAATTTAAACAGACCGGTCGTAACCCGACATACTGAATCAGCGCGCGAATTCAATGCTTCGAGTCTCACGCAGAACCGAGACTTTAATTTCGCCGGGGTATGTCAGCGTCTGTTCGATCGCATCGGCAATTTCTTTGCTCATCTTCGCGGCCTCGCGATCATTAACGGCGGTCGCGTCGACGACGATTCGAATCTCACGCCCCGCCTGCACCGCGTAGCAGTGGTCGACGCCGGGGAAACCGTTGGCGAGCGCTTCCAACTCTTCGAGTCGGCGAACGTATTTCTCCAAGGTCTCGCGCCGCGCGCCGGGCCGCGCTGCCGAGACCGCATCGGCCGCGGCGACGAGCACGGTGAAGATATACTCCGGCCGAATGTCGTCGTGATGTCCGCGGGCGGCGTGAACGACCTCGTCGCCTTCGCCATATCGCTTCAGAAGTTCGGCACCGACGGCGGGGTGCCCGCCTTCCATCTCGTGATCGGCCGCTTTGCCGATGTCATGTAAGAATCCACAACGGCGGGCCATATCACCGTCGAGTCCGAGTTGCTCGGCCATCAGGCCGGTCAGGTGAGCGACTTCGATCGAGTGCCGCCGCACGTTCTGGCTGTAACTGGTCCGGAACTGCAGTCGCCCCATCAGGTCAAGAATCTTTTCGTGCAGCCCGGTCAGGCCGGCTTCCTGTGAGGCCTCGATTCCCATCTTGCGAATGTGGGCGTCCATTTCTTTCTGCGTCTCTTCGACGACCTCTTCGATCCGCGTCGGGTGAATGCGGCCATCTTCGATTAACTTTTGCAACGCGAGTTTGCCGATCTCCCGGCGGACGCTGTCGAAGGCGGAGACCACCACGACCCCCGGTGTATCGTCGACCACGACATCGACTCCGGTCGCTTTCTCGAAGGCGCGAATGTTTCGCCCCTCGCGACCGATAATGCGGCCTTTCATCTCGTCGCTGGGGATGTCGACCGTTGAGACTGTCGTTTCGGATGTGTGCGGCGCGGCGTAACGCTGGACCGCCATGCCGATGATTTCTCGGGCCTGCTGATCGCATTGCTCTTTAATTTCCGACTGATGCTTCAACAGCAAAGCGCCCGTCTCGTCCCGCAATTGCTTGTCCAGCCGATCCAAGAGCAACTCGGTCGCCTTGGGCTTGTCGAGTTCGCTGATCTTGTGCAGCAGGTCCTGCTCTTCCCGCAGCACGCGATCGAGTTCTTTCTGCCGGCTATCCATCGCCTTGCCGCGATCGGAAATCTTCTTCTGCTGCGTTTCGAGCATCCGTTCTTTTTTGAGGTACGCCTCCTGCGATTCATCAAGCATCGCCTCACGTTTATCGAGGCGTTTCTCCTGTCGGCGGAGCTCGTCGCGATCCTGATCGAGTTCTTTTTCCGCCTCTTCGCGACGCTTCAGCAGAAGCTCTTTGGCCTCAAGCTCTTTCGACTTGAGCAAATTTTGGCCTTCCCGCTCGGCATCGGCGAGAATCGCGTCGCGATCCTTATAGGCAGCCCCGCGACGGAGCCGGTCGAAGAAAAATCCCAGCAAACAGCCCACGACGAGCGCGATGGCGCCGATCACATAATCATTCATCTGCGGCCTCAAACTTCGCCGCGTCGAGCACTGTCCCCGTCAGGGAATACGTCGTGCGGCAAAGGTTAAAATGTTTGGCGGAGGTACTTCAGATGCCGCCGAAGAAAAAGGGCGGAATCCGAATAGATCGTTACCTACCGAACGGCGAGCCGACTGCTGAAGCAGACGCTGCTATTCGGGATGCCCCGGCAAATAGAACCGCGGACCGACGAGAGGTCTCAGGCGAGGGGAGCAGGAATCAGCGGATCGGGACCCGTCCGGCGAAATCGGAATTTCTGCGGGACGAAGCTATCGCAAGCGTCGGCGTCGTAAGTCGATCAGCAGGTTGGTCGGTGATCCAAATTCGAGTTGTCTCGCCGAATCGATTGATCTCAGTGGCGAAGTGGTCCGCAAGGCGATGAGACATCTCACGGTCCTTACTTGGATTTCGCTCTGATCGGTTGTCTGCTGCGTCGACAGTTGCCCAAAATGCCACCAGAAAAGTGACAAGGATGATAAGGAATATCGTGACCATTCGGGCATAGCCGGTTAACTTGCGGAATCCGCGAACACCGTCGCCCCATCGATGATGGCCCAACGCCGGACGACGTTTCATGGTCGACCGGAACACGTTCGCCGGACGGTCGGAAGCCGCGATTGGCTCCGTTCCGTCCGTGGGCAGATGGTATTCGTCGATGCGGAAAGGTTCAATCGACGCGGCCATTCCGCCACATCTTGCAACGAATGAGCGGGGTTTCGTTCGTGTTTTCGACCGGCTTATTCCGAGTACGTGACCGGTGAATTCATTTCCGACCCGCGACATGTCCGAAAATTTCGTCAATGATTGATACCGTTCGCCGGTGCTTAGCCCGGTTCGAACTCTCGCCTCGTCAGTTGCTCGTTGCCGTTTCCGGCGGCCCAGACAGCATCGCGCTGCTGAGGGCACTCGCGGAAATCGCCGCCACAAGTCACGGCGGCGCACCGACTGCCGCGCATGTCGATCATCGACTTCGCTCTGAATCATCCGAGGATGCCGCATGGGTCGCTGACGAATGTCGACGCCTCGGCATCGCGTGCCACATTCGGACGGCGGATGTCCCGCAGGCGATGGCGAGCGAAGCCGGATCGCTTGAGGAGTCGGCCCGCCGACTGCGATATGAGAACCTGACTGCTCTCGCCGATGAACTGGATTTGCCGACGGTCGCCACCGCTCATACACGCAACGATCAGGTCGAGACGATCTTGCATCACATCGTCCGGGGGACCGGTTTGGAGGGGCTCGGCGGAATGCCGGAGATGCGGCCGCTGAATGAGAAGATTCAGTTGCTCCGACCGATGCTGGACGTCAGCAAGGCAGAGGTCCTGCGTTATCTCGAGAGCTGCGAGCAGCAATTTCTCGTCGATTCGACGAATCGCGACGAACGATTCACTCGGAATCGACTGCGTCATCAACTCATCCCGCTCCTGACGCAGCAGTACAATCCGGCAATCGAGGAGAGTTTGTTGCGTCTTGGGCAAACGGCCTCGGAGGCCCAAGCGGCCCTGCGAAGCATCGCGATCGAGAAGTCACGGACCGCGTTGATCATGCGGGAAGCCGATCGCCTTGTCGTTGCGACCGGACCGATCGCCTCGCTACCAAGGCATCTGATTCGCGAGGTATGGGTGGTGTTGTGGAACGAATCGAATTGGCCCCGCGCCGGGATGGGCAAGGCGGAGTGGGAGGCCCTGGCGGACGTGACCGTCGGCAATCGCACCGCCGTTTCGCTCCCCGACCTCGTCGAGGCCCGCCGTCACGTCGACCGAGTCATCGCGATTCGTCGCATTCGCAGTTCCAACGAATGAACTCATCGACGTTTCTGGATTTCAACATGCGGCACGTTTAGACTGCGCTCCGCCATCGGTGTTGATCACGCGTCACCGGAATCGATTCAAGTCGATTCGACGTTTTGAGTCGATTCCAACGGTCCACACAACTTGTTCATCCATCCTTGACCATCCACTGAGGAGACTGCCCCGTGAGCGCCGAAGGGAGCAGCACCGCTGCCGCGAAACCCAGCCACAACCAAGTCCTGTTTTGGGGCTGCTTTATCGCCCTAATTACAACGTCATTCGCGTTCGTCGGGCGATTAAGCCTGTTGAATGTCTGGGCCGCCGAGTTCAGTCTCGATCCGGCCGAGACCGGTCGGCTCGCCGGGATCGGTATCTGGCCGTTCGCGGTCAGCATCATCGGGTTCAGCCTGTTCATCGATCGCATCGGCTACAAGACGGCGATGATCGTCGCCTTCATCGGGCATTTAACGTGGACCGTGATGGCGGTCACCGCCTACTACGTTGAAGACAAAGAAGTCGGTTTCCAGTTGCTCTACTGGGGCAGCCTGATCGTCTCGCTGGCGAATGGATCGGTCGAAGCGTTCATCAATCCGGTCGTCGCGACGATGTTCAGTGATGCCAAAACAAAATGGCTCAACATTTTACACGCGGGCTGGCCGGCCGGACTGGTCGTCACCGGTCTGTTCGTCATGGGGGTGGATGCCTACGACGCCGGTGCTGAGTCGGTCACTCCGTGGGCCGTCAAAGTCGGGGTCATCGGCCTGCCGACCTTAATCTACTTCATCATGCTGATCGGCCAGAGCTTCCCGGAGAGTGAACGAGTCGCCGCTGGCGTCAGTTATCGCGACATGTTGCGAGAATTCGGGATCGGCGGAGCGCTCGTTGTCGGATTCCTGCTCACGCTGCAGTTGATGGACTTCTTCTCGGGCGGAGACACCGCGACATTGGCGTTGTGGCAGAAGCTGATGTTTATCGGCATTGGCGTCGGGGTTGTCGCTGCATTCGGGGCCTATACGCGGTCGATCGGTAATCCGATGTTGCTGTTCCTCATTCTGATCATGATGCCGCTGGCAACGACGGAAATCGGAACAGATGGTTGGATCACCGCGATCATGGAAGGAGCTGCTGAGAACATTCCCGAAGGCGTCCCGTTCCACCCCGCGATGGTTCTGGTTTACACGTCGGCGATCATGCTCGTGCTACGGTTCTTCGCCGGTCCGCTCGTTCACTTGGTCTCGCCACTCGGCCTGCTGGCGATCAGCGCGATTCTGGCGATCGGCGGTCTGACCTGGCTCAGTTCCGCTCAAGCAATCGGGATTCTTGGTGCGGCAACGCTCTACGGCGTGGGTAAAACATTCTTCTGGCCGACAATGCTTGGCGTTGTGTCCGAGCAATGTCCGCGAGGGGGTGCCTTTACGCTCAATGCGATCAGCGGCATCGGAATGCTCGCCGTCGGTACGCTCGGATTCCCTTATATTGGCATCCTGCAGTCGGACGCGCAGAAGAGCGCTCTGGTCGCCTCCGAAGAACTCAACGAAGCATTACCCGGTCTGGTGGAAAACGACAAACTTCAGCCGGTCACGCCGAAGGCGAGCTACGAAGTCCTCAAGTACACGGCAATCGATGATGCCGCTTTGACATCGCTGATCGAGGAAGAGGCCGGCTCCGCGGAAGCAGCGACGGAGTTGAAGGAGAAGGTCAAGAGCGTGCGTGACCGCAGTAATCAGAAGGCACTCTTAACAATGGCTGCCTTCCCGACCTTCATGCTGGTCTGCTATCTGATTCTGGTGATCTACTTCCGGACCAAAGGCGGTTACAAAGCCGAGGTACTAACTCATGATCCCGGCGAGAAAGCCGACGAGTTTGCCGGCGGAGTTGCCGCGGCAGTGGAGTGAATCAGGAACGCTGATTCAACATCCGCCAAGAAATTGCGATCGGCCGCCCGAGTTTTTCTCGGGCGGTTTTTTGTTGGAGCGGCGCTGAATCTATTGAAGCGCTCCCTGTCGGCCGCGGCTAAACATTCGCCACACGCAAAAAAACGACCCCGGCTTCACGTGGAAGCCGGGGTCCGGAATTAGTCTCGTCAAATGCGTCTGTCGTTGCGATGACACGTGGTCGAAGCAATTCGAGTCGCGAGACGAGGAGGTGGCTGTCAGACGGGACAGCCCGCCGGCGGTCCGCTATGCGACACCACCTCGTTGGCAATTAGAATCAGATATCACTCGACCACCTCCTTTCTCAAATCGAACTTGCCCGCTACTGTCGGAGCCAATCTCGACACCTTCACGGGCGGGGCGACCCGTCGTGCTGCGTTCGCACGACCCGACAGGGGAATCCTGACCAATTTCTCGCCGAAGGCAAGCCCCGTTTTCAACTTTTTTAGCGCTGCCTGAACCGGTGTCGCACGATAGGCTCCTCTCGCCCAGTCCTTCGCGACTTGTTTGAATGCCCCCCGGAAGACACCACGTTTATGAAAATCGCGATTCTGTCACGGGATGAGTCGCTCTATTCGACCCGTCGGCTGACCCACGTGGCCGAGCGAAACGGCCACTCCGTCCGGGTCATCGACTATCTTCGCTGCTCGATGGACATCACGTCAAAGCGACCGCGGGTTCTCTATCAGGGCGATGAGCTCAAGCGATTCGACGCGGTCATCCCGCGTATCGGTGTCTCGCAAACATTTTACGGGACTGCCGTCGTGCGGCAGTTCGAAACAATGGGGGTCCGCTCACTAAATTCGTCGACCGCTATCAGTTGCTCGCGAGATAAGCTCCGCTCGATGCAACAGCTCGCCGCGGCCGGCCTCCCGATGCCGACGACCGGCTTCGCTCATCTGACAAAAGACATCGGAGCCCTCATCGATCTAGTCGGCGGGCCGCCGTTGGTCATCAAGTTGTTGGAAGGAACGCAGGGCATCGGTGTGATTCTCGCGGAATCGAGGAATGTGGCCGAAGCCGTCATCGAAGCCTTTCGCGGACTCGATGCGAATATCCTCGTCCAACAATACGTCGCCGAAGCCCACGGGATCGACTACCGCGCTTTGGTCGTCGGAGGTGAAGTCGTTGCTGCGATCGAACGGCGGGCCGAGGCAGGGGGGTTCCGGTCGAATCTGCATCGCGGCGGCAAAGCCCGTCGCATCGATTTGTCGACAGAGATGATCGATGTCGCCGTCAAAGCCGCGGAGGTCAGCGGCTTGAACCTCGCCGGCATCGATCTCCTGCCGTCCGATCGCGGCCCGCTTGTGATGGAGGTCAACTCCTCACCCGGGCTTGAGGGCGTCGAGAAAGCGACTCAGATCAACGTCGCCGGCGAGATCATCGGATTTCTTGAAAGTGATTCCGAATGAGGAGATCACCCCGACTGCTGCGATGAGGCAGCCGGTCCCGGCAGGATCATATCCGCCCGCCAAAAGCGACTGAGTTCCTTGATGACCTCCAAGAACCGGTTCATATCGATCGGCTTGGTGAGGTAACTTTCGACCTTAAGCCGCTCTGATACGATTCTGTCTTCCTCGCTTGTCGATGCCGTCAACACGACGATCGGAATTTGAAGTAAATCAGGGTCCGCCTTAATCTCCTGGAGCACCTCTCGCCCATCCCGCTTCGGGAGTCCGAGGTCGAGCAGAATCAAATCCGGACGGGGCGCGCGGCTGAACTTACCGCGTTGAAAAACGAATTCAATCGCTTCTTCGCCGTTAGGCACCCACGTGATTCGGTGCTGAAGATGGCCCCCGCGCAAGGTCGCCATCGTCAAACGGGCCGCCGTCAAACTGTCTTCGACGAGCAGTATCTCCATCGGCCGGCCGACGGTGCGATCACGCTGCATCGCCCATTCCTTCGCTGGAACCGGACTGAAACCGACCACGTTATTGAGAACGATTCCGAATCACGATCCACCCGCGAACGCGGACGGGTCACTAGAGTTCAGACGTTCCTTCGGTGGGCGGCAGTCTCCAAAACATGTTGCCTCACCGGTTTAGCCTACGCGGAAAAACGCGGGCCAACGGTGAAGCGGGTGAAGGGAATCGAACCCTCGCCTAAAGCTTGGGAAGCTTTCGTTCTACCATTGAACTACACCCGCGCGTCTCGTAGCACGCTAGTCGGGGACGGCGTGTCGGTCAACAGTCGAGCGGACGCTGAAAGGGGGCCGCGGCTGGCGAGGCGAACCGACAGACTAAGCTGCGGGGCTGAACAGACATCTCGAACGGCTTTGCCAATCGAGCAAAGCTTCGCTCGCTCTATTTGAATCGAAGCCGCACACCGGAGCGGAGGCCAAGCAAATCGAGCGAACGATTTTCGGCGTCGGGCCGGAACATCACCAAACGATCGGAGATGATGTTCGACGATTCGGCGAGGACTTCGCCATCGGCCGCGTCGATGACTTCGACCCCCAAAACGACACTGCTGCGCCGCGAACGATTTCGCAGGCGAGATACCGCGATCAGAACCGGCAAATCGAGGTCTGGAACCGAAACGAATGAGGTTTGCGGCAACCGCCGTCGCCAAAGCTCCCGACCCGACTCGGCTTCAAACGCGATCAACAAGCCCTGCACATGACTGACCGGCAAGAACGAATCGTTCACATAATAATGGTCATAAGGCCCGTCTCCTCGCTGCGGCGATTGAATGTTGACATAGAGGTTCGTGCCCTGCCGGAACATACGGAGCGAGGAAGCCTGCTCCGCCTCCTCAACGGCGATCCGAGACTGCCACCGCGGAGTACCGGTCGCGGTATCAAATGACCGCAGCCGACCGTCTTCGGTCAGCAATAGCAGCGTGTCCGCGTTTGAACTGGAGGCCATCAGCAACGTCTCTCTCGCATCGATCGGTTCGTCGATGTCGTTGCAGCCGAACTTCGGATCCCACAGCCGGGCTCGCAGTCCGTCGGGGTTTTTCGCCACATAGAACAGTTTTCGTCCGATCGGTCGGCGCTGCCGACTCAGGTCGATCGGGAGAACGCCATGATCGATCTCATCGCCGGTCGCCGTTGCGTAAACCGTGTATTGGCGGCGATCGGAACCGAACGTCGTCACCGTATGCGAATCGGCCGCTAAACCTGCGTATTGATCGGTCAAGAGTCCCGAGTCGCACTCGCCGCCGCTGCGAACCCACCGGGTCGACCCGTCCGTCGGATCGAGAACTCCCAGTTCGCACCGGGTTTGATAGATGCAAAAATCGGGGCCGAACGCACCGAGGTGCGGTTGCTCCGTAATGCGATCCCCGACCTCGACCGACCACAACGGCCGATCCTGCGGAAGTCCGGCGAGAGAGACGCCCATGATTCGTCCCGCAGTGGCGACCGGCAGCACACCGACGCCCGAGGTGGGACGAAACCGCAACGCCGTTCGAAAGTTCGAGTTGGTTCGAATCCGGCATCGCGTCGCGCCGTCCATCAGGTCAATCACAGCAAGTTCCGGCGCGTGGGCCTCGCCGATGTCGAGAATCTGATAGCGATCGCCGGGGCGAGTTGAAAGCCGACGCCGCTGCGTGCTGAAGACGTTCGAAATGAGTCCTCGCGATTCGTCCCAAAGCAGCGGCTCGATCTCCACGGTGGTGACGCCGGCAAAGAACTTTCGTTCTGCCAGCGCCTGACGTAACGCCGTACGATCAGCATGAGCCAGCCGATCCACGACGCTGCCGCGATTTGTTGGGACTCTCGCAGTCAGCGGTCGTTTAGTCAGCGGTCGTTCGGCAGACACGGTAGCGCTGGCAAATCGGACGGCGCTGACAGGCTCATATTGACGGGGCTCCTCCTCAATGATCGGATCGACTTGCGACAAGAGCCGCGCCGAATGACGACACTCCGAGCGTGCTGCCGCCAAACGCACGCTGAATTCGCGGAAGTGATTCGAGAATTCTTTGGTTGTCGCCATTTGGGCCAACAGACGGTCGCACTCGGCGAGATCATGCCGTGTGAAGGCATTCCGCAATTCCGCCAGAACCGTGTTGCCTGTGACGAGACCGTCGGGATCAAAATGGGTCGAAAAACGCAAGGCAGTCTTTGGCACCACCGCTTGATCGCAAAGCGTCGCGCAGAGGCGCTCAATCGCTGACTCGCCGTCTTGGCCGAACACGGTGCGAATTCGTTCGCCGAAGTAAATTGCGGTCGCGAGATGCGATCGGCGGATATCCCGATCATTCGGATCGAGTCGTAACGAATCGGAACGTTCGACACGAATCAAATCCTCGAGGGATTCAATCGCGAGTGAGAGGTCGCCGCCGGAAATTGCCGCATTCGTGGCGGCCATCGAAATCTCAAGCCGTTCAGCCCTTCCGCTCGACTGAGCCAGTAGCAGTTCTACCTGCCGTGACAGATCCCGCGGCGAAGTGCGAAGTCGACGGAGGCCGACTTCTCGCCGCAGGTGCCGAAGCGATGGGTCCGAAAAAGCCTGCTCTGTTTTGTCGCTGACTGAAAGCGCCTCCTCGGCGAGATCGAATCGATCAAGCGAAAGTGCAATCGCCGCCAACTTGAGACGTTGTTCGTTAGAAGCGGCCTGCGGATCATTCGACGCAAGATTGCTGAACATCACCCCGGCGGGCTCGAACACGTCGAGCCGCCCGGCCGTCGCCGAGACGATTCGGTCGGCTCCGTAAGCGAAATTCCCTAACGTGATCGGCGCGCCCCGAGAAACGACTTCGGCCCCAAACAGCAGTCCGGGCGTTTCAATTGCAACTTCGCGGGTCCGTCCGGTCGAGACATCGATCACCACAATGCCGCCCCGAACGGCCGGCATAATGAATCCGTCTTCACACAACATGCCTCGTCCAGAGGCACGGCCGAGACGCCGTTCCCATAGCGTCGACCCGTCGGCCAGCAACATGCCCCGGCAGCGACGTGCGCCGGCCACGAGCAGCACGCCATCGGAAATGCACAGGAAACGCTCGATATCTTCAGCGGGGACCCGCCAGTGTTCGCGCCCCGAAGTTGCTTCGAGACAAACGATTTCCCGAGTCGACGGCGAAACGGTAATGACGCGGCCGTCCGCAACGGTCATGTTGACAACTGGCGTCTCCGATGCGGAGCGACGACGCGACGAGTGCCCGAATCCGTCTCCGTCCGCTTGATCGTCGAGCGACCGTCCCCAAAGGAGATGGCCCGTAATCGCATCAACGGCAACGACGCGTTCTTTCCCGACGCCGCAAATGACGATCCCTGCTGTGACACTCAGAGAGTTTCCGCACCAGCCGGCTCCGCGTTCGTTCCAGTGCGGACCGTCGCTGTAACCCAAAGGCTGCACACACAAAATCTCACCACTGGCCGCGGACACGACCACGAGATTTTGCTCGCCGGCGACTTCCGCCAAGACAAACAATTGACCGTCCGACACAACCGGCGGGGAGGAGAAATAGCCGTTCAAATTGGCCGCATCGCGGGGAGCCGTCGCGGCAGAGACGGCGACGGCTTTCAGGTCGAGGCTCCAAGCTTCCGATGCGATCTCGGAATCGCTCGCCGACTGTAAATCGACGGCGACAAGACAATTCGGCAAGCTCGCTTTTCGTGGCGGAGTGGCTTCAACGGCATGATCGCTCGCCGAAGCGACAACGAGACTCTTACTACCACTCTCATCGGCGGAGTCGAACAAGAACAGCCGACGACCGTCCGATGCGATACATTCGAAGGCCGACGTGAACTGATCACTTCCCTTTGCGGAAAGGCAAGCAGCACGCTCATGCCGCCAGACCTGTGCTCCCGTTTGGGCACTAATGCCGACGGTTAGCCCGGACCGACTCGTCCAGCAGATGGTGTCACCCACGATGACGAGATTGCACGTGGCCGGCGTCTCGCCCGAGTTTGACCGGCTTCCGCCCCTACCGTATGAGCCGCGAGTAACGTCAGACGCATGGATTGTCAGGCGAGGATCGAGCCAGGGAATCGAACATTGCCGACGACGGCAACGATCGATTTGGACGCTCGACTGCAGCCACTCGTCATCGTTTCTCTCCCTCGGATGAGTCGCCAGCATTCGGCCACGGGCGGCGATCGGATGATTGAACTCGGAGTTTGGTGCGGCAACCGGTCCGGTGAGATTGCCAAAGTTCTGAGGCGGTCCGACTTCAAATTCAGAAATCTCGCCACCGCGCCCGCAACGTTCCATGGCGAGAGAAAATTTGAGATAGGTCGTCGAAGTACATCGATTTCGGTGCGCGGCTTCGTTGACGAGGCGAAGCCACAGCCGAGCCGCCAGATCAAACTCACCTCGGTCGAAGGCGCGACTGGCGAGATGATCGACGACTTCGAACCCCGCAGCCGTCAAGAAATATTCAGCGGCGACTTGTCGCCATCGGCGAACCATCGACGCGTCGTCATCGGTCGCAAGTATTGATTTCGCCTCGGGTTCGGCAAATAACTCGTAGACACCGGGTTTGCTGCGCACGAGCTGAAGCACCATGGCTTCGGCCTGCCGCGAGGCCCCCACGATCGTTTTGTCCGGCCGGCGATCGACGAACGAATCAACGGGACGGCTCAGCAGGTTTTGCAGAACGCGAACCGCATTGACGTCGTTGTCCTGCTGCAAGGCGATCCGCGCTTCGCTGATCGCGAGCACATCCTGCCTCTCAAACACCAACATCGAATCGACCGGCCGGGTCGGCAGCGTGTCGAAAAAAGGTGACCGATCACCGTTTGAGTTGCTCGCCGGTTCAGGCTCCTGCTGCGGCGGGGGGTCGGCACCGAGTTGGCAGATTGCCTCGCTTGCCAAAAGAAAAACGCCCGCCAAGACGGCGAGCGTTACTCTGAGTGGAGCGGTCCCGAAGGTCG